>DASYNM010000211.1:0-24345 GCA_036008545.1 Verrucomicrobiia bacterium
AGGCCTTTGCGCTCCGGCGCACCGAGAATCAATGAGGACGCCCCCATCGTGGCCGCGATGTCAACAATGGTGTCTGCCACTGAATCGCTCACCGCGTAACACGGAAAAACCGGGTGCCCGTTGGCCTTGCTTTTTGCGGCCAGAAACACTTCCCGCGCCTGCTCATCATCCTGCCATTTCTTTTTGTAATCCTGTTCGGTCAATACCGGCAGCGTCCGCACGAAAAGCAGGTAAAGAGGCCGGCGCGTCTCTTTCGCTTCCCCGATGGCGTAATCCAACGTCCTGCCCAACCCCCGCACGGCGCACATGATCGGAGCGCCGTCCACTTTTTCCATGTTGAATTTCATTGGCGCGGCTGGGGCGAGGACGGGAGGAGGAGTGGCCGCAGCCAGCGCAGCCTTTTGCCGGCTGGAGAACTCGGCCGCCAGACCGCGCAAGAGCAGCCCTACGAGTAGCACGGAGCCGGCGAAGATCAGGGCCGATCGCTTGTCCACAAAAAGGGAAAGTTCAATCGCCACCATTATGAGGAAAGTGACAAACATGATCACTCGTTCCCATGTCAACAAGTGCAACTTCTTGTCAGTGCTGCACGCGCCCAGGTTGGTGGCAATGGCTCCAACCACTCCCACTGCGTAAAGATCCGCCAGCCCGCTCATATCACTAACCGCCATCACTAGGAGCGCTGGAATGACGGTGGCCACGATCAACCCCAAATTGGGCACGCCGAATTGGTTGAGCTTTTGAAATTGCGGCGGCAATTCGCCGTCGCGCGACATCAAAAACGAAATGCCGATGAGCGCCACGATCGCAGTGTTGACAGCAGAGAGAAGTAAGAGCCCAAAAACAATGCTCACAATCCAACGCGCCACGTGCCCGGCCGCCGGCCCAAAAGCGCCGCCCACAAACACCTGCCCCATGTAGCGCAGCATGTAATCCCGGACGCCCGGATTGCCTGGGGCGTCCACGTCAGGATGGACCACGTCCGCGGAGTTGATGGCCAAGCCGGACAAAGCGTGCATGCCCAGGCTAAGCAGGGCAGTGAAGATGCAGACTTCGAGCATGACCCAAAGAATCGCCGGGGTGGAGGTTTTGCAAACATTCGGATTGGCGTCGGTCGCGTCCCGATTCAATTTCATCACACCCGTCGAATTGGCGATGGCCTCAACGCCGGACAAGGCGAGCACCACGCCGACAAAGCCTTTCCAATTCTTGGCGAATCCTCCGGTCAAAGGTTGCAAGTGACGCACTGCCTCCCCAAGGTGTGGAAGGCATAATATCCCCAGCAGCAGAACCACCACCGCCGTCGGGACTGAGACTAGAAACGCCAAACCGCCGGTGTGCCGTGGTCCGAAGATGTTGAGCAGCCCAATGATGACAATGGCGGCCGCTGCGAAATACTCCGGATTGGACACTCCAAAGTATTCGAACGCCGAGAGCGCGCTAATGGCCGCGGTGACGATATAATCGGCAATCAACAGGAACGCCCCAACAATGGAGATGATTTCCGACCGGTGCCGCACGCTGGCATAGACGCCGCCGCCGTCGGGATAATGCTTGCAGATGGCCATGTAATTGACGCCTACCAAGGCGGTGAGCAAGCACATGGCCGCGATGAGCCAAAAGGAACTGTAGCCGCCAACGGCAAAGGCCAGCCCGATGACGTAAGCCTTGCTGGTGCCCCAATCGCCGTACAGAATCGCTGCGGCGCGGGGGACATCGACGTTGCGGGGTCGTCGCGTGGTACCAGCAACGATCATTGCATTAGGCGAGCATCATGGCATTCAAAACTAGGGGCACGTCCGGCCAAGATCAAGATTTTATCAACTGTGGCTGCGTGCCATGTTTTGGTTTTTTTCCTAATCTTATTCCCAATCTTCGTTCTCCAACCCAACGAACGAGGTTAAGATTAGGAGCTGAAGCCCGGAACACAGTCAATCATTGGCGCCGATGAACTCCCGGTGCAGACGTGCATAGACGCCGTCGTCACGCAGCAAGCTTTGGTGCGTCCCGCGCTCCACGATGTGTCCGCGGTCCAATACCAGCACCAGGTCCGATTGGCGAATCGTGCTCAAGCGGTGCGCCACCACGAAGGCCGTGCGTCCGCGCAGCAATATTTCCAAGGCTCGTTGGAGGCGGGTCTCGGTCACCGTGTCGATGGCGCTGGTCGCCTCATCCAACACCACAATGCGCGGATCGGCCAGCATGGCGCGGGCGAAACAGATCAATTGCCGCTGACCTAGCGAGAGAGCGGCGCTCTGCTGGCCGACCTGGTGATTCAATCCATCCGACAGCGCCTCGATCATATCCAGGCAATCGAGCGTTTGCAACGTGTGGCGCACATCGGCCTCCGTCGCCTCGGGGCGCGCGAAGCGGATGTTGTCGATGACCGAACCGGAGAAGAGAAAATTGTTTTGCTGCACGCCGCCCATCTGCGCGTGCAGCGAAGCGCCGGTGATGTCAAGAAGATCAAAACCGTCCAACAAAACTCGTCCCTGTGCCGGCAGATAGAGTTTTTGCAAGAGCGCGGCGATAGTCGTCTTGCCGCTGCCGGTGTGTCCAACTAGCGCGATGGTCTGTCCCGGTTCGGCCACAAAGGAGATGTCCGTTAGGACTGGCCGTCCGGGCTGGTATTCAAAATGCACGGCTTGAAATTCGACCCGTCCGCGCACGGGCGGCAACGGCTTAGCCGTGGGCGCGTCGCGCCAGGCTGGTTCCTGGTCCATCAGCCGGTAGAGGCGTTCGGCTCCGGCCATGGCGGTGAGGGCCTGGTTGTAGCGGTCGCCCATGACCTGCACCGGTTCGAAGAACAGATTGGCCAGAAAGAAAAACATAACCAAGTCGCCGACTTCCATGTGAGCCCAACCTTGCCATCGCAAGGCTCCATAGCCGCCCAGCAGCGCCATCACTCCTAGAAACAATTGGCTCTTCATTTGCAGAAGCGGCACGAACACCGCCGAAGCACGCGCGAGACCGACGTTATTGTCGCCATGCACATTGACCAGCTTGCGAAAAAAACCGGCGTTGATGTCGTGCCGCACGAAGGCTTGCGTGACGCGGATGCCGCCGAGAGATTCCCCCAGCGTGGAAGAAAGCCGGCTCCATGATTGCTGCACTTTGCGCAGTCGCGCCGCCATGACGTGCCGGTAATGTTCGTTGATGACCCAGATGGCCGGTGCGAGCAGCAGCATGACGGCAAAAAGTTTCCAATCGTACCACGCCATCAAGGCCGCGGAGACACCCATCTGCATCGCTTGCACGGCAAGCACAAAGGACACGTCCTGCACGCCTACACGAATGCTGTCAATATCAGAGGTAAGCCGGCTGATGATGCGCCCGAATTTTGTCTGATTGAAGAAGGACATCGGCAGAGTCATCAGTTTGTCGAACAAGTCCCGGCGCATGTCATGCACCACCGCTTCGCCCAATTCCAAGGCGAAACGCTGGCGGAAGTGCAGCGTAAGGACCATGGCCAGCGTCAAGGCGAGATAGCCCGCAGCGTACCATTGGATGCCACGCCAGTCTCGTCCTGCGATCGGTCCATTGATGGTTTCGCCAATCAGCCAGGCCATGGCCGGCAACTGGATGCCTCGCAGCAGCGTCAAGACGAAAAGCCAGTTGCGCCGCGAGGCGTAGGGCAGCGTGTAGCTGAAAATGCGGCGCACCAGCGACCATTGCAAGGGCGCCTGGCCGGCCTCGCCATCCTCCTGCTCCTGATAATACGTGATCGCCTCGCGCTCGTCATCGGTCCTGCCTTGTGGCGGCGGCGGTGAGGGGGGAGAACTGGTCGGCGGCGGGGGCGTAGCGCTCATGCCGCGTCTCCTTCGGCCTCGCCCAGGTCCATCAATTGGAGCAGGGCTGTGGCGTGGTACGGACCAGGCTTATGGGCCAATTGATCGTGCGTGCCGCATTGGGTCAATCGTCCGTTCTCCAAGACAAGAATAACATCGGCCCGGCGCAGTAAACTCAGCCGGCTGGAAACGACAAAAGTCGTGCGGCTAACCATTGCCGCGCGCAAGGCAGTAACGATTTCATGCTCGGTCTTGGAGTCAACTGAGGCGGTCGGGTCGTCCAGGATCAGAATCGGCGGTTCGAGTAATAAGGCCCGCGCCAGGGCCAGCCGTTGCCGTTGTCCACCGGAAAGGTCCACGCCAGACTCTCCGAGCACCGTCGCGTAGCCTTTGGGCAACGCCAAGATGAAATCATGGGCGCAGGCCGTCCTTGCCGCGTGCTCGATCCGTTCCTGCGAGGCGTGAGGATGGCCAAAGGCAATATTGGCGCTGACGGTGTTGGAAAAGAGAAAGCTCTCCTGATACACGATGCCGACTTGCCGGCGAAAAGCGTCCAAGTCCAACTCTCGCAAATCCAAGCCGTCGGCCGTCACGCGCCCGCGTTGCGGATCATAAAAGCGAGGGATCAAACTCAACACCGTGCTCTTGCCCGATCCTGTCATGCCGAAAATGCCGACGACTTGCCCAGGTTCAGCTTCAAACGAAACCTCATGCAGAACCGGTTGTTCCGGCGTGTAGCCAAAAGTCACCGCGTCAAACGTGATTCGACCGGTCAGCCTTTTGGGGATGATGGCGTGCGGTTTACTCTCCACGCCGAGCGGCATATCGAGCACCTCGAAGACACGCCGGGCCGCGGCCAGACTTTGCTGTACCGAATTGGCGATGGTGGAGATATTGGCCACTTGCGCATTGAACTGTTGCAGCAGGCCGGCGAACACCACCAGGCCTGTGCCCAACGGAATTTCACCTTTGAGATACAGCCAGCCTCCGTAGGCGAAGAGAATCACCAGGCTGACTTGCGAGAGGAATTGCGTGAGCGGAGTGAAAATGGAGAGGTCCCGAAAAATACGTCGTTGCTGCGACGAAACCTGTCCGTTGGCTTCCGCAAAACGGCGGACTTGATGCCGTTCGGCGGCGAATCCTTTGATCGTCTGCATGCCGCGGACGCTCTCGGTGAACAATTGCACCAAGTCGTCGGATAACTCACGGTTCCGCAAATAAGCCGGGCGCAGACGCCGGGAATAATAATAGGTCACCCACCACAACGGAATGGCGACCCACAGGCAAGCCACCGTTAGGCCCGGCTGAATGCGCCACATGAAGATGACATACGCTCCCAAAGTCAGCAGCATGTTCAACCCCTGCAACAACACGCCATCGACAAACAAGCGCGTGTTCTGCACATCGCCGGTGACGCGGTTGAAAATCGAGCTGGATCCATGCACGTCAAAAAAGCGGAAGCTCAGCCGCTGTAAGCGCGCGTAGAGTCTGTCACGCAAATCCGGCACAATGTCGGCCTGGGTCAATCGCGCTGTCGTCAAGTTATAGTAATAAGTCAAAACGGCTCGCAGCACTGCTTGCACCACGATGGCGAGGGAAAGGGCAGTGACAATTTGCACCGCCGTCCAAGTAGCCGGTGATGTCCAGCCGAAGGGATAACGCGGCGCTTGCACTGAGTTGTCCAGCGCGTGGCGTATGACATCAATTACCAACCCTAACAACTGCAAGCCCAACAGCGCCAAGAGCAGCATCACAAGGCTCAGCCCGACCAAAAGCAAAAAGTTGGTGCGGTACCGCCAGGCGATGGCGAGCAGGCGCCTGACGAGTTCCCACGAAGAGTACTCGCGGCTGGATTGGATGCTAGTTGACGGAGCCGGCATGAGTTTCGGTTTCCGGCGACCTAAAGGCCGCCCGAATTTAAAATCTTCGGTGTCCGCCGAAAGTCAAAGGCAAACTTGCCTGGCGACCCGCAGACGGTGAACTTACGCAGCATAATCCTGTCGGCAAATTGCAGACTTTAGTGGTTGTGGGGCAGGGCAGGTGGGAGGCAACGCAGATTCATGCGCGCTAATGCCAAGGATTACTCGCGCCTAATTCGTGAAAAATTTCACAAACTCGCTTGCCAGCCGCCCCGGAACTCCTTAAACAAAGGCCGGCCAACTAAAAGGATTGCTTATCCTTCGGCCTAAGAAGTCGCAAGTTTGGCTTATGCCGTTCGTAGCGGCAAAAGACGAAAAAGGTTGACGAGAATGGCCGCGGCAAGAAAAATCGCCGCGCTTGAATAATTGGACTATGGCTTTGACGACGAGAATTACGCGCTGAGATGTCCGATATTTTTCCAAAGTGGACGAACCGGCTCCCGCGCCAAATTATCATTGGCGCGCTGCTGGTGGGGACAGCCGTGACCGCCGGTGTCACCTATTATTTCACGCCCGCCTACACACGCGTGGGTTACAAGCCCATTCAACCGGTGGCTTTTCCGCACAGCGTCCACGTCAAACAGTTGGGCCTGGATTGCCGCTATTGCCATAACGCAGTGGAAAAATCCTGGTATTCCAATATTCCTGCGACATCGGTCTGTTTGAATTGCCACAGCCAGGTGCTCAAGGACGATCCGCGTTTGGCGGTCGTTCGCGACAGCGGAGCGACGGGACGGCCCATCGAGTGGGTGCAGATTCACAAGATGCCCGATTACGTCTATTTCAACCATTCGGTTCACGTCAATCGCGGCGTCAGTTGCGTGGAGTGTCACGGGCAGATTAATGACATGGATGAGGTTTATCACGCCAAGCCTTTGAGCATGTCGTATTGCCTGGATTGCCATCGCGATCCCGCCATGCGCTTGCGTCCGCTTGACAAGATCACCGATTTGGATTGGAAGCCGACGGATGATCCTCGCAACCTGGCCGCCAAACAATTGGAGAATGGCACTAAAATTATCCACGATTGGAACGTGCAGTCGCTGCAAAATTGTTCGACCTGTCATCGATGAAAACAATTCCGCCCATCTGCACCGAACCTGAGACTGGACCAAAGTATTGGCGCAGTCTGGACCAACTGGCCGAGACGCCGGAGTTTCGCCAATGGGTGGAACGGGAATTTCCATCGGGCGCGAGCGAATGCACCGATCCCGTTTCCCGACGCAATTTTGTCAAGCTCATGTCCGCTTCGTTCTTGCTGGCGGGATTGGGGACGACGGGTTGTCGGCGCCCGGTGGAGCACATTTATCCGTTTGCCAAGATGCCGGAGAATTACGTTCACGGCGTCCCGCAATACTTTGCTACCGCCGTAACCACGCGACGCAAAGCCACCCCGTTGGTGGTCAAATCCAACGACGGCCGGCCAACCAAGATCGAGGGCAATCCAGATTTGCCCGGCAGCAATGGAGGCACGGATCATTTGGCGCAAGCGTCCTTGCTGAGCCTCTACGACCCGGACCGCGCCATGCGTTGCGCTCACAACGGCGCCGGTGAACACAAGAGTGCGGCGCTTGATTATTTATCCGGCTTAAGCAAGACGCTCGGCGACGGCAGCGGCTTGGCTTTCCTGCTCGAACAGAATGATTCGCCGTCCCGCGCCCGCTTGCAACAGGCAGTTGCCGCGAAGTTCCCGGCGGCGCGCTGGCATGTCTTTGAGCCGGTCGATCTGGATTTGGGGCGCGCGGCGGCATCGCTGGCCTACAGTGTGCCGGTTGAACCATTTTACAAATTGGATCAAGCGTCGGTGATCTTTTGCGCGGATTGCGATTTCATCGGGAGCGAGGATAATGCTTACGCGAACATCCGAGACTTCGCTAAAGGGAGGACGCTGGACAGCAAGGACGATTCGCTCAGCCGCCTCTACGCGGTGGAAAGTCTTTTCACACTGACCGGACTCAATGCGGATCATCGTTTGCGCGTGACGCCAGGCATGGTCGTGGCCGTGCTGGCCCGATTGGCGATCAACGTGCTCAGCCCGTCGGACGTCGATGCAAGGCTCAACGAACTGGCTGCGCCGGCGCAGCCGCATGACGCGTGGATTACAGAATGCGCCAAAGATCTCAAAGCTAATGCCGGCAAGAGCTTGGTGCTGGGAGGGTATCGATTGCCGCTGGCGGCGCACCTCCTGGTCGTGGCCATCAACGAAGCGTTGGGCGCGGTTGGGCACACGGTCGAGTTTCATCAAACGGCAGCATCCAAGGAAGGCACGTTGGCTGAGTTGGCGACGGCGCTCAACGGAGGCCAAGTGCAAACTCTGGTCATCCTGGCCTGCAATCCCAACTACAACGCGCCTGTTGATTTGAACTGGCCGCAAGCGCAGGCCAAGGCCAAGACGGTCATCCGCCTGGGTTATTACCAGGACGAGACTTCTTGGAACGCGACCACGCACTCCGATTCCCAGTGGGACTTGCCAATGGCTCACTACCTGGAGTCCTGGGGCGACGGCCGCACGGCCGACGGAACCTACGTCCCGATTCAACCGCTGATTGAGCCGTTGTTTGGTGGCATCACAGAACTCGAAGTGCTGGCGTTGATCGGCGGTCTCACGCCGAGCAGTCCTTACGAGATTGTTCGGGAAACTTTCCGCGCCGTTGGCGGTGACGACGAAAATAATTGGCGGAAGTTTCTACACGACGGATTTTTGGCCGGCAGCGCCTCCAGCGCCGTCAGCGTGCAACACGACCCGTCTGTGTTTAAACAAGCCATCGGCGGATTGAAGGCCGCCCCGGCGGCGAGCAAGGAAAGCTTGGAGGTCGTTTTTTATCGCGATTCCAAAATGGACGATGGCCGGAACAATAACAATGGTTGGTTGCAGGAATTGCCCGATCCGATCACGAAGTTAACGTGGGACAACGCGGTTTTGATCAGTCCGGCCACCGCCAAGGAATTGGGCGTATTCACCGATCGCAACGCCCAGAATCAGAAGTTTTTCAACTACCAGGTCGAGGTCACCTTAAACGGGCGCACGATCAGCGGGCCGGTTTGGATCCAGCCGGGCATGGCTGATCACACAGTGGGTTTGGCGCTCGGTTACGGACGGGAGAAGACCGGCCGAGTCGGAACGGGCGCCGGGTTTAACGCTTACAAACTCCGTGTCAGCGACAATTTGTATTACGCGTCGGGTGCGAGCGTGAAAGACACGGGCGATAACAGCTACGAATTGGCTACCACCCAAAGCCACTGGAGCATGGAAGGCCGCCCTGTCGTGCGCGAGACCAGCTTGGAGCAATACCGCAAGAATCCGAACTTTGCTCAAAGGATGAAACCGGAAGAGCCGACGGATGCAGAAGGCAGACCTGTTGTGTCGCCTCTTTATCCGAATCCGCTGGATAAAACCAAGGCGCACGCCATGCATCAGTGGGGCATGTCGATCGATCTTAATCGTTGCGTGGGTTGCTCGGCGTGCATGATCGCTTGCCAAAGCGAGAACAACATCCCGATTGTCGGCAAAGAAATGGTCGGCAAGAGCCGCGAGATGCACTGGATTCGTTTGGATCGCTATTACGCCGGCCCGGTGGAGGATCCGCAGGCGGTCGCGCAGCCGATGCTCTGCCAGCATTGCGAGTCGGCGCCATGCGAGAGCGTTTGTCCGGTCAACGCCACTTCGCACGATGACGAGGGGTTGAACGTGATGACTTACAACCGGTGCGTGGGCACGCGGTATTGTTCCAACAACTGTCCGTATAAAGTCCGGCGCTTCAACTTTTTTGATTACAACCGGCACCCGCTCGATCATAAACATTTGTACAGCAGCCCGCTGGTGGCGGAAACTGACGGCGAATGGGAATTGATGCGCTGGCTCAAAAACCCGGACAAGGGCAATCTGCCCGAAGACCAGTGGCAACTGTCGAAGCTTGTCAAGAATCCCGATGTTACGGTCCGGATGCGGGGCGTCATGGAAAAATGCACCCTTTGCCTCCAGCGCATCGAGCAGGCCAAGATTGCGGCCAAGGTAAAGGCGAGAGACAGCGATCATATCCGCCTGTCGGAGAAAGAAGGCACCGTGCCCAAAACCGCCTGCCAGCAGGCGTGCCCGGCCGGCGCGATTATCTTCGGCGATATTTCCGACTCGGACAGCAGCGTGAGCAAGGCCAAGGAACAAGAGCGGACCTACAAGGTTTTGGAATTTCTGCTGACCAAGCCGCGCCTTACTTATCTGGCCAAGGTGCGCAACCCAAATCCGGAAATGCCCGATTACAAAGAACATTCGTTGCCTTACACTACCGAGGACTTTAACAAGGGCGCGTTCAATGAACAGGGAGACTCCGAGGAGCCAGCCGAGAAAGGAGCGCGCTAATGGACGACCAGGCCGCCATCAAGGTGCAAGGGCCGCCCGCGGAATTGGAGCGCGTTCCTCTGGTCGCTCATCAGCGCGGGCTGGGCTGGCTTTCCGATCGCATCGCCGGGGTCATCGAAGGCGAAACGCCTGGTTGGTGGAAGATTTGCTTTGCCATCAGCGTCACCATGATGACGGTCTGCTTCGCCATGATTCTCTACTTGATGTCCACCGGCGTGGGCGTGTGGGGCTTGGGACATCCGGTGATGTGGGGCTGGGCCATCGTCAATTTCGTGTGGTGGATCGGCATCGGCCACGCCGGTACGCTGATCTCGGCGATTCTCTTTCTGTTGCGCCAGCGCTGGCGCACTTCCATTAACCGTGCGGCCGAGGCCATGACCATTTTCGCGGTTATGTGCGCCGGCATTTTTCCGCTGATTCACATCGGGCGAATCTGGTTGGGCTGGTGGCTTTTCCCCATCCCCAACTCCAACAATATCTGGCCGCAATTCCGCTCCCCGCTGATGTGGGACGTGTTCGCCGTCTCGACCTATTTCACGGTGTCAGTACTTTTTTGGTACATGGGGCTGATACCCGACCTGGCGGTCATGCGCGACCGGGCCAAGACGAAGATTCGCAAATTCGGCTACGGCTTGTTCGCGCTGGGTTGGCGGAGTTCCAACCGGCACTGGAGCAATTACGAAAAGGCCTACTTGATTCTGGCCGGGCTTTCGACGCCACTGGTGCTCTCGGTCCACTCCATCGTGTCGCTGGATTTCTCCGTGTCCCAATTGCCTGGCTGGCACACGACTATCTTTCCGCCTTACTTCGTGGCGGGCGCGGTTTATTCCGGCTTCGGCATGGTGCTTACATTGCTGGTGCCGTTACGGAGAATGTTGCACCTGGAAGAAATCATCCGGGTGCGCCATGTGGAATTAATGTGCAAGGTCACTTTGGCCACCGGCTCGATTGTCGGCTACGCCTACGCGATGGAGTTTTTCATCGCTTGGTACAGTGGCAATCCTTATGAGCGGTTTCAATTTTTCCAAACGCGCGCAGCCGATCCTTTCATCATCGCGCCGCTAATGCATATTCGCCCAGCACCCTATTGGTGGGCGTTTTGGACGATGGTGATCTGCAACGTGGTCGTGCCGCAGTTCTTTTGGTTCAAGAAGGTTCGCACCTGCATGATCGGGGTCTTTGTGCTTTCGATTCTGGTCAATGTGGGGATGTGGTTTGAACGGTTCGTCATCGTGGACATCTCGCTGCACCGCGAGTTTATTCCGTCCAACTGGAATTACTACAGCCCGACCTGGGTTGACATTTGCCAATACCTTGGGACGTTTGGATTATTCTTCACGTTCTTCTTGTTGTTCATCCGTTACATTCCATTGATCGCCATCGCCGAAGTCAAGGGAGTCACGCCCCAAGCCGACCCGCATCATCCGCTGGGCGGGGCCAAAGTCGGAGAGAAACACTGATGCCAACCTCTTTCGCCATCATGGCCGAATTCGAAACGCCTGCCGCGATCCTGCACGCAGCGGAGAAAGTGCGGGAGCAAGGTTATCGGCAATGGGACGTGTTCACGCCGTTTCCCATTCACGGCATGGACGGCGCGATGGGCATCAAGAACTCCAAAGTCGGCTGGTTTTCGTTTATCGGCGGTTGCACGGGATACACCACGGGCATGTTGATGATCTGGTTCATGAACGCTTACGACTATCGCATTGTCATTGGCGGCAAGCCGATGTTCAGCCCATTCTCCGCTTTTCCGCCCTCGTATGAATTGACCATTCTGTTCTGATCCTTTGGCGCGCTGCTGGGCATGCTTTTCTTGAACCGCCTGCCGCGCCTGCACCATCCGCTTTTGAAGAACCGCCGCTTTGCCCTCGCCACACACGATCGATTCTTTGTGGTGATTGAATCAAGCGATCCGAAGTACTCGGAACAAGAAACCCGCCGGCTGCTGGAATCCGTGGGCAGCAAGCATATCGAATTGGTGGAGGAATAATGCGTTACTTCCTCTTGCTTTTCTTTTTGACGTGTTTCGCGGTGGTGGCCATTTGCGGGTTTCGCGGCAGCCACTCGCGCCGCCCGCCGATCGAACTGTTCCCCGACATGGTGCGTCAAAACAAAGTTCGGCCGCAAACGCCCAGCGATTTCTTTGCCGATCAACATGCTTCGCGGCTCATTCCTGCTGGAACGATCCCGCGCGGCGGACCTTACGTCATCAACGGCGAGGAACTCAAGGTCGATGGCAAACCGGTTTATCCTTACGAAGATTCTCCATTCAACACCGGCCGACTGCAGGGAACGCCTCCGCCGGGAACCACCAATTGGGTGCTCGTGAATCCTCTGCCGATCACGCGGCAACTACTGGATCGCGGACAGCAGCGTTACCAGATCAATTGCCTGCCTTGCCACGGGCCTGACGGCGACGGAAAAGGCATCACCAGCAAATACGGCATGGTGGGCATGGCTAATTTCCATGACCAAAAGTTCATCGACATGACGGACGGCGAGATTTTCAACACGATCACGTACGGCAAAAATTTGATGGGCAGCTACGGAGCCAACGTCACGGTCCAAGACCGCTGGGCCATCATCGCTTACTTGCGCGCTTTGCAACGCAGCCAACTGGCCACGGTCGAGGACGTGCCCGAACCTGATCGCGCGCCGTTTAAGAAATAGACTATGAGTTCCAACTCTGCATCCACGTCAGTGCCCGCGTTGGATTTGTCCAAGTGGCGCAATCTGCCCGTGATACTTATCGTCATCGGCGTGATTGGCGCGGGGGCGGGCCTGGCTCTGGGTGGCGTGCAACAATTTGCTTTCTCATGGTTGCTGGCCTTCATGTTTTCCCTCAGCCTTTGCCTGGGTGGATGGTTCCTGGTCATGGTGCATCACCTCTTCGATGCCAGTTGGTCAGTGCCTACGCGTCGTCTGTGCGAGCATATGGCCTGTCTGTTGGCTCCGACAATGCTCATTTTGTTCCTGCCGATTGCCTTCACCGCCAAATCCATTTATCCCTGGATGACTTTAGCGCATGCGGGCCATTCGCTGGCGGCCAAATATCCGCTCTTTACGATCGCGGGATATTACGTCACTGCGGCGGTGATGTTTGGAATTTGGTGGTTGTATTCCAACCGTCTTCGCCATTGGTCCTTGCGTCAAGATGAAACCGGCTCGGTCGAATGCACGAAGCGGATGCGCTTTTTCGCCGCCTCGGGCATCGTGCTCTTCGCGCTTACGCTGACGATGTCCGCCATTTTGTTTATGAAAGGGCTGATGAGCGATTGGTATTCGACCATGTACGGCGTCACTTACTTCGCAGCTTCGGTGTGGGTCACGCTGCCGACCGTTTACGTCATCACGCTCGTTCTGCAACGGACCACGGCCTTGCGCGACCTCATCAAAGAAAATACTTACTACATGATCGGCTCGCTCTTTCTGGCCTTCACTATTTTTTGGGCCTACGTCAACTTCTCGCAATACTTCATCATCTGGAATGCCAACATGCCGGAGGAAACCTTTTGGTACGTTGTGCGCGAGAAGGGGACCTGGGATTCAGTAGGCAAGTACGTCATTATCTTCGGCCATTTCTTCGTCCCGTTCCTGATGTTGCTGCGCATTGACTTCAAACTCAAGCTGGTGACAATGCTGCCGCTGGTGGCTTGGGCCTGGCTGATGCACTTTGTTGATCTGGAATTTCAAATCATGCCTGCGCTGCACAAGGAATCCATTCTCACAGGCGGTTTGTTCGTCGATGCCGCTTGTGTCCTGTTCTTCACCGGCGTGCTGATGAAGGTGTTCATCGTAGCCCTGAACAGCCACCCGCTTTATCCGTTGAAAGACCCGCGCATGTCGGAAGCGCTGGGCGTTTACGTTCCCCCCGCTGCCGGCGGCTCCGTCACGCCTGAAGGCGCCAAATGAACTCGGAATCTTGCACCCAAAAAACACGCCTCGGCGCTTATGTGATCGGGCTGCTGGGGACTTTTCTCATCGTGGCGCTGCTGGTTCACTTTATGCAATTTTACGCCCAGCCGCCTTCCATCGCGGCCACGCGCGGCTCCGAACGCATGCAGATTTTGGCCGACTTCAAAACGGCCAATGATCCGCTGCTCGAGAAATATGATTGGCAAGACCAGCCTAAAGGATTTGTCCGAGTTCCGATCGAGCGTGCCAAGGAACTGGTCCTGCAGGAATGGCAGGATCCGCTGGCCGCCCGTTCCAATCTCATGGCCCGCGCCGCCAAGGAATTTGCCCTCCCTCCCAAGGCGCCGCCACCGAAGAATGTATATGAATGAGCTGCGCCGGCCATGAACGTGACTGTTTCACCAGCGCCAATAATATCCCCGGCCTCGTCTCAATCGCAGAAGGTCGGGTCAGCGGCCTCGTGCCCGGTGGGTATGCTGACGCTCTTTGCAGGCGCAATATTGTGGTTGCTGTGTGCCTCCCTGCTGGGGCTGACAACCTCGCTTAATTTTCACGCTCCCACACTTCTTGCCGGGCACGGATATTTGAGCTACGGCCGCGTCCATGCCGCCCAAAATGCCGCGTTGCTGTACGGGTTTGGTGTGCCGTCCGCTTTGGGCCTTGGTCTTTGGTTGTTGTGCCGGCTGGGCCGCACCACGCTGGCTGGACCTGCGATCGTTTTCATCGGCGCGATTTTCTGGAACACCGCCGTCACTCTCGGAGTGGGAGCTATACTTTGCGGCGGCGGCACTGGATTCGAGGGCTTTGAGATGCCAGCCTGGTGCGCGCCCATTCTGTTTCTTTCTTATCTCATGATTGGCCTGTGTGCGTTGCTGACTTTCCACCAGCGGGAGCCGGGACCACTCTATCCCTCTCAATGGTTTGTGGTGGGCTCGCTTTTTTGGTTTCCGTGGATTTTTTCCACTGCCGCACTCCTGTTGCTGTGTGTGCCGGCGCGCGGCGTCCTGCAAGCCACGACTGCATGGTGGTACGCGCGTAACTTCGACACAGTTTTTCTCGGCTTTGCAGGGCTGGCGTCGGCATTTTACTTCATTCCAAAAATTCTCGGCCGTCCGCTGCACAGCCATTACCAGGCCGCGCTGGCTTTTTGGACGCTCGCCCTATTTGGCAGTTGGGGCGGCATGCCGGACGGTGCTCCTCTGCCCTCCTGGATTATCAGTCTGGGCGTCGTGGGCACGGTGCTCATGGCGGTGCCCATTTTGACGGTCGCGACCAATTTTTATCAAACCGTTCGCGAGGACCTAAACACTCTCGACGCCGACCCGACGTTACGTTTCACCTACGTGGGCTTGTTTTTTTGGGTCATTGCCGGCGCGCAACAAATCGTCGGCGCATTACCTCCGGTCAGCGTGGTCACCGATTTCACCTGGTTTGGGCCCGCGCAAAAGGAATTGTTCCGCTACGGATTTTTCGCGTTCACCGTTTTTGGAGCGATCTATTACATCGTGCCGCGCCTGCTGGACCTGGATCAAAGTGCCTGGCACCCGAAGCTATTTAAGTGGCACTTCTACTTGACGTTTTTCGGCGTGCTCATCTCTTACATTTCGTTGCTGGTGGCCGGGATTGGCCAGGGCATCTTGCTGGCCAACACTGGGAACTCGTTCGTGGATGTCATGCGGCGCACTGTGCTCCCTGTGCGCTCCATCATTACAGGCGATTTGTTGGTAGCGCTTGGAACCATTCTGTTTCTGATCAACTTTGCCAGTGTCCTTGCCACGGCCTGCCGGCGATGCTGCGCGGAGCGAAAGGAGAGCGCATGAACAGTGGGCCGTTGCTTTTCCTGGGCTTGTTCGCAACGATGGCCTGTTCCTGGACGGGCTTCGTCCTGGCGCCTCAGTTGCAGTTAGGCGGTCTGGCACAAACCAATACCGTGGTCGTAGGCGACGTCCTTCCCCAAACTTATCCGCTGGCACAACCGGGCGAAGCTCACGCGGGATCGGAGGTCTATCGCGCCAATGGTTGCGCTGCCTGCCACACCGAGATGGTTCGCCCGCTTGATCTGGGTTCCGATATCCAACGCAGTTGGGGCGTGCGCCGCAGCCTGGCGGAGGATTACCTCTTCGCAAATCCGGTCATGCTAGGATCGCAACGCATCGGTCCTGATTTGGCCAACTTTGGCCAGCGCACCGACACCAACGGCGTTTACCTGCGTCTCTATGATCCGGGTTTGATTACTCACGGCTCCGTCATGCCGCCTTATCGTTTTCTCTTCGAGACTCGCAAGATCGGATTTTTCCCTTCGCCTGACGCGCTCGTTTTGCCCGATCGGGACGCGCCGCCGGCGGGCTTTGAAATTATCCCGACCGAGAAAGCCCGCGCGTTGGCCGCGTATTTGTTGAGCCTGCGCCAGGACGGTTATCTCTTTGAAGCGCCGCCGCCACCTTTGGCAAAAACAAACGCTATCGCGACCAATGCCGTCCCGGCCGTCAAGCCTGCCGCGAAATGAACCCTGGCGAACCAAACAAAGTTGTCAATCAGAAGGACGCCGAGCCGGTGGCCGGTCGCTCGACCGTTCCGATTTGGCTCATCATCGTCTTCGGTCTGCTCTTCTACTGGAGCCAGCTTTTCCTGGCCGAGAATGCCGGCGGTTTCAATAAGGAAGTGTACAAGCCATACCCTTCCTTCGAAGAGGTGGCCGCCGCCAATCCGCAGGACCCGGAAGCAAAACAGCGCGCCGAAGGTTTGCGTGTGTACAGTTCGACGTGCGCCGCTTGTCATCAAGCATCGGGTTTGGGAAACCCAGGCAACAACGTCCCGCCGTTGGCTGGCTCCGAATGGGTACAGGCGGAAGGCGGCAACCGAATTGCGCACATTGTGTTGTACGGCTTGACTGGGCCGATCAACGTCAAGGGCCAGGATTTCAACGGCGGGACGATGCTCCCGTGGCGGGAGACCTATACCGACGAGCAAATCGCCGCAGTGCTGACTTATATCCGCTCGCAATGGGGCAACAAGGGCGGGCCGGTCGACTCTCAAGTGGTCAAAGCTGCGCGCGCGGAAGCGCGGCCTACTTACGAAACGCCCGATGAATTGCTGAAGATACCAGTAAAGTAAAGCAAAGTTCAGGTCCTTTGGTTAACCAAGCTTGGCCAGCTCCGGCCAAAGCAACGCCCCCATCCGCGCCCCTTTCTCAAAGCAGTCCAAGCTAAACTTTTCGTTCGGCGAGTGCGCATTGTCGTCCGGCAGCGCCAGGCCCAGCAACAAGCAATCGGCGCCCAAGACTTTCTTGAACTGCGTCACGATGGGGATCGATCCTCCTTCGCGCATCAAAATCGGTTCGTGTCCAAAGGCTTCTTTCAATGTCCGCAACGCCGACTGCGCCAACGGGCTCGTCGGGGACATCATGTAGGGCTCCGCTCCGTGGCCGGTTACGATTTCCATTTTCACCGTTGGCGGGCAAAGCTGCTTCAACCTTTTCATGACGAGTTTTTGGATGCGCTTCGGCTCCTGGTTCGCTACGAGTCGGAAGGTCAGCTTGGCCCGCGACCACGACGGCACGATCGTTTTGCTGCCTTCGCCCTGATAACCGCTGGTCAGGCCGTTGATCTCGATGGTGGGTCGCGCGCTGCGCTGCTCGACAAACGTGTAGCCGCGTTCGCCGAACAATTTGGGCACACCCAGGAATTTGCGGTATTGCGTTTCGGTCATGGGAATGCGCGAAGCCTGTTTGCGCTCGTAAGTGGAGAGCTTCTCCACGTCGTCGTAAAAGCCGGGAATGTTGACGCGCCCGTTTTTGTCGCGCAATTGGGCCAGCATCTGGCAGAGAGCCATCGCCGGATTGTCCACCGTGCCGCCAAAAATGCCCGAATGCAAATCGCGCGACGGCCCGCGCAAAGTGATCTCGCACGCGAAGATGCCGCGCAACGCATAGGTCAGCGCCGGATGTGTCAGGCTCGGCATGCCCGTGTCGGAAATGACCACCGCGCGGCAGGCCAGTTCCTTCTTGTTCGTCTGCAAAAACTCTTCCAGGTGCTTGCTGCCGACCTCCTCCTCGCCCTCGATGACGAAAGTCAAATCGCACGGAAGCTCGGTGTTGGTTTTGAGGTAGGCTTCGACGGCATTCAAGTGCGCGAGGTTTTGGCCTTTGTTGTCGCACGCGCCGCGCGCGAAAAGCGAACGCCCTTCCAGGCGCGGCTCGAAGGGCGGACTCTTCCAAAGCTCGAACGGCTCCGGAGGCTGCACGTCGTAATGGCCATAGATGAGGTAAGGCGGCTTGCCAGTCCGCTTGGTCCGGGCCACCACCACCGGATGGCCCGCGGTCGGCCGCACTTCGGCTTCCAGGCCGATCTGGCGGCAATGATTGACAAGCCATTCCGCGCAAGACGCCATGTCGGCGCGGTGCTCTGGCTGGGCAGAAACGCTGGGAAAACGCAGATATTGACAGAGTTCATCGACAAATCGGCTCTTGTTGTCCTCGAGGTATTGCAACGCAGAATTCATAGTATTTTTTTCGGCAAAGCTATAAGGCCCAACTCGGTTCGATTTCGGCATCCACGGAAATTTCGCCCAAGCCGGCCATCCACTTGCGCTCGGCCAAAATACCGATCATGGCGGCGTTGTCAGTCGAAAACTTGCGGTCCGAAAGCCGCAGTTTCAATCCGGCCTCCACGCAAGCCGAGGCCAACTGTCGTCGCAACGCGCTGTTGCATGCTACGCCGCCTGAGACTGTCACGCAGCGCCGCCCTAGTCGCAGGGCCGCGCGCACGGTCTTGGTTACGAGGACGTCCACGATCGCCGCCTGCACGCTGGCGCACACATCGCGCAATTTTTGCGGATCATCCGCCAGCGTGGGATTTTTCTCCAAAAAATAGCGCACCGAAGTCTTTAGACCCGCGAAACTGAAGTCGTCATTCGCCTCGTTCAACAAGGGTCGTGGAAACGGGTAGGACTTTGGATTTCCGGTCGCCGCGAGGCGGTCGATTTCCGGCCCCGCCGGATAAGCCAAGCCCATGAGCTTGCCGGTTTTGTCGAAGCATTCTCCGGCTGCGTCATCGAGCGTCGAGCCGAGCACCCGATGACGGAATATCTCATCGACCAGCACCAGCAGAGTGTGCCCGCCGCTGACAATCAGCGAGACCGACGGTTCGAATTGCGCGAAATCAGCACGAGGCGGGTCGTTCAGAATCCAAGGCGAATACAGATGCGCCTCGTGATGGTGAATGCCGAGAATAGGTTTGCGCAGACTGAATGCCAGCGCCTCGGCCGCTTTGAGTCCGGCCAGGAGAGCGTTGGGCAGGCCAGGTCCTCGCGTCGCCGCCACCGCATCCAATTCCGCCGTGGTCACATGTGCTTCACGGAGCGCCTGCTTCGTCACTGGAATAAGGTTGCGCAGATGTTCGCGCGCGGCCAATTCCGGCACGACCCCGCCGTATTCGGCATGGATGGCGGTCTGTGACGACGTGACGTTGGACAAGACGCCGCCATCGCGCACGACCGCCACGCTGGTTTCGTCGCAAGAAGTCTCGATGGCGAGGAGCGTCATATTAACGTGGTCCGCCGGCCTGCTTGCTGGAAGGCGGCGATACGGCAGACTGGAAATCTGTGCTACGATAAACCATTCCCATTCTCACGCGCCGATGTTGCCACATTTCCGGTTAGTGCAAAACCAATTAGCAGGGAATTTACCCGAAGCGACTTTACTATGAGGAAGATATTTGCCAGTGTGCTGCGTTGAATTTGAAATGTCCGCGCCCCTCGATTTGACTAAGCTGAAGGTCCTGCCGCTGGCGCAACGCCGAAGCCTGGCGCGGCTGGAGGACATTTTGATTGACGCCGACTCCGCGCCTCCGCCGTGCTCGGAGGCGAATCTGACCTTGATCCGCCAGTGCGCACGCGACATCGCCCAGGCCCGCGCGAAGAAGGCCGCTGTCATGCTTATTTACGGCGCGCATCTGACCAAGAACGGTACGGCTCAGATCATAATTCGCCTGTTGCAGCAGAAGCGCATCACGCATCTGGCCACCAACGGCGCGGGCGCAATCCACGACTGGGAATTCGCCTTTTGCGGCCTTTCAACCGAGAGCGTCAAGGAGAACGTTGCCACCGGAACTTTCGGATCCTGGGAGGAGACTGGACGCAACATTCACCTCGCGCTCTTGGCTGGCGCGTTGGATGGGGATGGTTTTGGCCGTGCTCTCGGAAAATTCGTCGCCGAAGATGGCGCAACTTTGCCCTCAATAGAGTCGATGGAAGCAGCTCTGAGAGCAGAGCCTGCTCACGAGCTTGCGCCGGCGCGGGCCGAACTCTTGCAGGCAATGCGGACGCATCATCTCGGAGCGGGACGCCACGCCGTGACGCACTCAAACAAGGAAACCAGCGTGCTCGCGCAAAGTTTCAAGTTGAATGTGCCGCTGACGATTCATCCCGGCATCGGCTACGACATTATTTCCAATCATCCGATGTTTAACGGCGCAGCGATTGGCCGGGCGGCGGAAATGGATTTCCGGATCTTTGGTGGTTCGGTCGAGGACCTGGATGGCGGGGTGGTGCTTTCCGTTGGCTCGGCCATCATGGGGCCGCAAGTGTTCGAGAAAAGCCTGAGCTGCGTCAACAATATTAGGCTGCAGGCTGGGCGACCCATTGTCAGCGGTCATAACATTTACGTGGTCGATTTGCAGGACGGCGGGCGCTGGGACTGGACCAAGGGCGAGCCGCCCAAGGACAATCCGGCCTACTACTTGCGATTTTGCAAGAGCTACTCCCGCATGGGCGGGGCGATGCGCTATTTGCAAATCGACAACGTCGCTTTCCTGCACCATCTGCTGCGCGAGTTGGGACAGTAGCCGCCGATGTGAGTCGGCGGATGAGAACCAAGGAACGTCCATTCCCGAAGGTCCGCCGACTTACGTCGGCGGCTACGTGGCAATGCGGCTTGCAGCGCGGGTGACCCATCCGCCCACACCGCCAAAAAACTTTGTCGGATTCTGCCTGGCGCGGGTATCTAATAGGTAAGATGCAATCAAAATCGGATGCACAGCTACTTCGCGAATACGCCCGGCATGGCGCTGAGGCAGCGTTCACCGAGATTGTCACCAGGCATACGAACCTAGTCTATTCCGCCGCGTTGCGCCAGACGGAGTCGCCGGATATGGCCGCCGATATTGCGCAGCGCGTTTTCATCGGTTTGGCACAAGCGGCACAAACGTTGTCGCGCCAATTTGCAGAGGAGGCTTCGGTGGCGGGGTGGTTGTGCCGCAGCACGCGCAATGTTTCCCTCAACCTCCGGCGGGATGAATTCCGCCGGCATTCCCGCGAAAGACTGGCTATGGACGAACTCAATCCGAATTCCGAAACCGCACCCGATTGGGAAAAGCTGCGCGCCGTGTTGGACGATGCCATGTCCGATTTGGATGAGAGCGATTACGACGCGTTGGTGATGCGATACTTCAGGAACCAGGATTTGCGCTCCGTGGGCCAGGCGCTCGGAGTGAGCGATGACACGGCCCAGAAGCGGGTTTCGCGCGCGCTGGACAAGTTGCACCTTGGTCTGATCAAGCGCGGCATCACGACCACTGCCGCCGCGCTTTCCCTGGTTCTTTCCGCCCATGCCGTCCAAGCCGCCCCGGCGGGTTTGGTTGCCATCATTTCAACCGCTGCGGCGCTGGCCGGCGGCGCAGTCAAAACTTCAACCGCCATTGCTGTCACCAAGAACATTATTATGACTACCTTGCAAAAAGCACTTGTGGCCACGACACTCGCCGTGGCCGTCGGAACTGGAATCTATGAGGCGCACCGGGCGTCCAATTTTCAGGAGCAGGCGCAGAAGCTGCAGCTTCAACAGGACTCGATGGCCCAACAATTGCAGGCCGAACGCGACGCCGCCTCCAACGCGCTGGCGGCCGCTCAACGACAGTCCGGGTCGACGCACAGTGATATGTCGGAACTGCTGAAGTTGCGCGCTGAGGTGACGAAATTGCGCGGCGATGCGCGTGAGCTGGCCCGATTGAAATCGGGGGCCGCAGCGAATCAGGATGATCCGACTGCATCCGAGGCCAACTCATGGCTTCAGCGGGTCAAGAAACTCAGGGACAAAGTGGACCAAATGCCAGGCCAAAGAATTCCAGAATTTCAATACTTGACGGATCAGGATTGGCTAGACGCCGCGCGCAAACCCAAGGAATTGGAGACCGACGCGGATTTTAGCCAGGCTCTGAGGCAGCTTCGGAGCTCCGCCCAGCACGAGTTTGCCTCCATGGTCGGGGATGCGATCAGCAGCTATGCCAAAGCCAATAACGGCCAAATGCCTGGCGATTTCTCCCAGCTTAATCCCTTCTTCGCCTCAGCCGTCGATGATTCCGTTCTACAGGGTTACGACTTTTCACAACCAGGAACGGTGACGTCAAAACCCGGTTCGCTGATTGATCAAGACGGCAACTATTATTATTCCAAAATCCAAATCACCGCGAATTCCGTCGGCATGACAACCGACGGAGAAGATGGTTTGCATCAGGCCATCCAGGCCTACCTGGCGGCGAACAATGGTCAGAGCCTGACGGATCCGAGCCAATTGCTGCCCTATGTCCAAACGCCCGTTGAGCAGGCCACGCTCCAGAAAATCATCCAAGGCGCGGCCGCGAAATGATTCCGGGCCGGCCAGCACGTGGAGCCAGGAAGCGCCCGAACGTTCGAAAAATATAGGAGTCAAACATAGTCTCACAATCGGGACAGACTCCATTCGCTAACTTTTCTTCGCCTCGACCGCGTCGTTGTCCGCCTCGAAAAAGCGTTTGAATCTCCAGAGCAATAAAGCCACCAAAGATAGGGCGCCAATCGCCAAGCTCAAACCAATGGAGATGTCGGCCATTTTGTCCGCCGGGACGAAACGCAACGGGTAGAGGAAACCGCCGACGCCAGCCACCAGCAAAAGGGCGGTTCCCATCCGCGAAGCCAGCCGGCTCCGGGCCGCCAATCGCCAGTAGAAAAGACCCGCCGCCAATCCGGCGGCGAACGCCACAAAGGTCCAGACCGAAACATGGAACGTGAACCCGTCGGGGCTCGGACGCAGGGCTTGGAGTGCCGCCGCCATGCCACCCAACGCGAGTGCGGTGGCTCCGTGGACAATTTTGAAGAAGCCGCGGGAGAGCGGGTCTTCCGCTTGCGGCATCATGTTGATCTCAGTAGC
This sequence comes from Verrucomicrobiia bacterium, assembly GCA_036008545.1. Lineage (GTDB taxonomy): Bacteria > Verrucomicrobiota > Verrucomicrobiia > Limisphaerales > Palsa-1400 > Palsa-1400. The sequence goes on from DASYNM010000211.1 coordinate 23,161, forward strand.
TTTCAGAGGCTGCTTTGCATTCATGATTTCGCCCATGTTTTACCATACATCATTTCTCCATCCGCCGCATCACAAACAATTATGAAACAGGCTTCTATTTCATTGAAGCCTCGTTCGCCGTAGCCTACATATTGCTCTCGGATGAAATATAAGATCAATTCAAACATCGCGCCCAGAGTTTTGGGGAACCTCGTCTTATTTTGGCTGGCCATGTCAACTATTATTTTTGGCGCGAGGATTTCCGCCGACGCTTTCACGACCAACGAAGTCAACAGCATGGTGGACGCCTACTGCAAGGCGTTTTATGCGGGCGATGGCGGAATCGGTTATTTCAAGAATGAGAAGACAGGAGGAGAGGCGGACTTTTGGAAGTCGTCGGAAGAGATCGAATCCGTCCTGGACGCCTACGAGTGGACGAGCAACGCCGCCTACAAGCCCATGATCTCCAGCCTGCTGAACGGTTTCGAGAAAAGGAACGGCGCCATCTGGTCATCCAACATTTACAATGACGATTGCATGTGGGCCGCCATTGCCTTCGCCAGAGGTTATCTGGATACGGGCAACACACGCTTTGGATCGGTGGCCATGGCCAACTTCGACATGGTCTTTGCGCGGGCGTGGGATAACGCGATCGGGGGCGGTCTGTGGTGGACGACAAAGAATACGACAAAGAACGCCTGCGTGAATGGGCCGGGCGCCATCGCCGCCTATTTGCTTTACAAGTGTTCGGGCGACACTGAGTACCTGGTCAAGGCTTTCCAGATTTATGATTGGGAGAGGAAGAATCTGTTCGTGGCCGAGACGGGAAAAATTTTTGACGCCGAACGCACTAATGGAATTCCGCGCGGCCGGCCTACCACTTACAATCAAGGCACCTTTATCGGCGCGGCAAATTTTCTGGGACGCACGAACGATGCGATGCTGGCCGCCGATTACACGATGAACAGCATGTGCACCGACGGTCTTCTCCCGCAATATGGACAGAACGGCAACAACTCCGGTTTCAATGCCATTTTCCTTCGCTGGCTTGTCAAGTTCATGAAAGATCGCGGCATGCAGAGCAGGTACCAATCGTGGTTGCAGCAAAACGCAGACGCCGCTTGGAAGGTGCGGCGCGCGTCGGACAATCTATCGTGGTGTCAATGGCGGGAACCGACGCCGCCTGAGGCCAACCTGAACTCCTGG
>DASYNM010000212.1:0-2868 GCA_036008545.1 Verrucomicrobiia bacterium
ACGTGACAATACCCACCGGCGTCAGAGCGGAAATCCTGGTGGTGGATAATGCCTCCAACGATGAAACACCCGACGTGGCAGAGAAGGCCGAGTTAAAGAAAGTTGAGGTTCGGTATCTTTATGAAGGACGCAGAGGCAAGAGCCAGGCGTTGAACGCGGCGCTGCCACAAGCGCGTGGGCAGATCGTGCTGTTTACGGACGATGACGTACTGCCGGCCAAGGATTGGCTGGAACGGATGAGTCGGCCGTTGCTGGCGCGGGAGTGCGATGCCACCGGGGGACGCACCGAATTGGCTAAGGAAATCTGCCGGCCGTGGATGACGAAATCCCTTAAGGCTGGCTTGGCGTTCTTCGATGGCCCGGGAGCTGGGCCATTGGAATTCATCGGCGCTAACATGGGCGTCCATCGGTCTGTCTTCGAGCGCATTCCCGCCTTTGACGCTGAAATCGGTCCCGGCGCTTTGGGGCTTTTTGAAGACACGCTGTTTTGCTGGCAAATGGCCGAAGCCGGTTTCCGATTGCGCTATGTTCCGGAGGCCTTGGCCGTTCACCATCCAGACCCAAGTCGCTTATTGCGGCGTCATTGCCTGTCGGCCAGCCGGGCCTTCGGCATTGGCAAGGCCTACGCCATGCACCATTGGCGGCACGAGAAGGTGCCTTTTCCCCGGCTGCGCAACTGTTACTTCGGCCTCAAACTGCGTCTGCGTCGCTTGCTCGTGTCGTCACCTCCTCTCGATGCGGAAGGAATCCCTCCTTGGGAAATTAGCTACGTTGCAGAAATGGAGAAAAATCGGCACTTCCTTATCGAATCCAAGCGGCCCAGAAATTATTCCAAGCGCGGCCTGCGTAAGCTCGGCAAGTAAAGAATGAAGCCGCTCGTTTCCATTTTGATTCCCGCCTACAACGCGCAAGCGTGGATACAATCAACTTTGGATTCTGCCCTAAACCAAGATTACCCAAACATCGAGGTGATTCTGGTCAACGATGGATCAACCGACCAGACTCTGGCCATTGCCAAACGATTCGAATCGAAGTCTGTCAAGATTGTGGATCAGCCAAATGCCGGCGGCCCTGCAGCAAGAAACGTCGCTTTGACCCACTCACAAGGGGATTATATCCAGTGGCTCGACCATGACGACTTGCTCGATCGGCACAAAATAAATGAGCAGCTCAAGGCAATCGCTTATGCTACGGTTGGCCGCATCCTGCTTTCTGGGGCTTTCGGCAAATTCTTTTACTGCACGGAGAGGGCTGTTTTTTCTCCTACCAGCCTCTGGCGAGACCTGACACCCCGCGAGTACTTCTTCGCAAAATTCAACGATGACAAATGGCTCCAGACTTCGGCTTGGCTGGTCAGTCGGAAGCTGGCGCAAATGGCCGGTCCCTGGTGGGAAATTCGGTCGCCCGACGACGACGGAGAATACTTTTGCCGAGTCGTCGCGTGCTCGGAAAAGATCGAATTTGTCGCCACCGCAAAGTCGTATTGGCGGGTGGGCAACCATCACAGCTTCACCCACAGCCGGGCGCGTTCCACTGCGGCTCTGGAATCGCTCTTGGCGTCAACCATGCGGTGCATCCAACATTTCCGGTCCACGGAGGATAGCGAGGAGAGCAGGGCGGCTTGCGTCTCGTTCCTTCGCCATCGGCTGATTCACTTTTACCCCGATCATCCAAAACTGTTGGAGCGAATGTACAGACGGGCAAACGAGTTGGGGGGGAGCCTGTCCGCTCCGCCGTTGCGCCGGCCCTATGACCTAATCCGATCTTGTTTCGGTTGGCGAGTTGCCAGGGCTGCCAATGTGTCCGTTCCCTGGTGTAGGACGATGCTGTTCAGAAACTGGGATAAGCTTATTTACAAATGTTTCGCCTGTTCTGTTAGGTAAATGATGGCCCGGTGATATCGAGGTCCGCCAGAGACGAGGATGTACAACCGTTAGAAGTCTTAATTCATGCAGTTCAAAAACCTTGATGCGCAACAACCTCCCGCACAGACTCACGGCTTGTTTGATAGTTCCAAGACAGAGCTCCCTTCGAGGCGATGCTTCGGGTTACTCGATCGCCGGGAACGCTGGGGTTTATCCTGGCGCGGTTGGTCGGCCGCCATCGGATCGGTCGCGCTGCTGATCATCTTGTTCGTATTTCGGGCTTATCCATTCCTCGCGGTAACAGATCGGCGACCGCCTGCGGACTATCTCGTCGTGGAAGGTTGGGTACCGGTGGACATTCTGAGACAAGCCTGTGCTGAATTTCACAGTGGCGGCTATCGGAAACTTCTCGTCAGCGGCTGTATTGCTGAAAACGAATGGACCGGCAAACCGGATGTCACTTACGCTGACTTGGGCGCTTCCAAACTCCGCCGATTGGGAATGCCTGACGATTTAATTCAGCCCATCCCCTGTTTGGTCCAAAAAAGGGATCGGACCTATAGTTCGGCGCTGGCGGTGAAGGAGTGGTTGGCGCAGCATGGACTTCATCCCAAACAAATCAATATCCTCACGGAAGGTGCGCACGCCCGTCGCAGTCGCTTGCTGTTTCAAGAAGCGTGCGGGCCGGACGTGAACGTGGGCATCATCGCGGTCCCGGACCCGCAGTTTGATCCCGATCATTGGTGGCGAACGAGCGAAGGTGTGCGCGAAGTCGTTGGTGAAACTATTGCTTATCTGTACGCCAGATTGTTATTTCATCCATCGAAAGCGTGAGATGCGCGGGTGGATAAGCGAGCGAGAGCGCCACTTAGCCCGGTGAGGTCGGCTCACTTTTCGTCGAGCCGGCAACCAAATGAACAATAAAAGTTCAAGCAGGCTCGGGTGGTTTGTCGTATCCTCACTTTGGGTGGGTTCTATCTCGGCGCTGGCGCAAGAGGATGTA
>DASYNM010000213.1:0-4110 GCA_036008545.1 Verrucomicrobiia bacterium
CAAACCATGACCTCTATCCCTTTCCTGAAGTTTTGATTGTCGATCTCAAAATGCCGCGCATGAGCGGGCTGGAACTACTGCGATGGATTCGCGATCATACCGCTTACAAGGTCATTCCAACGATCATCATGAGTTCTTCGCGACAAGACTCGGACATCGAAAAAGCTTATGAACTTGGCGCGAACACTTACATGATCAAACCATCGTCTTTTGATGAACTTATAAAAATGGTCAAGCTGGCCCACGAGTATTGGGCGGCCAGTGTTAAGCCTGCACAGTACTCGAAAAAAGTCAGAAACAAGCTCTGACGTACCCACGAACACAGAGCAATGCTGATAAGCGTTGGAACGAAGCCATGAGCGTATGCGTTGGGAGCGCATTTGTTTTTTGACCAAGGCGTTAATTAAACGCGGTTTTCTACCTTGTCGATTTCGGCGAAGGACGATTTTTTGAATCCGGCAACGGAAGCCATGTTTCGCCTGCTGCTTCGTGATCTTTCCTCAGCCAATTTAGACCGCCAAAACAACATACTCGCCGTTTACCAGATGCCAGCATGTCGCAAGCTTTCTCGATGCGGATCGCGCGCGTTTCCGGTTGCTTGCCTGAGCTTAGCCAGAGAATCCAGTCCCGGCGCGCCATGGGAGTGATTTCCAACCAAATGGCCTGCGCCTTCGGGGTGGCTGCGAGGGCCTGGTGTAGATCGGTGGGCACCCTGATCTCCGGTTCTTCTTCGATTCGCGTAATCTCCACCGTGACCGTGTCTCCAACTTCTGCGCCAGCGGCATCGTGCATGGCTTGGTTGACCTTGAGACAGTGACTTCCCTGGCCGTCTGGTTCGAGGGCGGCTCGAAAAGGGAAGCCATTGATCGTTCCCTCAATCATCGTCATGCCTCGCGATGGAAGCTTTGCGCTCGCGCTCTTGGGCAAAGTTAGAACGGTCCACGAGGCAGTCTTTTCGGTTGCCTCGGGCCGCAACAATTTGGCACTGAAGCGAATCGTTGATTTGGTTTCTTGCCGCGCAGCCAGTTTCATCTGGGATTTCTCATGTGGAATGCAGCCCACGACCGGCGTGGAGCGTTTTCGTGTTTTGCTTCCATGGCCGCAAGTTTGCAAGTCTTTTTCCAGTAGATCAACCCGCGACGCAGATTGGTTCCGGGGAGCATACGCGCCCCCGCGCGTCGCAGTCGGCGCCCCGCCGACTGCTTCCCCCTCATCAGGATGTCGAGAAAGTGGCCGGCGGGGGCGCCGACCACGACACGCGAGACAGAACAACATAACAGAGGCCCGCGTGGCGGGCTGGGCGCGTATGCTCCCCAGGCCATTAATTCCAGGCGTGGATGACCATGATTAAATCCAGGGCGAAGACGCGATTGGAGCCGCGCTCAAGGCAATACCCGGCCACGTAAATCCGGCCCGCCGATTCATGGTGGAAAACGAGGGAGACGTTGACCTTGCGCGGACTGCCCGGTTTCGAGCCGCCGACATAAATGAATTCCACCGACTCGCCCGTCAACATGGCTTCGATGAACATTTTGGTCAGAGGATCATTGGACGCCAGGATCGGATGACGCGCCCGCGCCAGCCAATAAAAAAGTTTTTCAGACGGAATGGACTTTGGATCCAGGCCGCTTTTCAGCAGCTCGGTACTTGCAGGATTTCGCATATTTTTCATGCGTGGAAGATTAACACCGGTGGTTGGACAAAGGCTGTCCCAGGTGAAAATCGTTGGTAGTGGTGCCGTAGATTGTTGCTCGCGCATGAAACCTGAGAACGCATTTGACGTACTGAAGAGAAATTTCAGTATTGTTCATTTTTTGAACAAAACGCTTTGAGGATTTAGCGTACGCGATCTTGGCGCTGCTGGCGGGTTTGCGCAGGAAGCCTGCTCAGGTCACATGTACCGACGAAGGCGCACAGTTAAGCGGCAATTAACCCCTCCTTTTTCGCCAATATGGTGGCCGCGTCTATCAATAGAGCAAAAATTGGGCGCGAATAGATGTCTGCTCGACCGTTAATTCTCTTGAACTCAGGAACCGCCCGCCACAGTTTCCGGTGGACGCGTAAGACGCTCTGTGTATCTGGATTTCCGTGCGGTTTGCCTATATGTGCCAATGAACATGTAATTATCCCCTGACGCTTGATTTGTGGATTCCAGGGTCGAAGCCATTTAAGTCGCTCAACGTTCTTTGCAAGCGATATTGTTCGGATTCCAGAATAATGAATTTTGGCCGTCTTTCCATACGACTTAATGCCACCGCAAGTCCCAATTCAAACGGCATATTAAATCTAACTGGCCGCCCTACGCGGCTCAGGTCATGGAGCGAAGCCGGACAATCTTGAATGAGTCGAAAAGTGCGAGCCAGCCTGCCGGTCCCTTGCTCTGGAATCTCAAGCACGCAATGTGGCACGCGGCCAATCGAAACAAGCGCACTTATCAAGGCAACAAATAGCCGCTCGTAGCCTCTGTCAAAAGGAACATTTAAAAAGACGCCCCTCCTGTTGGCTTCCCGCCTTGACCTCATAGCGCCGTGCTAGACATCAAACGTGTACGCCAATGTTTCCAAACACGCGCAAGACGGTCGTAGTATCTGATTTCTTGATTCCGACTGCTCTTCGTATCTCAGATGCCGTGGCGGGGCTGATCACGTGGACGTAGCCATTCACGCGGCGCTTGCAAGAATGCACTTTTGCATTTTTCAAAGCATTTTCTCCGTTTATCGTTTTTATTGAACTACCTTTTGGCATATCGTTCTTTTCGTCGCCTTGTTCATCTAATGAACAATACCACACTATCACAACGCGAAAATGTCACAAGTTCTCTTTCCATGCACGACGCTTGGCCGCCATGTGACGAACAAGCCACTTCTGCCGAAATTCTACGCCACCATGAGCCGATAAAACTAGTTGCTGGCGGGCGCGGGCAGACGATCTGGAAGTTGGAACCGATGCTCCCCTGGCCGTTCATTCCAAGCGGACTGAACGGTTGGGCGGCATAAAAACGAACACCATCATGTAACGAGACCGCGCGAAAAATGTCTTCAGCGCCCGTAGAAAAGAAAACTGAAAGATCGTCCTGTTTTGCTGCGAATAATAGTTACGATGTTACACGGTTCGCTCACATTCCTGACTTCGCCGATAGAACTTTTCGCCGGTGCCATTGCCGTCCTTGAACCTGGAACGATCATCGCGGGCTGCCTGCTCTTGTTGCCCTTTGCGGCATGTGCCATTCGGTCGCAGTTTTGGCGTAAAGGAACGCACCGACCAGGGAAGGTCGCAACAAAATGGGAGGCCGATAAACTGGCCAGACTGGAAGATGACAATCAACCTCCAGCCGCAATTGAGGGATGGGCCGGCAGGCAGGAAGTGGCTGAACAGTTTAAAATCAGCCCGCGCGCAGTGGATGATCGGATGAAAAGGGGATTTCTCCCCCACATCCGAGTCGGCAAACATGTGGGATTTAGACTGAACGCCGCCAATGAGCCCTCAAACCGACGTCACAAGCGGCAAGGAATGTTGCGCACGTTCGCGAAGATTCCTTAATGCCGGCCGGCGTTTAAAACCATCCAGGAGCAACCAATCCTACGGCACCATGAGCCGGTAAAACTGGTTGCTGGCGGGTGCGGGCAGGACGATTTGAAGGTTACTGCCGACGGTCTCCGGCGCGTTGGTCAACGTCACCCAATTGATCGTGTCGAGCGAGGCGTTGGCTTGAAGTTGAACACCGTTGGTCGTGCCCGGCCAGGTAAAGACCAGCGTGTTGCTCGGCGAAAGGCCGAGGCTCAACGGCGGCGTGGTTGGGACGGCGAGCACGATGGAGGCGTTGTCCATAAGGATGGAGCTGGCACCATCGACTCCGTGACAGGCCAGAATCTCGCTGGTCGTCGTGGCGGTGAAGTTGGTCGTGAATTTTTGATACGGTATGGCGTTCGAAGAATTCGGCAGGAAGGAGACCAAAAGCGTGTCCTGCGAATAATCGATACCAAAAGAGGTGCCGATCAGGATATACATCAATGCGCCCGATCCTAGCGTGGTGCCATCGGTGCCCAGATAGCAGGTGAAGGTGTAGTTCGAGCCGGGCGTCAAGGTAACGGATTGGCCGAGGCAATCCTG
>DASYNM010000214.1:0-3523 GCA_036008545.1 Verrucomicrobiia bacterium
CAACTATCAAAGATGATCGCGCTAGCAGGCCAAGGCGTCCAATCCCTAATCGCCAAACAACAAGCCATGTTAGGCACGTTAACGTTGCGCCAGTAAACACGTGGAGACAGCCGCCGCCATCACTCAACAGTGTGCCGAAAATGGATTAAATCATTCTCGAGGCACCGCCACGCCAGGGCAAGTCTGAGATTGAGCTGGTGCATTCCCCGGCGATCCATCTCACCAAGAACCCGAACTTCCGCTATCTGGCCATCACGCATAGCCAGGACCTGGCCAACAAGTTCGTGACGGCCGCGGGCAGGATTGTGGCAGAGGAGGGCTTCCAGCTCAAAACCGAAAAGGCCAACAGCTTCAAGATTGACGGCTCAGTCTCGATCGATGCCAGCTACCAGGGATTCGGAATCAAAGGCGCGGTCAGCGGACGCGGAGCGAACAGGATCATTCTGGATGACGTCTTGAAGTCTGGCACTAAGGCGATGAACGAGAAAGCTGGACTTTTTCAACAGCCACGCGATATTTCGCCAGTTGAGGGGCTACGCTTCCCGAAGCTCGTTTTCTTTAAGGGGACGAAGCACCGGTTCTAGAGCAGCAGGCGACCACGTTATCCCCTCAGTCGCTGGTCCCGAGGTCCGCCTCAGCTTGTTCTATTGCTTTCTGGTCGGCCTCGCTAATCTTTTCATCACCAAGCAGAATGTCGACACTGTGAATAGTGCCCGTAAACTTGAACGGTACGTGGTAATCCTCGCTGACCGGGGTGCCCGTGTCTTCGCCGATGTCGAGGGTTTCATCGGCCGAAATGCGGAAAGGAATGGTCCGCGCGAACTTGGCATCAGCCGCTTTCTTTCCGTCGACACTGAGCGTTGCGAGGCCTCCTTTGCCAAGGCCGCCGCCGTCGTACTTGAAGTCAATCACGACCGTGTGTTTTCCAGCGGAAAGCTTGTCGGGGCCGGCGACAGTGTAGCGCTGGACGTCCACAAGGTTGTAATGGAAAACCGGCTTGCCATCCAGAAGGTAAAGCCCCCACCCATTGAATCGTCCGCCTTGCGTGATCAATACACCCTCCGCACCGCTGGCGGGAATTTCGACTTCGGCAGTGACGCGGAATGACTTGTTCAAAATACTTGGCGCCGTGCCTTCGGGAATGCGGGTCATACCGGGGTAGAAAGTGAATTTCGTGCGGCCTCGCGTGAGACTGGGGCGGTTGTCCACATTCATTCGCTCCAGTTTGCTGTTGTCCAGAGGCAAGACGTTATATTTCGCCGCCTCAACCCAAAACAAATCCTGCAATTCGCGAAGCCTCTTAGGTTGCTGGGCCGCCAAGTCATTGGCTTCGCTGAAGTCTTTTGTGACATCGTAGAGTTCCCATTTATAGTCAAGCACGTCGATGGTTTTGCCGCTGCCCCACGGCGGTAGCGGCGGAGTGGTGGCGGCGACCCATCCATCGTTATAGATAGCGCGGTTTGCGAACATCTCAAAATATTGCGTTCTATGAGTTGATGGCGCGCTTGCAGAATCGAACGTGTACACCATGCTCACGCCTTCAATCGGCTTTTGCGGCACTCCGTTGAGCACTGACGGAGCCTGAATTCCGACGGCCTCATAGATGGTGGGAGCAATATCGATCACGTGGTGGAATTGGGGGCGAATGCCACCCTTATCCTTGATGCGGGCAGGCCAGGAGATGACCATGCCGTTACGGGTACCGCCAAAATGCGAAGCGACTTGCTTGGTCCACTGAAATGGTGTGTCCATCGCGTGTGCCCAGCCAATCGGGTAGTGATTGAAAGTGGTCGGGCCGCCGAGTTCGTCCATCCGGGCCATTACCACTTTAAAGTCTTCCGGAGTAGCGTTGAAGAAAGACATTTCATTGAGCAGGCCTTGAGGCCCGCCCTCGGCGCTGGCTCCGTTGTCGCCTTGAATGTAGATCACCAGGGTGTTGTCCAGTTCGCCCAACTCTTCGATCGCGTCGAGCACGCGACCGATCTCGTTATCGCAATTGTAGAGTGCTGCCGCATACACTTCCATCATGTGCGCCGCAACTTTCTTGTGGTCGGCATCAAGCGAATCCCACGCGGGGATGCCCGCGGAGCGCTCGGTCAACTTCGTGTCGGCAGGAATGATGCCCATAGCCTTTTGGCGGGCGATCGTTTCTTCGCGGACTTTGTCCCAACCTTGATCGAACTGTCCTTTGAACTTGGCGATTACATCTTTTGGCGCATGGTGTGGGGCGTGGGCCGTGCCCGGAGCGAAGTAGGTCAGCCAGGGCTTATCAGGCGCGACAGCGTGCAACATTTGAATGCGAGCGATGGCGTGGTCGGCCATGTCGTGGTCGAAGAAATAATCCTTCTGGTCATGGGGAGGCTCGATGGGCTTGATGTTTTCAAAGATCGCTGGCGCCCATTGGCTGGTGTCGCCGCCGATAAATCCGTAAAAGTATTCGAACCCCAGACCGGTCGGCCATAGATCAAAAGGCCCGGCTTGACTGCTGTGCCAGTCGGGTATGTTGTGGTTCTTGCCGTACCAGGCGGTGTTATAGCCATTCTGCCTGAGCACTTCGGCGAAAGACCCAACGCTCTTCGACATTAGCGAGTTGTAGCCGGGGAATCCAGTGCCGCCTTCCATGATGATGCCGGTATTGGCAGAGTGGTGGTTGCGGCCTGTTAGTAGAGCGGCGCGGGTGGGCGAACACAGGGCGGTCGTGTGGAATTGCGTGTAGCGAAGGCCATTCTTGGCCAAACGATCGAATGTTGGAGTGGGAATAGGACCACCAAACGTGCTACTGGCGCCAAATCCTACATCGTCCGTTAGGATCAGCAGGATGTTCGGTGCTCCTTTGGGAGCCGTGACTTCCTTCGGAAAATCTTTTGTAGATTCCTTGACGGTCAGACCGATGTGGCCTTTGAACGGGGGTTCAGGCCGCGGCAGAACTTCTTGCGCGCGCACAACGAGACTGCACGTCACAACAAGAAGAGCAGCAGTGTACCAACCCGCGAATATCTTTTCAGCCAACGGTTTCATGAGTTTGCTCCCATAGTGATATCGAACCAGTCGGATATGGTGTTTTGGCGACGCCTTTTGAATTGTTCGTGCAGTCTGGTTACTTCACCAACTCGACTTCACTGATGATTTGCGGTCGGATCGTTAGTGATCATCTTCACTTTCGGACAGGCTGTGCCTCAGTGTGGTGGCTGTGATGAGGACCAATGATGCAGCCGAGCGAGGACAGGACGTATCAGCTATCTTGCATGGATTTTGAACCCCGAATAAGTCATCCGACACCCGCAAGTATGTTCGTGGTAAGGCTCCGCTGCTACTAGTAAATCTTATAGTTCGGTTGCTGCCTTGATTCCCCGCAAACTTCGCTTGCTGCGGGCCCACGCCCTGATCCCAAATCGTGGGCACACACCGCTACCAACTCACTTCCACCGGCCGCAAGATGATCGTAGCAATCCTCAGCGCTTTACGCTCCACGGTTGCCCAGCTTACACCTGTTACAGCCCAACTAACCGCAGTCGCCGCATAG
>DASYNM010000215.1:0-8954 GCA_036008545.1 Verrucomicrobiia bacterium
CGCCGCGCCCGGCCCGTAGAACTCCACGAATTTCCCGACGACCTTCGCCTTGCGCAGCATTTGCGTGATGTGCAGCACCAGGTCCGTAGCGGTGACGCCTTCGCGCAATGCGCCGGTGAGATGCACGCCGACGACTTCCGGCGTGAGGAAATAGACCGGCTGACCGAGCATGCCTGCTTCGGCCTCGATGCCGCCCACGCCCCAGCCGACGATGCCGAGACCGTTGATCATCGTTGTATGCGAATCGGTGCCGACCAGCGTGTCGGGATAGTAAAGGGGCGGCTCCGAGCACAAAACGCCCTTGGCCAGATATTCCAAATTGACCTGATGCACGATGCCGATGCCGGGAGGCACAACCTTAAACGTGTCGAAAGCCTGCATGCCCCACTTGAGGAATTGGTAACGCTCGCGGTTGCGTTGGAATTCCATATCCAGGTTGCGCGCCATCGAGTCGGCCGTGCCGGCGAAATCGACTTGCACGGAGTGGTCCACCACTAAATCGACCGGCACCAGCGGCTCGATAATCTTGGGATTCTTGCCCAACTTGACCGCCGCCGAGCGCATGGCCGCCAGATCGACCAACAGAGGAACGCCCGTGAAATCCTGCAGGACAATGCGGGCGACGATGAACGGGATTTCCTGCGTGCGCGGGGCGTTGGGTTTCCACTGCGCGAGTTCGCGAACATTGTTTTCGGTGACTTTTTTTCCGTCGAAATTGCGCAGGATCGATTCCAGGACGAGACGGATTGAAACGGGCAATTTGGAAATCGCGCCCACGCCGGCTTTTTCCAGGGCGGGTAGGGAATAGAGAGAGCCTTTTTTTCCGAGGCCGGGGTCAAAGTCCTTCAGAGTCTCAAATAGATTATGCATGTTGCTCATAAATCCAAAGCCCAGTCAGCATGAACCATAAGTCCGAAATGCTAAAGGCTAAATTTTACGGAGAGATCGAATCCGAACGTAACCGAATAGCGCGCTCTCGAATATTTCCGCTCACCCGTGTTCCACCCACACGGCTGCGGCGGGGACGGGTTGATCTTCCACGGCGGGGCGAAGATAGCGCGAGAGGGAAATGCAGGTGAGAGTGCAGCCGACCGCCAACAAGCCAATCAGCGGAAAGTGCGTCAATTCGCCTTGCGCCGTCTGGCCCATCATCTGTCCGCTGGCGTAGGTGGCCAAGCCCATGGAAAATTGTTGCACGGAAGAATTGGCGCTCATGAAACCGCCGCGATAGCGCGCTTTGACGCTGGCGGTGACCATCGCCATGGCCGGCACGAATCGGCCCGACATGCACACCATCAAGAGCGTCGTCACGGCGATGCCTGCGATCCACGGCACGCGGTGCAAGTTGCTAAAGAGCAGGATGGGAACCGTTGCGCAAGAGGACATGATCCAAAAAACGCGCGGTTTGCCCACGCGGTCCGACCAGCGTCCGATCCAGTTCATGCTGAAAAAAGTGCATAACCCGCCCACAAAATAAATGAAGGGGATCTGTTTCTCCTTCATGCCGGTGTTCATTTCCATGTAGGTGGCAATGTAGGGAAAAATCAACGCCCCGGCAAAGGTCAGGACCGCCATGAAAGCAAACGCCATTTGATGGTCCCGCTCCATCCACACCGTCCAGACGCGCGCCATCGGACGCGCCTCCTGCGCGTGCTGCATATGGCCGCGCATCGACGGCAGCAGCCAGGCCGCCACCACGAGGATGACCGCGCTTAAACCCGCCAGCGCGAAAAACGGCATGTGCCAGCTCCAGAGTCCGGCCAGATACAAACCGCAGGGCACGCCGCCAATCGAAGCGATGGAAAAGGCGGACATAACCAGCCCCATCGCCGCGCCGCGCCGCTCCTCCGGCACTGCATCGCCGACGATGGCCAGAATCACGGCGCCAGTGATGCCGCCGAACGCTCCCGCCAGCGCCCGGGCCAACACCAGCAAATGGTATCCTTGTGCGAGTGCGCAGAAAAGCGTGCCGAGCATGAAGCCGCAGAAAAGCACCAACAAAGCCCGCTTGCGGTCGAAGTAATCCAGAAAAAATCCGGCCGCGATGCCTGAAATCCCCGCGCTGACGGCGTAGGACGACACAATCAGCGAAAACTGACTCGGGTTGATATGCATCACCTGCATGTACTGCGGTCCCAGCGGCAGGACGATGAGGAAATCGAGCACTATGGTAAATTGGATGGCCGCCAGCAAGGCCAGCAGCGCGTATTCACTTCGACGATTCGAACTCAAGGGCGGAATTTACGGCACAAATGTTCATCGCGCAAGCGGGCCAGGGCAGGCGGCGTTGAGCCACAGATGAACACAGATTGGTAAGAACCAAGTGTTCGATTCCAATGGGTTTGTCTGTGCTGATCTGTGTTAATCTGTGGCTCCCATCCGCGAGACGCTCGCGAGGAAAATTGTGGAAGCCGATTTCAGTTGGAAGTTGGGCCGTTTTTGTTCAATAACAAGACATGCGGTTGGCTATATGCAACGAGATCTTCCAGGGCTGGACGCCGGAGGCGGTCGTGGAGTATTGCGCCAAGCTTGGATATGACGGCATCGAAATCGCGCCGTTTACTCTGGCCAAGACGGTGGGCGAAATCCTGCCGCAGCGCCGCCGCGAAATCCGCGAGGCCGCCGCGCGCGCGGGCCTGGCGATCTGCGGTCTGCATTGGCTGCTGGTAAGGACAGAGGGCCTGCATCTCAATCATCCCGAGGCGGCGGTGCGTGAACGCACGACTCGCTATTTGCGCGAGTTGGTCGATTGTTGCGCCGACCTCGGCGGCAGAATCCTGGTGCTCGGCTCCCCGCAACAACGCTCAATCCTCCCGGGGGTGACGCCCCAGCAAGCCTGGGACTTGGCCGCGCAAACGCTGGCTGGAGCCGTGCGACGGGCGGAGGAGCAGGGCGTGGTCGTTTGTTTTGAACCTTTGTCTCCCGTCGAAACGAACTTTATCAACACCGCAGCAGAAGCCATTCGTTTCGCGCAGCAATTTAACAGCGTGGCCATGAAGATTATTCTGGACGTCAAAGCCATGTGTTCGGAAGGGGAGCCAATCCCGCGTCTCATCAGCCAGTCTTGGCCACACTTCGCCCATTTCCACGCCAATGATAAGAACCTCAAAGGTCCCGGTTTCGGCGACGTTGATTTTGCGCCGATTGCTGCGGCCTTGTGCCAGGTGGGCTACGACGGGTGGGTTTCGGTGGAGGTTTTCAAATTCGAGGAAGGACCGGAAGCAATCGCCAGCCAAAGCCTGGAATGCCTTCGGCGGGCATTTGGTCAGGCGTAAATCAAACGAATGCGTGTAATGCTTCTAGCGCCTACTGCGGCCCCGCATCGCTGATCCGATAAAATTGAGCCGACCCGCTGACGGTAGTCGTGAACTGAAAAACTCCCGGGCTGATCTCCGTTGCCACGGCGCCGGCGACAGTCACGAAAGGGGCGTCGAGTGCGGCGGTGCTTTGCAAGGTGATTTGCGACGGCAGGTCGGAACTTGAACCGGCGAAGTAAATCGTCACCGTTGTGCCGCTGACCGTGATGCCGGCAGTGCCCGGCGCAACTTGGACCGTGGTGCTGGCCATGGCCTGATTTGTCGAAACGGGCGGCGAAAAAACGCGCAAGAGGCGCGAGGTGTCCGAGGCGGCGTAAAGATTGCCCACGTTGTCCCACGCTGTGACGTAATATTGGTTGGTAGTATCGAGATTCGTGACCACCTGGCCGCTGGAGGCGTCCAGGATGCGAATGCCGCCGGCGACAGTCCCGCCGTTGAGCGCGCACGCCACGTAATTGGGGTGCTGGCGGGAATCGATCGTCGTGTCGTAAACGCCTAGAAACGTATTATTGGTGCTGCTGACGCTCCATGCCACGCCGTTAGAAATCGGTGCCCCGCCGTAGGAGAGCCCTCTGTTCCAATTGGTGAACTCCATGCAATCGGAGTTAGTGTCGCCCGTATCCGTCAAGTATTGCCCCACGAAAATATCAAAATTAGTATCGACCATCAAACCGCCCGAAGCCGCCACCCCAAGACTGCCGCCGACATCTACGACCCAGTTGCCGATGTCGTTGGTGGTATAGGCCACGCCGTTGGACAAATTCCAGTTCCATATCCCGGCGCCGCCGCTATCCCATTGCCCCAGCCAAATCAAAGCGTTGGTCGTGTTGGCGTCGGTGATATCCATCGAGAACCATCCGAGGCCATTATCAATAGAACCGTTGATCCAGAATGGATTCTCGTTGTAGTCAGCCGTGGTCATCACGATTTCATTGGTGCTTACGAGCATGTCGAAGGCGGCAAGCTGGCGTTGATCCAAGTCCATCATATACAAGCGGTCATCCTCGGCGACGCGCATTTTCTGCGGCGCGCCATCGTCGCCAAGATCTACGAAGCCATAGCCCCCGTTGCTGTTCGATCCATCGGCCGCGAAACTGCCGTCGGCATTGAGCTTGATAATCGTGTCCTGATCGCCGGCGTTCGTTCCACTCGGATTTTCGGCCGCGTTGCCGATAAAAACGCGACCATAATAAAGGCTGTTTGAATTATTGTTGACAGATAACCCTCGCGCGGCAAAAGTGTAATTGCCTGGGCTGCTGTCGTGGCTGATCTGCGTCCAATTGCTGCGGCTGCTGCCCGTGGCGGTGACGCTGACCTCGTAGCTGCCCGCGGCCACGGGGATGCCGTTGGAATCGGTGCTGTTCCAGGTCACCACGTTGCTGCCAAAGAGCGTGCCTTGGGCGCCGTTCGCAACCGTCAGCGTGCGAACCAGATTGCTGCCCGAACTGATGTTGAGGGCCACACCCTGGGCAGCAGGCTCATTCAAGATATAGGTGATTTTGACATCGGCGCCCGCCACGCTGTTAGTCAGCATTCTAAGATTGGTCACATAGATATTGGCGCGAACGCTTAAGGCCAGAAACGCGACTGCCAGGGCCAAAGTCAAAATCCTCCCATTCATCAACTTGATCATTGTGGGCCGAAATATAGCCGAAATCGCCTGCTCCGTAAATTGTTTTCCGCCGCGCTTTGTTCCACGATACAGCCGCAAGCGACGACGTCGGCCACGCAGGAACCGTTCAGCCTCGAATGGGGGCGGCGACGGCGATCTGAAATGTAGCTTGTACATGCAAAAAGTGGGAAATAAAGGAGCATTTTTGGCGTAAACCATTGCGGTTGTGCATATTGGCGATTACAAAAAAAGTTCAAAAAATCGTGCCTAAAAACCTACCGTAGGTTTTTCGGTTTTTGCGGGTTGCGGTAAAGTCGCCGCAAGATGAATTATGAGCATGAGAACGGTAAAAGAAAGCGACGCGATAAGACCAATGCGAGTAATCGTCTGAATGATCACATCCGTGCTATCTGTGCAATCTGTCGTGCATTAACGGAATTTACTCACGGATGGCACGGATTTCACGGATTCCCGGGCCGAATCTTCCCGTTCGGTCGCACCCGGTCGCACTCAGTCGCACTCAGTCGCACCAAGTCGCACCAAGTCGCACCAAGTCGCACCAAGTCGCACCAAGTCGCACCAAGTCGCACCAAGTCGCACCTGCGCTGCCTGCCCCGACTCGATGCGAAACAGTTACAAAGAAGTGGAAACGTTTACAAAGAGGGTTATTAGGGAACGGGTTACAACGATCGGAACGGTGTGAACACCCAAAACATTAGCGGTCAGCAGTGAAATGGGTATGAATTGACCTTATGATAGGTTTGACAAGCTCCCAAAACCGGGAAAATTATCACCCCCCGGATTTCTTGCCGATTTTCGAGCCTGCATTTGCTGGTTTCTCACCTTTTAACACCAAGCTGAGTTTTGAACATCCGTGAAATTATCAGGCAATGAGAAATTCTCAGCGGCATGGATTTTGGGCGCAACCTCAATTTGCATCAAGCGCACGAATAGGCCCGATCCGGCGCGCTGGTTTGGCGCTGGCGAGCGTTTGCGCTACGGATGGATGATGACGGCCAGCCCGCGCCCGGCCTTTCCTGACGGCTTTGGAGGGCGTCTCACGTTCGGACATCCTCAAATCCAATCAGCCTGATAAGTTCACAGATAGCCGCTTGACTTTCCCGTCGGAGTGTGAAATTCTCATCATGTCCAGCACTTGAACCGCTGGATGGCCATTCTCGGACCTGTAATGTGCAGGCTGGCCTCACACGAAGAAACGAACTTCCGAGTCAGAATAGCCCTGCGGGGGGACACCTCTGTTGGGCGACAAGCGTTCAAGGCTTTCTGGCTCGGTTGTTCTTTTTGTGAAAGAGATAAATGAAAAAAGTTGCTTCCGTCCGGAAAACGGTTCGGGTTTGGGTAAGGCTGAACCGTTCCACCCTACGCCGCCTGGATTCAGCGGCCAAGGCCCTGAAAATGAATCGATCCGCCCTTGTTCGTTCTGTCCTTCTGCACGCCATCGAAGCGAGCGAGGAGGCCGGACGATGAAAGCCAAAAAATCCGCGAAATCGCAAGACGTTGACACCGGGTATGCCGGCCACATGACGGCGCGCAATCAATGGATCAAACTTGGCCTTTCCCCCATAGAGGTTGCCGCGCTGCGGAAGATTCACCGCGTCCTCTGGACGAAGCCAGGGCAAGCCAAGCTCGCTCATTCCATGCTGACCTTGGCAGTGGCGGCGCTGGCGCACTGGCCCGAGCTCGAGGCTTACATGAAGGCGGACTGCCGATATGCCAGAAGCGAGGGTTTTCCCAACATGGACCAATATCGGGAAAGCCTTGTCCGCGCGAAGTTCAATCTCAAACAAACCGCCGTCGATCATTATGAATAAGATCAACGATTTGACGGTGGCTGCGGACGCTCAGGCGCTATTCCGCCAATGGGAGCGACTCAAGGAAGAGCAACATTTATCGGGCAACCAAGCAGCGGCCGCCCTGGGCAAATCCGCCGTTTGGTTTTGCCGCAAGAAAAAGGCCGGCGGGGACGCAGCGGCCTTCACGCCGAAGCCCCGCGCCGCAACCGCGAAGCGCAAACTCTTCACGGATTTGCCAAAGTGGTTTCTGCCAGCGGCGCGTTTTTTCTATCTGCTGACCAACCGGACCAGCACGCGGGGATCGGTGCCGGAAGCATTGAGACGAACCGTCGATTTGCCGCGCTGTCCCGCAGCGGTGCAGGCCCGGCTCGCCAAGGTATTGGTGAGCGCGGGCTGGTCCCCGATCAATGGGGAAAAGCTGCCCGCTTGCCCGGAAGATTTGCGAGAGAGCATTCTTGCCAGGGACCGGGCCGGGAAGCTCATTGTTCCTGAGTCGCTCATGCGCGACATCACCGTTGCGGCGCCATTTATTCGGCACAGCCGCAACCCAAAGAACGCAGCCCTGGACTACATCACGGCGTGGGGAACGCAAATGTGGATGACAGGCCAGGATGGAGAGCGGAAATTCATCCGCAGCGGCGACATGGTCGAGTGTGACGATGCGACAATCAATTTCCCGGTTTGCATTCCTTGGGAAATTCGGGGCGATCCGTGCTCCGAGCGCTGGGGCGTCAAAGTCGGCCGGTTCCAATGGCTTGTCGCCATTGACGTGGGGAGCCGGAAAATTTTAGGATTTTCCTACACGGCCAGGCCGCGCTCCTCATACAGGTCAGAGGACGTGCTCTCGCTGATGAAATGCGTCGCGGTCCAACACGGAGTGCCGCGCAACTGGCGACTAGAAAAGGGCATCTGGCATTCCAATTTGGTCGTTAATGCGTGCAAGATGATGGGATCGGGACGAATCTCTGTGCATAGCCCTCACAGCAAGCCGTTCATCGAAGGGCTGTTCAATTCCCTCTGGACGAAACTGTCTTGCAGGTTCCCGCAGTCATCGGTTGGACGGTTCCAGGGTGAAGGAGAAGAGGCTAGCCGGCTCTTGACCGCGTGCCTCAATGGATCGAAAAATCCGGCCAGATTTTTCCCGAAGATCAACGATGCGATTGCCGCATTCCGGGAAGTCATCGAGGAGCACAACTCCCATGTCATCGCCTCTGAAAACTACGGAAGATGGCAACCGGACGACAGGTGGAATCGCGACATTGCGGAGCGGCCTTTGCCAAAGCTCGCGCCCGAAAACCATTGGCTCTTTTCGCCGCTCGCCAAGGTTTGGATGGTGAGAGGTTCAAGTGTCGGCGGCCGCGTGTCGCTCATGGAGAGCTTCGCGGCCCCCTATATTTTCAGCGCCGATTGGCTGCTCCAATTCCACGGCGCGCGGGTGAAGTGTTACTTCGATCCTTCCGATGGCAAATGCGAGGCGACAATCGTTTTAGAACAAGCAGTTGGAAGCCATCGCGCCGGTGAAATCCTCGGCACCGCGCCGATGGTAAATGAGACGGTGTCTTATATGCGAGGGCAAATGGGATTCGGCCATGATGATCCCCGGATCGGGCTTGACGCCGTGCGCCAGGCGACGATGGCAATGAGACGGGTTGTCATGGGAATCGCCGGGCCGGCCGGCGGGGACACGTTTACGCCAGAGTATTCAGAAATTGAAAACCGAAACGGTTTGGGCGGACTGTCGAAGATTGTGCGCGGGACCGAATTGCCGCCGTCCAACCCCGACGCCGCGCCGACGCCGGATCAAACGCCGGTGGTATTCACCGCCCGCAACGGAAAGGTGGCGCGTCTGCCTCTTGCCGTGCGCCTACAATTGAACGAGCGATTACGCGACGGCCACTCGGGGGCGCTGCTACTGGAATGGCTCAATGGGCTTTTCGAGGTTCAATGCGTCCTAGAGCGCGAGCAGGCAAGCCCGATCACCAAGCAAAACTTAAGCGAGTGGCGCAAGGGAGGGTTTCTCGAATGGTTGCGTTGCCAGCCGGCAGAGCCTCAAACGCCCGCCAGCGGCCAAGCGGAGCGCGGGATTGAGCCTTTAAACATTGCCTCGCTAGACTGCAATCTGGCAGTGAGTCGAGTAGCTTGATAGAATGAATCGGAGCGCGTGCGGATTCCGAACGCGCTCAAAACTACCGGTGAACTTCCTGTGCAAAA
>DASYNM010000216.1:0-15522 GCA_036008545.1 Verrucomicrobiia bacterium
TGTTTCGCCGGTTTGATTTTGCGTGCCGGCGACGTTCGAGATTCAGTTGCTATCATTGGAGATTTGCTTATAATGCGCCCGCAAGTTTAACGAAACTAATGCAGTTTGCCGTTCTCAACGAAGAGGCGCATGGGGAAACGCGCGTGGCACTGGTTCCCGACTCCATCAAGCTGTTGCTCAAACAAAAGCACACCGTCTTGGTGCAGCGCGGAGCGGGCATCGCCGCTTCCATCCCAGACGACCAATTTGAGGCATCCGGGGCGAGCATCGTGTCGGACATCGCGGAATTGCTGGGCAAGGCGGATTGCCTTTTGCAAATCCGGCCGGTCTCGATGGGCGACGCCAAGACGGTGCCGGAAGGCAAAGCGCTCATCGGCTTCCTGGCGCCGTTGCGCAATCCGGCCCTGGTCCAAATCCTGGCCCAACGCCGTGTCACCAGCTTCAGCCTCGACTCCATTCCGCGCATCTCGCGCGCGCAGAGCATGGACACTCTTTCCAGTATGGCGACCATTGCCGGGTATCGCGCGGTGCTGCTGGCAGCGTCGCATCTGCCCAAATTCCTGCCGATGCTGACCACGGCCGCGGGCACCATCCGTCCCGCGCAAGGGCTGATTCTCGGCGCCGGCGTGGCGGGACTTCAGGCCATCGCGACGGCTCGCCGGCTGGGCGCGGTGGTGGAGGCGTTTGATGTCCGCCCGGCGGTCAAGGACCAGGTCAAAAGTTTGGGGGCGGCATTCGTGGAAATTCCGGTCGCGGAGAATCTCGAAGACAAAGGCGGCTACGCCAAACAAGTCTCAGCGGAAACTTTGGCCCAACAACAAAAGCTCCTCCATCAACGCGCCAAGCTCGCTGATTTCATCATTTCCACCGCGCAAGTGCCCGGCCAGCCGGCCCCACGCCTTATCACCAAAACCATGGTCGCCGATATGAAGCCAGGCTCGGTCATTGTCGATCTCGCGGCGGAGTCCGGAGGCAATTGCGAATTGACGCAGGCCGATCAAACCGTCCGCTTCAACGGTGTCACTATTCTCGGACCGACCAATCTGCCCGCCACTCTGCCGCTGGATGCCAGCCGCATGTTCGGCCGAAATCTAGCCACGTTCATCCTGGAGATTACCAACGAGAACGGTTTCACCATGGATTGGAAGAACGAAATCTTCGCGCAGACTTGCATCACCCTCAACGGCGAAGCAAATCCGCAACGGAGGGCCGCATGACCGTCGGAACGTTGGGCATGATTTACATTTTCATCCTCGCCATCTTCACGGGCGTGGAAGTGATCCGCCGCGTGCCGACCGTCCTGCACACTCCGTTGATGTCCGGCGCCAACGCCATTCACGGCATCGTGCTCATCGGCGGCGTCATTCTGCTGGGCATGGCGGGGGACGACAAAGTGCTCTGCGCGCTGGGCTTCATCGCTGTCATTCTCGGCACGCTCAACGTCATCGGAGGATTTGTCGTCACCGATCGGATGCTGGAGATGTTCAAAGCCAAACCGCCTTCAAAAACCAGCCAGGACAAATGAGCCGCGACACCGTCCCTGAAGCCGCGTTCCTGGTTGCCTCGTTGCTGTTCATTTTTGGGTTGAAGCGCCTCAGTTCGCCTCGCACCGCGCGCTCGGGCAATCTGCTCGCGGCCGTCGGCATGGCGCTGGCGTTGGGGGGAACTTTTCTTTTGCCCGGCATGGGCCATTTCGCGCTGATCCTTCTGGCCATCGTCATCGGTACGGTGCCTGGATGGCTGCTGGCCAAGCGTGTCAAGATGACGGCGATGCCGCAAATGGTCTCGCTCTTCAACGGCATGGGCGGCGCCTGCGCGCTCTTCATTTCACTCGGCGAATGGCTGGGTGGCGCATCAGCCGGCCGCGACTTTGGCCGCGCTTTTCCGATGCTGCTGGGCGTTGTCTTCGGCTCCGTCAGCTTCACCGGCAGCCTGGTCGCTTTCGGTAAACTGCAAGGGTTGATTTCTGAGAAGCCGTTGCGCTGGCCGGGGCAAAAGATTGGCAATGCCCTGCTTTTCGCGGTCATCCTTGCCTCGTCAGTGGCGGCAGCATCGAGTCAAAACGAAATTTGGATTCTGCTGCCGGCGGCGGGCGCGTTGCTGCTGGGTGTGGCGCAGGTATTGCCGATTGGCGGCGCGGACATGCCGGTGGTGATTTCGGTGCTCAATTCCTGCACCGGCTTGGCCGCCGCCGTGACCGGTTTTGCCATGCACAACATGTCGATGATCATCGCGGGAACATTGGTGGGCGCGGCTGGATCATTGTTGACAGTCCTCATGTGCCAGGCCATGAATCGCTCGCTGGTCAAAGTGATTTTCGGCTCGTTTGGATTGGCTCCCGGAGGAGCCGCTGCCGGCGCTGCGACCGGCGATCAAACCATGCGCGAGATCGCCGCCGCTGAATGCGCCATCATGATGGCTTACGCGCGCAAAGTGATTATCGTTCCCGGCTACGGCCTAGCCGTCGCGCAAGGCCAGCACCTGGTGAACGAGTTGGACGAGGCGCTGGAAAAGCGCGGCGTGGAAGTCAAATATGCCGTTCACCCTGTCGCGGGCCGGATGCCAGGGCACATGAACGTGTTGTTGGCGGAGGCGAACGTGCCTTACCCCAAGCTGCTGGACATGGAGGAGATCAACCCGGAATTCGACCAAGCTGACGTGGCCTTGATCATCGGGGCCAACGACGTCGTGAATCCCGCCGCCCGCACCGACCCCGCCAGCCCGATTTACGGCATGCCGATCCTCGACGCGGACAAGGCCAAAAATATTATTGTCATCAAGCGCGGCCGCGGCGCAGGCTTCGCGGGCATCGAGAACGCCCTATTCTACAATCCCAAAACCCGGATGCTATTCGGGGACGCGAAGAAGGCGCTGCAGGAATTGGTAACGGAAGTGAAGGCGCTGTAGCCCCTTGTTCTCGAGACTACTTGCCATTTTTCAACCAGTAACGCCCCGTCAGGCTAATGCGCAAAATCTCTTTCCAATTTTAGTTTGTTTCCAGCAAGACCGAGCAGATCAGCAGCCCATATTAACTCTCAAAAAAGACTGGCGCGGGCCGATGGCTTCTTTAACATTGGGCCGTGCCGCTTCGCGCGGCTTGCTGAAAATGAAAGCGAAAATCATCGTCACTCCAAAGAAGGCCGTCCTTGACCCGCAGGGCAAGACCGTCCAAAACGCCCTCGAACAAATGGGCTACAAAGGCATCGGCGCCGTCCACGTCGGCAAATACCTCGAAATCGATCTTCCCGGCGCGGATGCCGAAGTGTGGCGCGCGCAAATCGACGGCGCTTGCCACAAAATCCTCAGCAATCCCGTGATCGAAGATTACCGTTTCGTCATCGAATGATATGAACGTCGCCGTCCTCCAATTCCCCGCCTCCAATTGCGATCAGGACGCGCTCCACGTTGTCCAAAACGTGCTCGGCCTCTCGGGGCGCTTCGTCTGGCACAAGGAAAATTCGCTGGCGGGCATCGACGCCGTCATCATCCCCGGCGGCTTCAGCTACGGCGATTATTTGCGGACGGGGGCGATCGCGCGCTTCAGCCCGATCATGCAAGCGGTGCGGGAATTTGCCGCCAAGGGCGGTCCAGTGCTGGGCATCTGCAACGGTTTTCAAATTCTGTGCGAAGCGGGTTTGCTGCCAGGGGCGCTAATCCGCAATCGCTCGCTCCAATTTCGCTGCGAGCACATTTTTCTCAAGACCGTTACGCAGCAATCGCTCTTCACCGGCAAAATTCCGGCCGGAAAAATCCTGCGCTTGCCCATCGCTCACGGCGAAGGCTGCTACTTCGCGGACGACGCGACATTGGAGCAATTGGAAAAGGAGGACCGGATTCTCTGGCAGTACGCCAACGCCAATGGCCAATTAACCGAGGCCGCCAATCCGAACGGATCATTGCGGAACATCGCCGGCATTTGCAACGAAGCTCGCAACGTCGCGGGCCTGATGCCGCATCCCGAGCGGGCCAGTGAACCGATTTTGGGTTCGGCCGACGGAAAATTGATTTTTGAAGGCCTCGCCGCATGGTTGGAAGGCCGGATGGCCAAAGCGGCCTGAGACGGACGATGTCCATGAGCGATCCCGCCATCACCCCGGAGCTTGTCGCCCAGCATAACCTCACGCCGGAAGAGTTTGAAAAGATCAAGGGGATTCTAGGACGCGGGCCGAGCTACACGGAATTGGGCATTTTCTCCGTTATGTGGAGCGAGCACTGCTCCTACAAGAACACGCGGCCGCTCCTCAAAACTTTTCCGACCAAGTCTCCTCGCATTCTGGTTGGCGCGGGCGAAGAAAACGCCGGTATCATTGACATCGGCGACGGCCTGGCTATCGCGTTCAAGATCGAGTCGCACAATCATCCGAGCGCAGTGGAACCGTTCCAAGGCGCAGCCACCGGCGTCGGCGGAATTATACGTGACATCTTTACCATGGGCGCGCGACCTGTGTGCGCGATCAATTCCTTGCGCTTCGGTCCTATCGAGGCCGGCGAAGGTGCGGCCAACAACCGGCGGCTTTTTGGGGGCGTGGTCAGCGGCATCGCCCATTACGGCAATTGTTTCGGTATTCCGACCATCGCCGGCGAGGTGTATTTTGATCCGAGCTACGAGGGTAATCCGCTGGTCAATGCATTTTGCCTCGGCGTTCTGCGCCACGAACAAATCGCCCGCGGCGCGGCCAAAGGAGCGGGCAATCCGGTTTTTTATGTCGGGCCAGCCACCGGGCGCGATGGCCTGGCGGGCGCGGCCTTCGCCTCGCGCGATCTGACTGAGGAAACCGCCAGCCAGCAGCGCGGCGCCGTGCAGGTGGGCGATCCGTTCATGGAAAAACTAGTCTGCGAAGCTTGCCTGGAGTTGCTCGCTACCGATGCCGTCGCCGGCATCCAGGACATGGGCGCGGCGGGCCTGACGTGTTCGACGTGTGAGACTGCCGCTCGCGCCGGGACGGGCATTGAAATTGAACTCTCCTTGGTTCCGCAACGGGCGCCCGGCATGACGCCTTACGAAATCATGCTCAGTGAGTCGCAGGAACGCATGCTCATCATCGTCCGCGCCGGACGCGAGGACGAAGTAAAACGCATTTTCGACAAATGGGATTTGCCGTGGGCGCGCATCGGACAGGTTACCGACACGGGGCGAATGGTTGTCAAACATAATGGCGAGGTGGTGGCGGACATCACGGCTAAAAAGCTCGCCGACGAAGCCCCTGTTTACTACCCGGAGTCGCGCGAGCCAGCCTATTTGCAGGCCGTGCGCGCTTTCTCCCTGGCCTCCGTCCCGGTCTCCCCCGATCCGGTCGCCGACTTGAAGCGGTTGCTCGCCTGGCCCGGCATCGCCTCGAAAAATTGGGTTTATCGCCAGTATGACCATACCGTGCGTGATGGTTCGGTGGTTTGTCCCGGTTCAGACGCCGCCGTGCTGCGGATCAAAGCTGATTCGCTGCCGGGGGGCGCGGCCAATGGCGCTGCCGTGGAAAAATTCATGGCGCTGACGGTGGATTGCAACGCGGCCTACGTTTATCTGGACCCTTACGAAGGCGCGAAGATCGCCGTGGCGGAAGCGGCGCGAAATCTGGCCTGCGCCGGCGCTGTACCGCTCGGCACGACCGACAATTTAAATTTTGGCAACCCGCACAACCCGGAGTTGTTCTGGCAGTTGAAGGAATCCGTGCGCGGCCTGGCTGAGGCGTGCCGCTTCTTCAACGCCCCCGTCACCGGCGGCAATTGCAGCCTCTACAATCAAAGCCCCAACGGCCCCATCGATCCGACTCCCACCGTGGCGATGGTTGGAACGATTGAAAAGCGCGAGCATATCACCACGCAATGGTTCAAGGACGAAGGCGACGCCATCATCCTGCTGGGCGACGCGATGGATGAGCAGGACCCAATGCGCGGCTTGGGCGGATCGGCCTGGCTGCAATGCCTGCGCGAATTGAAAACCGGCAAGCCGCCGCGTTGCGATTTGGAAAAAGAGCGGTCTTTGCACAACGCCCTGCGCGGCTTCATTGAATGCGGCCTGATCAAGAGCGCGCACGATTGCAGCGAGGGCGGCCTGGGGGTGGCGCTGGCGGAGTGTTGCATCTCTCAGCAGATCGCCCGCGAAACTCCGCGCTTGATCGGCGCGCAGATCGACTTGTCCTTCGCCGTCGGTGAACCAACACGCCTCGACGCGCTTTTGTTTGGCGAAACCCAAAGTCGTGTCATTGTCTCCGTCGCGCCCCCCGATGCTGTCAAGGTTGTCGAACGCGCGAAAATCTTAGGCGTCAGCGCCGCCCAGATCGGTACCGTTGGCGGCAGTGAGCTGACCCTCAAAGCAGGCGCGTGGGAAGGCAAATGGCCGCCGGCGGAATTGCACGATTTGTGGTGGAACGCCGTCGCGCGCGCCATGGCGTTGTAGCGGGGCGGGCGTGAAAGGATTCTGAGCTTTTAAGCTTTGGGAGGAAGGGTCGAAGGCTTGTTCTGTGCGCGACTCCAGCGGCGATATGCATGGTCGATCATTTGTTGCAGTGCGCGCCGTGAGAGATTCGGATATCGCTCAATTACCTCGTCGAGGGAAGACTGGTAGATCAAGTTCAGCCGCCGCGCTTCGGCTCCGGAGCTCTGCCTAGCATTGGAGCAGCGCCTCCAACTCGGCGTTCATCGCGGGAACACTTCGGCCAATTGCCGTTCCACCTGCTCCGCCGGCATCGCCTCGTAGAACATCCTCCAGGATGACTCGAGTTGAAGCAACCGGCCTTCCAATTCCTCCGCCAGTGACCGGTCGGGAAAATCCGGGTCCGCCGCCATCGAGTGCAGCAACTGGGTCAGGCGAAGCAACCACTTAAGGCTCTGACGATGCTGCTCCCTTTTCTTGGCGTCAGCCTCCGCCAACAATATCTGCTGCCTTTCCCAAGCCAGAAACCTGCCACACAACAAGCTCCATTGATGCACGTAGTCGACCGTCAAATGCTCGATATTCGGAGCGATTGCGTCCGAACTGAGTTCTGCATTACTTACAGCCATGAGGCAACACTAGCCGACAACTTGCGTCCTTTCAAGCTGGTTAAGATCTAAACCGCGAGACGATGGGCGCCACGTCCCCGCAAGCGAGCAGATTACTTGTTGTTTCGCGCCACGGATGGCTGTAATGTGTATGGACATGGCCGTAGTACGCATACTCGTTGATGGCTACAGTCTCCTCCATAATTGGCCGGAGCTGGCGCCAGGCAAGCCTCGTCATTCGATGGAGGCGCGCGACGAATTGATCCGCGTCCTCACCCTGTATCGCGACGCCACGGGCACGCCCATCACCATTGTTTTCGATGGCGCGGGCAAGTCGGCCGGCACCGAGTTTCCTTCCACGCCGGAACTGGAAATCCTTTATTCGCGCCGCGGCCAGACGGCGGATCAAATCATCGAACGAGTCGCCGCGCGCATGGGCGAATTTGGCGAAGTGCTGGCCGTGACCGACGATTACGCCGAAAGGGACACTGTATTTTACCAAGGCGGGCTGGCTTCCAGTTGCGCCAATTTTATCGCCGCCGTGGAGCGTGTCTTCCAGGAACAGGAACGCGACATCACCCGGCACAACCGCCGCCAAGCAACGGCTTATAAGGCAACCCGATGACCAAACGCCTCAATACGAGTTGGATTCTAACCGCGGCCCCGTTGTGGATCCTGGCGGGAATTCTCCTTTGCGCCCCCTCGATCCGCGCGCAAGATTCGCCGGAACACCATCATAGCATGGAGAACCGCTTTCTCTTTGTGGTTGACACTTCCTCAGCCATGAGATCCCGCACCAACTTCATCGCGGAGGCCGTGACCGGATTGCTCGCCACGGACATGAAAGGCGAATTGCGTAAAGGGGACACCATCGGCCTATGGACCTACAGCGACGAACTCAGCACGGATTTTCCGATGCAGGTCTGGTCGGAGAAAAGAAGAAACGACATCATCAACGAGGTGCACGAACACTTGCGCATTCTGGTTTATGAGAACCGGTCGCACTTGGGGAAAGCCTGGCCGGCGATTCAAAACGTGGTGGCCAACTCGGAAAGACTGACCATCATTCTCATCTGCGACGGCTCCGATGACATCAAGGGAACTCCGTTCGACAAGGACATCAATAAACTGTTCAGGCAGCATGGCCGCGAATTCCGTTCCGCGCATGAGCCGTTCTTCACCGTCATGGCGGCGCGCCATGGCAAGATCTTCGATTACACCATCAACCGTCCCAACCTGGTGATGATTCCTCACATGGCCGATCCTTTGCCACCTCCGGAGGAGGAAGCTCCTGCGGTGGTGGTCGCGACGCCGCCTCCGGAAATTACCAATGCGCCGCCGGCTAAAGTCATCATCAACCTGACCGGCGCCGATTTCCCGCACCACACTTACTCGGTGCCGCAAGTCGCCGCCAATTTAGCAACGGACTCGACGCCAGCCGACACCAATGC
This sequence comes from Verrucomicrobiia bacterium, assembly GCA_036008545.1. GTDB lineage: Bacteria > Verrucomicrobiota > Verrucomicrobiia > Limisphaerales > Palsa-1400 > Palsa-1400. Next base: position 8,430 of record DASYNM010000216.1, read on the forward strand.
TGTAGCGCAGCCGACGCCCGCACCCGCGCCGGCCCCAGCCCCAGCCGCCGTCACCAATGCTCAGCCTCCAGTGCAGCCAGCGCCGGTTGCAGCCCAGACGGCCCTGACCGCGCCGGCGGTCAACGCAATTGCCACGCCGAACGAGCCTGCCTCGGTGTCGCCGCCTGCCGCCGCCTCGCCGCCGCTGGAACCCGTCGTCACGGCCGCGGCAAAACCCGTCGAGGCCGCGCCGGCGCCTCCGCCCACTGTTACTCCCAGCACCGTTGCTCCAGCCGCAATTACTCCCAGCACCATTACCTCCGGCGCGGTTGTCCCAACCGAGGTTGGGCCCAAGCCGGCTGCTTCAGCCGTGATTGCTCCGACTGCAATGAGCATGCAGGTCGCCCTGATGGTCATCGCATTTTCATTATTGACAATCGCGGTGGCCCTGGTGGTACTGCTGGTGTGGCGTGGGAGGAACCGCTCGCAGCCGAGCCTTATCTCGCAATCACTCAACCGCCCGCACTGACTTTTTGTTGCGACCTGGCCTCTGTTCATGCCGTTGCCCAAGCCGACATCCGTGGTTCGTCCCCTAGTCCGCCGGTTGCATCCCTACGTTCCGGGCGAGCAGCCAAAAATCCGGGGGCTAATCAAGCTCAACACGAACGAAAATCCCTATCCACCCTCGCGCAAAGTGCTGGCGGCAATCAAAGCCACCGTCGATGGTCGGCTGCGGCTTTATCCCAATCCCACCGCCGCCGGTCTGCGCGACCGGCTGGCGAAATTCCACCGCTGCGCTCCAGAACATTTCATCGTGGGCAATGGTTCCGATGAATTGCTGGCGTTGGCAACGCGCGCGTTTGTCGATCCTGGGCAGACCGTCCAGTATTTCACGCCCAGCTATTCCTTGTATCCGGTGCTGGCCGACATTCACGGCGCGCGGCGCAACGCGGTTCCGTTGGCGGCGGACTTCGTGCTGCCTTCGGTCGCGCAGTTGCGCCGGCAAGGCCGATGGGATCTTCGCGCGCCCCTGACCTTCATCACCACGCCCAACGCTCCCAGCGGACGCGGCTACAGCACCGCGCAGTTGAAGGACCTCTGCGCCGCTCAAAAAGGCGTGGTCGTTTTGGACGAGGCCTACGTCGATTTTGCCCACGAGAACGCCTTCGCGCTGGCGCTCCAGTTCCCGCACGTCTTGGTGGCGCGGACGTTTTCCAAGGCCTATTCGCTTTGCTTTCTGCGCGTGGGATATTTTGCCGGACATCCCGAACTCATCGCCGCTTTGCAAAAAATTCGCGACAGCTACAACGTCAACGGCCTCGGCCAGGTGGCGGCGGTGGCGACGCTCGGCGATTTGCCTTATTACCGGCGGAATTTCAAACGGCTCGTCGCCACGCGCGAAAGGCTCTCGGCGCAATTGCGCTCCTTGCAATTCGACGTGTTGCCCAGTCAAACCAATTTTATTTTTGCGCGTCCGCCACGCTGGCCTGCCGCGGTTTGGCTGCGAAAGTTGCGAGAGAAGCGGGTCTTGGTGCGCTGGTTCGGCGCACCGGAAACGCGCGATTTCCTCCGCATCACCATCGGCACCGACGCGGAGGCGGACGCCTTGTTGCGGGCGGCTCGAGCCACCCTGGCGCGCTGACCCTCAGCACACTTTGCAACCAAAGAGGTTTCGCTCGCGGATCATCTTGGCGACTTCGGGAGGGACCATCGTTTCCCATGCGCTGTCGCCCGTGCGAATCTTTTGTAAGACGTCGCGCGAAAAAATCGGCAGCGCTTTTTCGTCGTAATCGCGCAGGCTCTCGATGTAGCGGTTCTCCACCAGATAGGCGTGCAAGTGGCGCAGGTTGGGCGCGACGCGCAAATTGGCGGCGCTGATGAGCGCGCCGGTCTTGGGTTCCAGCAACGGATAAACGAAGAGCTTCAAATCGTTTTTGAACATGCGCCCAAACGATTCCAAAATGCCCCCGCTCAAGTCGGTGTAATACTTCTCGTCGAACAACTCCTTCAAAGTCGGCACTCCCATGGCCACGCCGATCATTTTTTTGGTGTAGCGGAAAAAATACGCAGCCAGGCGGTGGTATTCCGCGAAGTTGGATATCAGCACCGTCTTGCCCAGCGCCCCGAGGATATCGACCCTGTCAAGAAAATCCTGGTGGTTGATCTTGTCGCCGTCAGTCAGGTTCTTAAGCGTCATCTCCATGAGCGTAAGCACATCCTCACCCTGCACATTGGGTTCCTGGACGAAAATCGCCTGCGCGCACTTGAGCATGTCCAGCGTCACTTTTGTGACGGGTCGAAAACTGCCGCGCTCGACCAGGATACACTTTTTGTAAAAAGCGTCTGCGGGCTGGATGACTTGGCCGTCGGCCGTGAACAAGGCGGCGTTGGTCAAACCGCCTTGCACCAACTGCAGCGCCATCAACCGGTTGTCCACGTGCGCGAAGGCCGGCCCGGAAAATTGAATCATGTCCACCTCGATGCGCTCGACGCCGAGGTTGTCCACCAGCGCGCTGATCAAGGTGGCCGGATCCTGATGGAGATAGATGCCGCCGTGAACAAAGTTGACGCCAAAAATGCCCAGCGCTTCCTGCTCGGCCAGATTCTCTTTGTCCCACAACCGCACATGCACGATGATCTGCGACGGCTCCTGCCCCGGTTCGGTTTGGAAACGAATGCCCAACCAGCCATGCGCATCATCCTGCTGCCTCGAATAACTGCGCGCCACCACCGTATCGGCAAACACAAAGAAGCGAGTCGTCGCGCCGCGCTTTTCCTTGAGACGTTCCACCAGGAGTACGTACTCGTGGTCGAGCATCGTTTCCAAGCGTTGCCGGCTGACATAGCGATCGGCATGGCCATAAATGGCGTCGCTGATGGTCATGTCGTAAGCCGAGATCGATTTGGCAATAGTGCCCGCGGCGCCGCCGACGCGGAAGAACCACCGCGCCACTTCCTGCCCGGCGCCGATCTCGGCAAACGTGCCATACTTCGACGGGTCCAGATTAATCTGGAGCGCCTTCTGATGTGTGCTCAAAATGTCGCGTGCCATGCGTTGGAAAAAATTGGCCCCTGGCCGATTTCGACTGAGATTTTGGCCGGATTCCAAGTTCTTGCAAGCCTCTTTCATGGGCGCGCCTGCCCATCGCCAAGGCTGCGGCGCGGCGGGCAGGATTCGGGACGAGAGACCATGGCATGACCTGGAACTATCTGAAACTATCGTGGAAATCAACGACTTGCGTGGCTTCCTCTTTCCCCACCCACCATTCATCACTAAGCACTCACAACTCTCCGCCGCCCTCTCACCCATCGAGAACGGCCAGGAAATATCGACAAATATCGGCAAAATCAACGACTTACGTAGGCGATGGGCGCATCTAACTTTTTGACAACATCGTCTATCTCCCTCTCTTCCACACACTTGTGCAAGAGGGGGTCGGGGAGAGGGGACGCAATCCAACGATTTCAAAAGGATTTGCCAGAAAGCGAGATGCGCCTGCAGGTGATTCGCGGGAGCTTGCCATCCAGTTTTTTCATGGCCCGCCCTCAACCTGACCTTCTCCCCCAGGAGAAGGAACGGCTTTCCTCCGCTTCCGGTCGTGACTATGCGCGTCCAGTAAACCCAGTCGTTTGAATTTTGAAAGTGCGGCGGATAATTCTCCCTCTCCTGGAGGAGAGGGGTGGGGTGAGGACGAGCTTTACAATGGACATTCCATTTGGTTTTTTCGTGGCCTGCTCCCAACGGAACTTTCTCCACTTGGGAGAAGGAACAGTTTGCGCGCGGCACACGGGATTCGTCTGCCTGCAAAGAACATGCGCCTGAGCGCTTCATACTTGCCACAATACCACTTCTACGTGGGAACGCAAGCGTCTATATTATATATAAGTTAGACGCATGGATTTTCCGGTGAGTTTTAGGATTTCTAATGGGACTATCTCGCGCAGAGCCGAAGAGGCGCAGAGAAGAGTAGAAGAATTGTGTTCCTTGCTCTTGCTGGTGGAACCAAAGATTCAGATCATGGGTTCTGTGACCTAATGAATTCGTAGATCATTGTTGCGATGGCCTGAGCATCGGCCGACAAATCGGAAAAGGAACCTATATGTTTTAGCGCGATTTCACAGAACTCCACTTTTCCTCTAACCGTACCGCTTTCCTCTCTGTACGAGCCCCTCCGCTTCTTGGGCCCCTTTAACATCTTCGTCTCGATGAAATCGCCTAAACCTTCGCGTCGATACGCCTCTTGGTCAAAAGGGTTGAACTCTGGCGATCCATCTTCGTACTGAGAAACGACCTTTTTAAGTATTTCGGGTGACAGCAAGTTCTCAATTTCTTTGCAAGGCAAGCGGTAAAATCTCTCCTTTAGCTTTTGAGCCAACTCTCGGTATCTGGCTTCCTTCGCTCCATCAGTTGCGTTGTCGCCGTCAGCTACGAGAAATAGCTTTCCGCAAAGACGCTCGACCTTAATGCTGTCACCATCGACGTCTAAAAAAGACCAGTGCGTGATGTTAGCCCCGCCATATTCGACGAACGAAAAGTGCAGGTCTTCCAAAAACGGCTTTATGTTCGGGTTGCTCTTCATATACAGTTCCAAATAGCGACGAAGATAGCGCCTGTCAGTGACTCCTTCGACCCACACGGTGCAGTTCGACAGGAAAACCGATGAATTTCTGACTCCCAACAGTTCCAAAAAGTGGCAATTCCCATGCATGAGATTTTCAATCTTAAACGAGGCGGTTGTTTCCTCCCCTTCACTATTTTCTAGTTGCTTCGAGAAACTGAACAACGAGACATTTTCGATATCCAAAGTTATGTCAAGAAGATGATTTGAATGAGTAGTCAAGAAGAATTGAAATCCTCTAAAGGAGCACAAGGTCTGCAAGAATAGACGTTGCATCCCGGGATGCATGTAGAGCTCCGGCTCTTCAAAAAATACTAAGGGAACGGGGGCGCCGCTCTGTGATAACAAGAATAGTGGAAATGTGAGGGCTATAATGGACTGCACTCCGTCTCCGAGCTCATGGATCGGTCGCTCCGCCTCCTTGCCGATTTTAATGTAAAGAATCCCTTTATCCTCGCGTGGAATTATTGTAACGGGCTGCTTGTCGTAGAAGTTCTGCGCTAGAAACTTTTCGAACCGCGCGATCGCAGCCCTCTTTTCATGGCTGCCCAAAAGGTGCTGGCGAACCTCATTATACATTCCAAGGCCAGAAAATATCTGAATTGGTGAGGCAGCATAAAAATAGTCCGATTTTGTCTTGGTCGCATAAAAATCTGTGTTCTGTGCGTCAAGGACGCGAAGGCCTCGCAAAGTGGGGAAATACAGTTTCCTAAATGCCAGTCTTTCTGGTAAATTGTGTACATTCGACCTTAGATCCCGATCTGCGACTAGTGCACGCTCAATTAGGCGGGTTACCAAAATCGCGGGTTTCGGCTGAGGCTGTGGATAGCCAACTGGACCAGCCGCCCTAAACTGCGGCTTGTGTTGTTGTTGTAGTTCTCGCAAAGCCTCAACACATTCTCGAAAGTTTGTGGGGATTGGATCACCTTCTACTATGTAGCTGAGATTCGGTATTTCATCTGACTTTCTCGGAAATCCAGCCATATCAGCAATATAATTGTTCATGAATATATCTCGCACGTCTTGCTGAAATGGCACCCTCAAATTCTCATGATTCTTAAATTCGTGATATGCTGACTTGAATCTCAACTTCTCTGTCTTCGCTATTTCCCGCATAAAGCGGCTTTTCCCGGAGTTGTTCGGCCCGACGAAGATATTGATTTTTGACAGATTTCCGAGAATCTTTCGCGACGACTCATCGGGGCTGTCAATTTTGTACTGCTCAAATCCCTTGCCCGAAATATCGATTTCTTGAATTGGAAACTCTACAGTTGAATCTGTTGCAGGTTTCATGATTCTTTTTCCTCCGGCCGAGGCTCGGCGTAAAGCCGTTCGATTTACTTCACCAGCATCTCTGATAGTATGGTCTTCACCCCATCTTCAGCCGCGTCCGCACTTCCTCAGGGCTGGCAGTTTCGAAAAATCCTTCCAGCGCCTCTTTGAGGTTGGCCAGCGCTTCGTCAATCGTGTCGCCCTGACTCGCAATATCCAATTCCTGGCAGAGGGAAACGTAGCCGTCCTCCTCAGGATTCAGCACCGCGCTAAAGGTCATCGTTGTCATAATCCAGAGCGTAGCAGTTAGGAGGGGAACGGGGCAAGCCCGCCAATGCGTGGCCTGTTGATTAAATTGAGTGTCAAACCCCGCAAGGCGGTGATTCCATCCGAATCCACAGGACAGTAGGATAATGCCTAGGATTTAGTTTCCGGATTTAGACCCTATTGATCTCGTGGCGGATGTCGCGGGCTTCGCACAGATAGACCACTTCCTCGGCGATGTTCGCGGCGTGGTCGCCCACGCGTTCCAGGCTTTTGGAGACCGTCATCAGGTTCAGGCAGCGGCCGATGGTGGCCGGGTCCTCGACCATGCAATTGGACAGCTCGCGGTGCATCTGACGATTGATGGCATCGACTTCCTTGTCGCGCGGAACGATGGCGCGGGCTTTTTCCGGTTCCTTGCGCACGAAGGTGTCCAGCGCCTCCTTGAGCATGCCCAGCGCGATGCCGGCCATGCGCGGGATGTCAATAAAAGATTTGAGCTGCGGCTCCTGATTCAACTCCATGGCGCGCCGGGAAATGGTGGTGGCCTCGTCGCCGACGCGTTCCAGGTTCTGCGAAATTTTCATGGCCACCGTGATCAGCCGCAAATCCGACCCCAGCGGGGCCTTGGCCAGGAGGTTGACGGCCATGTCGTCGATCTCGACCTCCAATTGATCCATCAGATCGTCGTTTTGCTGGACTTGCGAAGCGAGGTTGTCGTCGCGTTCCACAACCGATTGAACCGCCTGGCTGACGGCGCTCTCGGCGTAGCTGCCCATGGTCAGGAGTTTTTCCTTGAACTTGGCCAATTCATCATCGAAATAAGTTTGCATGAGACAAAATCAGGCTCTGCTTCATCGGGCGCCCGCCGTGTTGGAGCCGCGGGTCAAGACCCGCACCCCGGCGCTAAAGGCCACCGTGATCAGGATCAAGACCAGCGCGCCCGCCCAAGCCTGGCG
>DASYNM010000217.1:0-2105 GCA_036008545.1 Verrucomicrobiia bacterium
GCCTTGGTGTAGGTTCGCGCCGGTATATCGGCTGCGAAGGCCGGAGCCACAAACACGATACAGGCGGCGGCGCCCAGCAGAATTTTTTTCATGGAAGTTCCCCGTTATTGTCGCGATCGACATCAACCAAACAACGTGGCGTCAATTTGGTTGCTTCGTGGCACACCAAAACACGTTTGTTTTCATGATGTCGCAGCCGCGCCACAACGCCGTTCTGTTCCATGCGCGAAGACGGATTTTGCCTGCAATAAGCAGGATTTTGTCCCGATCCATGCATCAAGGGCCGCGGTTCCTGATTCAAAGCTCGCTGAAACGTGAAGAAGAGTGAGCGCCGTCTATGGGCAACTCAAGCGCAGGCATCATTCCCGAAGGCCGCGCGGCTTCATTTCACCGCGTCATCTTTTCCATATCCGGAAACGGCGCCAGCGCCACGCCGGCGCACAGTTCGCCGCCCTTCTCGATCATGCGGTCGAGCCGGCCACTGAGGAAAAGCACCGCGCGTTCGCGCGGTTCGCGATAGCTGCCGTCGGATTCGCGCACCGAGTAGCGCAGGCAAGTGATGTAACGCATCTTGCCGTTGACATCGCGCATAACAGGCTCTGCCAAGGCCGCGTCACGCACTCCGACCGGGTTGTTCAGATAGGTCTTCATGAACGCCAGCAATTCCAAGCGATAATTGCTGGGGAAAGACTGAGGCGGATCATTTTTGTCGCCAAACAGGCTGAAGCTTCGGCCTTCATCGCCGCCCGCGCACGCCGTGAGCACGATTGGCAGCATCAGGATCGCGAGACGCTTTGCTAAAATGTGCTTTGCTGAAATGCGCTTTGCCGAAATGTGCTTTGCCGAGATTCCCAACCGCAACCCATCCTTTTGCAAATTGATCTAGAGCATAATCGGTTCTGATTGAATCAGAACCGAAGCTCTAGCTTATTGTTTTGACGCGTTTTCTTCACGCGAACCGGTATCCACCCTCGGATCAAGTCCGAGGGCATGCTTCGCTCGAAAACGCTCTAGTGTCCCGGTTCTGACATTCGTATCTCATTGCGGCGGGCACGTTTACGAATGTCAGAACCAAAGGGACACTAGCAAATATCTAGTGGAGTTTTGGATTTGACATTCGCATGGCGAATGCGTGGCCAGAGGCTAGCGAATGTCAAATCCACTCCACTAGACTGGTTTTAGACCGTCCGAAAATGAAAAGGAAACTGCATTTTCGACACCAAAAGCGTCTCCGAACCGGGACGCACATGTCAGAATCGGACCACCAGGCCCCGGCCCGACGCCATTGGGGTGGCGTGGGCCGGACTTGAAATCCGTCGTGGCGTTGCACAGAGCCGCGTCCGCCTTGACGGATCGTGATCAACCGCGCTTGGCGGGGTGTCCCACAGGCTTGGCCGAGACCTTCAGAGACTTGTGGAATTGGCCCGCCATCTTCTTGTGGAGGCGGTGATGCGCGTGGTGCCGCACATGATGGTGGCGGCTCATCTTGGCATTGGCGTTCAACGGATCTTTCTTCACCTGGGCCGTCCCGGTCGCGGATTTCGTAACGGGCGCCTGAGCGATCTTGCCAGAGCTTGCGGCAATCGCAGGCGCGGCGAGAACGGAAACGGCGAGCAGTGCAGCGGAAATGGTTTTCAACATGGCTGGTTCCTTTCGAAAGGGATCACAGAGGGTGCCGGTCGGATGGCCGGGCTCGTCGATCATGTTTCGAACTTAGAAGAAGGACGCTGAACCCGCCGTGAAGCCCGACAACGGCGTTCGTTCATCTGGATGAATTCTTGGTCATATTCGCCGCTGGACGCGCGGACGCCTCAATTTGCGCTATCCATCGACGACGTGTCGAAAAACACATCGGCGCCAGGCTAACTCCACAAAAAATTCCCGAAAAACGCAAAAAAAGTCGTGGGAATGATCGTTGGCCGCGGGTGTTCAAATCGACGGGTCCCTCTATAGAGTTGCCCTGGACTTAAATCAGGAGAAACGCATGACCAAATTTGCGATCCGGCTTTTGACCCTTGCAATATATGCGACCGCGATGGTCGCAGTGCCTATGGTCAATTCAGCCAAAGCTGCGGGTGGCGAGTCCCCGTCCCCCTCGTCCGATT
>DASYNM010000218.1:0-4310 GCA_036008545.1 Verrucomicrobiia bacterium
GCGGAATTCTCCCTCAAGCGTGGTGCCGCCATCGGCTTCCTTCATTTTGCCGTAGAAGAACGGGGTGAAGGAGTTGCTGTAATACTTCTTGGTGTGCAGCCGAAACACGGAGCCGTGGAATTCTCCCAACACGGGGCCGGGGGCCGCGGCGTCCCAGGATAACGCCATTCCTCCCAAGTCCGTGGCTGACCCCAGCCGCGTCCGACAATCGGCCATTGACAATTTTGTGCGTAATGTCATGCCCTCAACAAAGCACAAGAACCCAAGGTATGCAAAATCTCAATTGCACCCATCGCGCTTGACTTCGCCTCGGCTACGTTGCACCACTGCCTGCCGAAACAACAGCATGAGCAGCAAATTCACAGCCGCGGATCACTGACATGAAGCGCGTCGTTCTTCTTGGTTCCACCGGTTCCATTGGCACCAGCACGCTCAAGGTGGCTGAGGATTTGCCGGACCAAATTCGCCTCATCGGCCTGGCCGCCGGCAACAACAGCGAATTGCTCCTCAAGCAAACGCTCCATCACCGGCCCGAAGCCATTTCGCTTTGCGACCCTCGTCATGCGCGCGAATTGGAGAAGACCCTCGGCACTTCCACTCGCGTCTATGCGGGCGAGGAAGGCCTGCTCAAGTTGGCCACCCTCCCAGGGGCGGACATCGTGCTGATTGCCATCGTCGGCACGGCCGGGTTGCAACCTGCGTTGGCTGCCATTCGCGCCGGTAAGGACATCGCTGTCGCTTCCAAGGAAATCCTCGTGATGGCTGGCGAAATCGTCATGACAGAGGCGCGGAAACACGGCGTGCGCGTGCTGGCGGTGGACAGCGAGCATTCGGCCATCTTCCAATGCCTGGACGGCCACCCGCCGTCGTCTGTGCGGGCTTTGTGGTTGACTGCGTCCGGCGGTCCTTTTCGGAGCACGCCTAAGGAGGAGTTCGCCGCCATCACCGTTGAGCGCGCCTTGCAGCATCCTTCCTGGGTCATGGGCCGCAAGATCACCATCGATTCCGCCACGCTCTTCAACAAAGGCCTGGAGATGATCGAAGCGCGCTGGTTGTTTGACATCGAGATGGCTCGCGTGCGCGTCGTGGTGCATCCGCAAAGCGTGGTGCATTCGATGGTGGAATTTGTCGATGGCTCGATGCTGGCGCAGCTTTCGACGCCGGACATGTGCCTGCCCATCCAATACGCGTTGACTTATCCCGAACGCGTCGGCAGCCAGCGCGTGCAAACCAACCTGGCCAAGCTCGGTCAATTGACCTTCGAAGAACCGGATCGCGAGCGGTTCCCGGCGCTGGACCTCGCGCGTAAGGCGGGAGAAATCGGCGGCACGATGCCCGCCGTGCTCAATGCCGCCAACGAAGTGGCCGTCAGCGCCTTTGTCAAGAGGAGCATTAATTTTCCTCAGATCAGCGAGTTGGTGAGCCGCGTGATGGAGCGTCATGCCGTCACGACCCATCCACGCCTGGAGCAAATTCTGGAAGCCGACGCCTGGGCGCGTCAGGAAGCTGCCAAGTAAGACTCGCGCAAGCAGTCGCTTCTCTCCTGAGGTCTTGGTTAGATCGTGACTTCGTTGGCGCGCCCGGTTATATGCAAAGTCATTCGCGGCCCTATGAGCTACCGCATCGAAATCGGCGAAAGTTTGGCGGCGGCATTTGGCCGCATCGCCGCGGAGGAGATTGATCTGGCGGCGGCGGAGTTGCGCCGGCCCAATCGCGGCGAGGCCGTGCATAACGCCCGCAAGGCCCTTAAGCGGTTGCGCGCCTTGATGCGCTCGTTGCGGGTGGCATTTCCCAAAAAACTTTTCCACACAGAAAATCGCCGCATCGCCGCCGCGGGTCGGACCATTTCCCCGTTGCGCGACGTCCACGTGCAATTGCGCACGCTGGGTAAACTCAAGGCCGCCGCCAGCCCCGCCGGCGATCAAGTACGCCGCCAATTGCTGCGTCGCCAGTCCTCCTTCGTCCGCCGCATCCCGGCCCTGCGGCATACGGTGCGCGCGATGCTTGACGTCTCCCGGCAAAGTCTCGCCTCCTGGCCCTTGCGCAAGACCACCTCGGCCGATTTGGTCGCCGGCCTCAAACGCATTTACAAACAGGGTCGCGCCGCTTTCAAAATCGCGCGCTCGTCGCCTACGCCCGCCCATTTGCACGAATGGCGCAAGAAATCCAAATCGCTCGGCTACGGTCTGGAGTTGATCAAGGGGCTTGGGCCGGCCAAACTTTCCCGGCTGATCCGTCGCAGCGACGCCTTGACCGAAGCGCTGGGTGACGATCACGATCTGTTCATGGTCTTGAGCGCCTTGAACCAGGAACACAAAGCCAATCCCGCCGGCGATTTCCGTCCGCTGGCCCGCCGCATTGCTGTCAAGCGGGCCAAGCTCCAAAAGTCCGCCTTCCGGCTGGGCGCAAAACTTTACGGCGAAAAGCCAACCTGCTTCGAAGAGCGCCTTGATCGCTATCTGCGCCGCGCTGCTAAAAATTAATTGACACTTATGCCCAAACGCATCGGCATTCTCACTTCCGGCGGCGATTGCCCCGGCCTCAACGCCGCCATTCGCGGCATCGGCAAGGCGGCCCAGGGCGCCTTCGGCATGCACGTCATCGGTTTTCGCGATGGCTTTCGCGGCCTGATGGAAAACCGCACTGTGACCCTCGACCAAGGCGCACTCTCCGGCATCCTCACCATCGGCGGCACGATCCTGGGCACGAGCCGCGACAAACCGCGCCGCATGTCGGTGGGCGGTGAGGAAATCGACGCGACCGAAGCCATCATCGCCAATTACGAGAAGAACCAGTTGGACGCCCTCATCTGCCTCGGCGGCGGCGGCACGCAAAAGAACGCGCTCTACCTCAAGGAGAAAGGCCTCAACGTCGTTACGCTGCCCAAGACCATCGACAACGACGTGGCCATGACCGATGTCACCTTCGGCTATCACACCGCTTTGGGCATCGCGACCGAGGCGGTGGACCGATTGCACAGCACCGCGCACAGTCATTACCGGATCGTCGTCGTCGAAATCATGGGGCATCGCGCGGGCTGGCTGGCTTTGGGCGCGGGCATTGCCGGCGGGGCGGATGTCATCCTGCTGCCGGAGATCGCCTACGACATCCGCAAAGTCGCCGAGGCGATTCGCGAACGCGGCCGCAGCGGCAAACACTTTAGCATCGTCGCGGTGGCCGAAGGGGCGATGTCGAAGCGCGACGCCGCCGGCTTGCGCGAAGTCGATGAGCGGAAGCAAAACGCCAAATCGAAAGGCGAACGCAAGAAAGCCAAACTCGCGCTGCTCGAATGGCAGAAGCGTCACAGCGGCAACGCCATGCGGCTGGCTTCGGAATTGGAGACGTTGACCGGGTTGGAATCGCGCGTGACCATTCTCGGCTACGTGCAACGCGGCGGCGCCCCTTCGGCGGTGGACCGGTTGTTGGCCACGCGTTTGGGCACGGCGTGCGTCGAGTTGATCAACGATGGGGAATACGGCGTCATGGTCGCGGCCCGCGGCGAGGATACCGAGCCGGTGCCATTGGAGAAAGTCGCCGGCAAACGCAAGGCCGTGCCACTGGATCATCCCTGGCTTACCAGCGCGCGCCTTGTCGGCACGAGCCTGGGGGATTAGGGGTTGAGGAACTGGTTTTGGGCTTGGAAAGCAAGGAAGGGACGTGAAATTATCTGGAAATATCGAGAAAATCAACGACTTACGCGGGCGATTCGCGGAAGCTTGCGATTCAGTTTTTTCATGGCTCGTCCTCACCCCAACCCTCTCCTCCAGGAGAGGGAGAATTGTCCGCCGCACTCTCAATATTCCAACGACTGGGTTTGCCGGACGCGTATAGTCGCAACCGGATGCGACGAAAGACCCTTCCCTCTCCCGGGGGAGAGGGCTAGGGTGAGGTCGAGCGTGGCGACTGACTTTCCTTTTTTCATGGCTCGCCCGCAACCTGACTTTCTCAACTTGCAAGAAGGAACAGTTTGCGCGCGGCACACGGGGTTCGTCTGCCTGCAAAGAACATGCGCCTGCGCGCTTCATACTTGCCACAATACCACTTCTCGGTGGGAACGCAATGATCTATTTTAAGTATAAGTGCGACGCCTGGATTTGATGGTGGTTTTTAGCATTTCTAATGGGATTATTTCGCGCAGCGCCGCTGAGGCCTCCGCCTCTGGTCTGACTAATCCTGAAGGAAACCTCTGCAAAAGCTAGTCATTTTCGGGCGAGTGTGTTCGACCGGAAGGAATGTGTTCGCAGTTCGTCGGATTGACTTGCCAGGCGGGATTTTTCCGAGCTGCTTAAGGCCGTTTTGAATCGCCCTTG
>DASYNM010000219.1:0-7602 GCA_036008545.1 Verrucomicrobiia bacterium
TAATTTCGGTTTGTTGGTCTGTGGGTGCTTGGTCCTAGCAATCACCATTCAGCCTGGCGAATTCACCGTCAAAATCGAGCATTTTCCAACAATGCATTAACTGCAGTCTAGGACGAGGAAGACCCAAAAGCGAATCGTTCAATTCGCCAGTCACGTGGTCGGCGCCCCGCCGACCACATCCCTGCATCTTCTCCGATTCGCGGGGTGGGGCAAGGGAGGCAGTCGGCGAGGGCGCCAACTGCAACACGCGGGGGCGCGTGTGCTCCCCGGAAGCAAGCTGTGTTGCTGGTTGCTCCGACGGTTAGGCGGTCGTGCGGTAGATATTTGCCTAAAAAATGCGGTTCTCAGGAATCAATGGAAATTACTCTGCCGCAACGGCTAAGAAGACACCATGGCGCACCGTGTCTTAGTACTGACAGAAAAAACAGGCCTTTTTTTGGGCGTTTTGGCAGCTAAATCGATGTTTTAGGAAATAAAAAACGAGTTTGCTTTTGAGTTTTTGCGATTTTTGAATACTTTCTGAGTTGCAAGCGGTTGCAAGTAAGCAGTTAACAGCGATCAAGACCTCTCCAAAAAAATCATACCAAAAAGCCTACGGTAGGTTTTTTGGTTTTCGGGAACTGGCGTAAAGTCGTCTCCGTGATCGACTATAAGATTGTCAAAGGGAATGAGAAATCGAGATGCGCCTGCGTCAAGGCAAGGCGAGGCAACCTCGTAGCCGCCGCCGTAAGGCGGCGGTCCCCGCGCAGTCGCGCAAACTGTGCCCGCCGAGGCGCGCTGCGGACGACCGACCAAGCCAGCATGTTGATCCAGAATCCGCCGTCTCACGTCGGCGGCTACGGGGCAACGGGCGCCGGACGCGTCGTGAGTTGGGACTCGGCCATCCTAGAACCGACCATCTGTAAGTCGTTGATTTTTCCGATATTTGCTGATATTTCCGGTGATCCTTGTCTTGTCCGCTCGCCGTTATCCTCCATTTCTCGCGATTCCAGAAACTGCTTATGCAACTCGTTGATTTCCACGATAGTTTCCGATAGTTTCAATAGGAGTCCGTGTAGAAACCGAGATTTACGTGTCTCGTGCCGAGGAAAACTATTGGCTTGCATCACGCGACTCGTTCGGGGGAAACTCCGAGTTAATGTGGAGTCTGAAATGGTGAAGCCTGAAGCAACAATTTTGGATAAATCCCAGAAGCAGGAAGGCGTCTTGCTCGGTGATGCCGGCCCAACCGCAGCCCTCCGTCCTGCAACGGTGACGGTTCCTCCTGCTCCGACTTCCACGCTTTCGCCCCGCGCCATCTACCAGCAAGTCACCGCTAGCATCGAGTCGGTCATGCGCGGTCAATCCGTCGCCATTCGCCGTTTGCTGGCGGCTTTGGCTAGTGGAGGCCACGTTCTGCTGGAGGATTATCCGGGCACCGGCAAAACGACTTTGGCCAAAGCACTGGCGCGGTCGATCGATGCCCAGTTCAAGCGCATTCAATTTACGCCGGACTTGCTCCCGTCGGACATTTTGGGCGTCTCGGTTTTCAATCAGCGTGACCAGACATTTTCCTTCCACGAAGGTCCGATCTTCGCCGACATTCTCCTGGCCGACGAAATCAACCGCGCTTCCCCGCGCACTCAATCGGCCTTGCTGGAAGCGATGGCCGAGTGTCAGGTGAGCACGGACGGCCAGCGGCGCCCGTTGGGGCCATTGTTCTTTGTCGTGGCCACGCAGAACCCGATCGAGTTTCGCGGCACGTATCCATTGCCGGAAGCGCAGATGGACCGATTCGCCATGCAATTTGATTTGGGCTACATCCGGCCTGCGGATGAAGTCGCGGTGTTGACGGCGCAAAATTCCGGGCACCCGGTCGATAACCTCAAGCCATGCGTGAGCCTGGAGGACATCCTGCGCCTGCGCGAGGGAGCACAGAACGTGCTCATCAGCGAGGAACTAAAATATTACGTGGTCCGCCTCGTGACAGCGACGCGGACAGCGCCGGGCGTGCAATTGGGCGCCAGCCCGCGCGCCTCGATCGCGCTGATGAAAGCCGCGCAGGCGCTGGCACTTTTCGACGGCCACGACTTCGTCAGTCCGGAGCACATTCACGAGGTGGCGACGCCGGTTATCGCGCACCGTCTGGTGCTGGAGCCGCAGGCGAAATTTTCCGGCATGACCACGCGGCAAGTGATGGACGAAATCCTCAAACGGGTGCCGGTGCCGGCCTGACTGGTTCGCTCTGCATTATGTCCGCGCCGCGATCATTATTATCCGCCGGGCGAGACGTCTGGCATGCGCCCGTAACAGAGCTTTACCGACAGCGCGGCACCTACTACCAGCGTTACCTCTACCGCAATTATCGCGTCTTTGCCGCTGTCACATATCAATTTCGACGCCGTCTGACGCTGACCGGTTGGGTGATGTTGTGTGGGACATTTGCCGCGGCGGCACTCGGGGCCGACACCAATGTTTCGTTGAGCTATCAGACTTTCGCCGTCCTGGGCTGCCTGGTGCTGGTGAGCGCCCTCTGCATGCCTTTGGGCCGGTCCAAAGTTTCTTTGGAAAGGATACTGCCCAAGTTCGGGTCGGTCGGTGAGAAGTTGCATTATCGCATTCATGTCCGCAACGAATCGAGCGAGCCTCAGAACGCGCTCAAGTTGATTGAGGAACAGCCCGATCCGCGCCCGACGTTTGAGGAATATTTGCAGACGCCCGAACCGGGCGAGGAACGACGCAATTGGTTCGACCGCACCTACGGCTATTATCGATGGCGCTGGCTGCTGGCGCGAAACATCCGCGCCCGCATCCCGGAACTGAGCGTGCCCGACCTGCCACCCGGCGGCGAAGCTGCTATCACGGCCGAGTTGATGCCATTGCGCCGAGGTTTGCTGCGCTTGACCGGCACGACGGTGGCGTGTCCCGAGCCCTTCGGCCTTTTTCGTTCGCTGCGGAAAACGCCGCTGCCGGAATCAATCTTGGTTCTCCCCAAACGCCACGCCATGCCCGGCTTCGCGTTGCCGGGCGCGATGAAATATCAATTGGGCGGCGTATCCATGGCCTCGTCGGTCGGTGAATCGGAGGAGTTTGTTTCCTTGCGTGAATATCGCCCGGGCGATCCGTTGCGGAGGATGCACTGGAAGAGCTTCGCCAAATTGGGCAAGCCCATCATCAAGGAACACCAGGAGGAATTCTTTGTCCGGCACGCGCTGATTCTGGATACCTTCGGCGACCTGGCTCAGGAGCACATTTTTGAGGAGGCGGTCTCCATCGCTGCCTCGCTGGCTTATACGATCCAGGACCAGGACTCGCTGCTGGACCTGATGTTCGTCGGGCCGGAGGCCTATTGCTTCACCAGCGGTCGCGGCGTGGGTCACATCGAGCGGATGCTGGAAATTCTGGCCTCGGTGCAAATGTGCCGCGAAAAAGATTTTGCTGCGCTGGAGCAGCTCGTATTGACCCACGCGGCAGAATTGAGCGGCTGCGTCTGTGTCTTTATGGCTTGGGACGAGCCGCGCCAACGCCTGGTTCAGGGCTTGATGTCGCGCCGCCTTCCCTTGCGCGTGCTGGTGGTTTCGGAGCCCGGGCAATCCTGGCCGATGGGCGTGATGGAAGCCCAACCGGAGAATTTCCACATTTTGCCGGTCGGCCAAATCGCCGCGAAATTGGCCACCTTATGAAAACCCCGCGCGGATTAGTTGGTTTGGCCCTGCTCTTTTGGGGATGGCAGACGGGCTTGTTGCTGTGGGCCGCGCCGATGGCGGCGGTGTTGGAGGCCTCCTATCACCTTAAGGCGCGTTGGGAGTTTGGCGACACAGACTTGAACCGGGTCTGTGATCTCTGCGTGCTCCTGTTTCTGGCCGCGGGCACGCTGCTGTACTCGACGGAGGACCGGTTGGTGTTTATTTTCAAATTTGCGCAGTGGCTGCCCTTTTGCTTTTTTCCCATCGCCCTCGCGCAGGCCTACGGCGATCGCCCTTCCATTCCCTTAAGCGCCTTCAACTGGCTTCTGCGGCGCATCCCGAAAAGTCCGCTGGCCCGCACCTCTTTCAATGTTTCCTACGGCTATTTCGCCCTTTGCCTGATGGCGGCCAGCGCCTCGACGCGACCCAACGGTTTCTTTTACATCGGGGTGTCGTCGCTGGTTCTACTCGCGCTGGGTCAGGTGCGGCCCAATCGGGTTTCGTGGCGAGTATGGATCTCGCTGGCGGCTGCCGTGCTGCTCTGCGGCAGGTTCAGCCACCAAGGATTGCGCTATGTGCAGAACAGCATGGAAACTGCGCTGGGAGGTTGGATCGCCGAATTCCTCCGTTCCTCCATTGATCCGCGCGAATTCCGCACGCGCATCGGTCGTGGCGGCGATTTCCCTCTCTCGGGTAAAATTGTCCTGCGCCTGCACGTTCCGCCCGGCGACGTTCCGCCTTCCCTGTTGCGCGAAGGCGTCTATGACTCCTATCGCCAGGGCATTTGGACGGCGGGCACCAACGAGTTTTCGCAGGTCCTGGTCAACGCTCAAGGAACGGCCAAGCTCCTGCCGTCAAGAAGGGTCTATTCCAAAGTGGAGATTGCCGGCTATTTTCCGGATGGCGAAGGCTTGCTGCCTTTGCCTCACGGCACGTTTGAAATAGAAAATCTACCCGCTCTTCTGCGCACCAATCGTTTGGGCGTCGCTTCCGTGCAGGCCGCCCAGACCTTGCTCGATTTCCAAGCGGACTATTGGCTCGGTCCCTCCCTGGATGCCCCGCCCCGAGCGGCGGATCTTTTTGTTCCAGAAGACGAGAAGCCTGCCTTGATCGACGTTGCGGCCAGCCTGGGACTGGCTCAAATGAATGAACGCCAGAAAATCCACGCCGTCAGCCGCTTCTTCCAGGAACATTTCCGCTACTCCTTGAACAGCCCGGGCCGCTTCGGCCAGAGCAATCGGAAAAGCCCCTTGGGCCAATTCCTGACCCAGACCCGGGCGGGGCATTGCGAGTATTTCGCCACGGCCACCGTCCTATTGCTGCGCCAGGCGGGCGTCAACGCGCGTTACGTCACCGGCTACGCGGTGCCGGAGTCGGCACGGAACGGCAGCGCCTATCTGGTGCGCGAGCGGCACTGCCACGCTTGGGCTTTGGTCTATCACTCCGAAGACACCAAGACGTGGGAGCAGGTGGACAACACGCCCTCCGCGTGGGCTGACGTGGCCGAGGCCAGCAGGCCATGGTGGCAGGGCACCTCGGACTTCCTGTCAAACCTTTATTTTAATTACTCGAAATGGCGTTGGGGCAAGTCCTCCCTCTCTCGCTACACCCAATGGGCTTTGGCGCCGCTGATCATTTACCTGGTCTGGCGCATTCTCTCCACACGCCGGCGCCAGCAAAACTCCAGCGGCGCCCTAGCTGGCTCCTCGGCGCCGGTTTGGCCCGGGCTGGATTCCGAACTTTATCTCATTGACAAGCGGTTGGCTGGAGTCCATTTGGCTCGCCAGCCCAACGAATCGTTGAACGCGTGGCAACAACGCTTGGAGGAGGCCTTCCCGGCTTCCCCGTCCCCGCGCGGCATTTTCGACATGCACCGGCGCCTGCGCTTTGATCCGCGCGGGTTGGACAGCCGCGACCGCGAATTGCTTCGCCGCCAGGCCGGCGAATGGCTGGCGGGTATCTCCGCTCAACTAGAACAAAAGAAACAGGCCGTCCCGCAGTGAGGCCCGCAGCCGGCGAAGCCTGTCGGCCGATACCGCAGTCATCGAATTTCAAACCAGCTCGCAACACGCGAAGCGATGTCTTGCGCCTTAGCCGGCGAATTTGTTTAATCTCCCCCAATGCGAATTCTATCCGGCATCCAACCCTCGGGCGCGCTGCACCTGGGGAATTATTTCGGCATGATGAAGCCCGCCATCGAATTGCAGGAGCAAGGCGAGGCTCTTTACTTCATTGCCAATTATCATTCGATGACCTCGCTCCTCGATGCCGCCGAGCGCCGGCGCAACACCCACGATGTGGCGCTGGATTTCCTGGCTTGCGGACTGGATCCGCAGAAGGCGCTCCTGTTCCGGCAATCCGACGTGCCAGAAGTCACGGAATTGGCGTGGATTCTGACCACGCTCACGCCCATGGGCTTGCTGGAACGCGCCACCAGCTACAAGGACAAGGTCGCGCACGGTATCCCGGCTCATCACGGCTTGTTCGCCTACCCGGTCCTGATGGCGGCGGACATTTTGATTTACGATTCGAACGTCGTCCCCGTTGGCCGCGACCAAAAGCAACACGTTGAAATCACGCGGGACATTGCTGTCAAGTTCAACGAAACCTATGGGCAAACTTTTATCCTGCCGGAACCGCGCATTCGCGATGAGACGGCGTCGGTGCCCGGCTCCGATGGCCAGAAGATGAGCAAGAGCTACAACAACACCATTGAAATCTTCGGTGAGGAAAAGGCGCTGCGCAAAAAGGTCATGGGCCTGGTCATGGACAGCCGCACACCGCAGGAACCAAAACCGGACGCGGAAAAAAACATCGCCATCCAGTTGCTCCGCCTGGTTGCCCCGCCCGGCGAGGCCAAGGATTACGAAGACCGATTACGCGCCGGCGGGCTGGGCTACGGCGATTTAAAGAAGGCGCTCTTTGATTATTATTGGAATTACTTCGCCGCCGCCCGCGCGAAACGCGCCGAGTTGGCGGCTAATGTCCCTTACGTGAATGGCGTGCTGGACCAAAGTGCGGCCAAGGCGCGCGCATTGGCTCGACGCGTCCTCGACCGCGCCCGGCTGGCGAGCGGCCTCGACTAAGCGCCGAACTTGTCAAACATCCGGGCGTTGGCCTGCATGAGGCGGATCAAATACTTCGACTCAAACACGCCCAGCGAGCCGATGTTCGCGCCGGTTTCGGTAAACCGTTCCAGTTTGTCCCAGCCGCTGTATTCGGAGACCAGCAGCACCGGTTGGGGATGCCAGGAATGGCCTTTGATGGCGCAGGGCGTGGAGTGATCGCCGGTGATGGCCAGCACGTCGGGCCGCTTCTGCAGCAGGATGGGCAGGGCGGCGTCGAAATCCTCGATCGCTTTTTTCTTCGCCTCGAAATTCCCGTCCTCGCCAAACATGTCGGTGTACTTGAAGTGAATGAAGAAATAATCGAAATTGTCGTACTCGGCCAGATAACGGCGAAATTGCTCGGCGATCGTTTGCGGCCCTTCGATTTTTTTCATGCCCACCAATTGCGCCAGGCCTTTGTACATGGGATAGACCGCCAGGCACGCCGCCCGCAATCCGTAGCGCTCCTCCACCGTCGCGATAGCCGGTTGGTGCGCGATGCCGCGCATTAGGAATCCGTTGGCCGGCTTCCGGTGGGCGATGATGGGCAGCGCTTGTTTATAAAATTGTGCCACCAAGCTGGCGGCCTTCTTTTGTTTGACGGACTTCGCGTTGGTTGGGCCGGTGGTTGGAATCGGCAATCCTTCCCGATTCGGATCGGCGTCGGTCAGCGGCCCTTCCAATCCTTTGCCGCGAAAGATGACCACAAACCGATGTCCTTTGCCTGGCCGAATGATCACCTCGGCTTCGCCAACGGTTTTGATCTTGCGCGAAAGCAGCGCGCACAGTTCCTCGGTCACTTCCGTGGCAATGCGCCCCGCGCGGCGGTC
>DASYNM010000220.1:0-2821 GCA_036008545.1 Verrucomicrobiia bacterium
CCAAGAAGAAATTCATCGATTTCCTTCAACGCAAGAAATTGCGCGTGACGGCGCAGCGCCGGGCCATCATCGACAGCGCCTTCGACACCGAGGAACATTTCAGCGCCGAGCAATTGCTCCAATGGTCGCGGCGGCGCGACAGATCGGTTTCTCGCGCGACGGTTTATCGCACCTTGCCGTTGCTGACGGAAAGCGGGCTGGTGCGGGCGATGGATTTCGGCGGCGACCACAAATTTTACGACCCCAACTACGCCGATCATCCCAACCACAGCCACATCATCTGTCAAGAGTGCAACACCATCGTGGAGTTCGATAGCGACCAGATCAAGAAGCTGGAAGGCGACATGTGCCGGAAGCTGGGCTTCTCGGTCAAGACGCACCGACTGCAAATCACCGGCAGTTGCGACCAACTCAAACGCCTCGGCGCCTGCGCGCGCAAAAAAGTTTGTTGACAAGGCGCCGTTACGCAGCCAGGGCGGACGCCTCGAACGACGGAGCATCGCGCTCCTCGATCTGCGTCCGCATCTTCACCAGCGCCTCGTCCTGAATTTGCCGGATGCGTTCGCGCGAAAGTTTGAACTGCGCGCCGATCTCTTCCAACGTCTTCGGCTTCGCGCCGTCCAATCCAAAGCGCAGGCCCAGAATCGCGGTCTCGCGTTCGTTCAAACCAGCCATTGCGTCGCGCACCAGACCGGCGTCGTTCTCCTGCACAATGCGGTCGAACGGCGCGGCGGCATTCGGGTCCGCCACCACATCGGAGATGCGGTTCGGCTCGTCCTCGCCCAGAGGCGCGTCCAACGAAACCGGCGCTTTGGCCGCCTGGCGATATTGCCGGATGCGGCGGGCGTCGAGTCCCAAATGATCGGCCAATTCCTGATCGGTCGGCTCGCGGTCAAAAGTGTCATGCAACTCGATCTCGGCCTTGCGCATTTTGGCCAGACGCTCGACCACGTGGGCCGGCAGACGGATGGTCTTGGATTGATTGGCCAGCGCGGCCATGATGGATTGCTTGATCCACCACGCGGCGTAAGTGGAGAGCTTGGCGCCCTTCTTCGGATCAAAGCGTTCGACGCCTTTCATCAAACCGATGTTGCCCTCGTTGATCAAGTCCAGCAGCGGAAGGCCCAAGCCCTCGTAATCGCGCGCGATCTTGACCACCAATCTCAGATTGGCGGTGATCATCTGTTCCCGCGCCCGCTTGTCACCCTTCTTGATGCGTTTGGCCAGTTCTATTTCCTCCTCTGGCTTGAGCAATTTCACCTGCCCGATTTCGTTAAGGTACAATTGCAAAGTGTCGCCTCGCGCCGACTCGTGCGGGGTCGGGTTGGATGCAGCGGAACTGCTCTCTGCCACGGGGGCTGGGGCGTCCTCTGCCGGCAGGGCCAGCGCGACATGCCGTCGCCGGTTCAACCGCGCTCCGACACCCGGATTGAACTTCCGCGGACTTTGACTTCGATTTCGCTTAAAAAATGTATTCAACATAACTCTCCTCTAGTTGACTGGTTAGTTTAATATATTGTTCAAAGAAAATCATAAAAAATGTCTAGGCGGCGACCGCTTGTTTGCCCTTGACCCCGAGCATGGAAAAAATTCCGCGCGCCGTCTCGCGCAAGACCGTGACGTCGTTCTGGATGCGCGCCTGGGTCAGCAAGCCTTCGTAATAGGCCAGGATCATGCGCGCCTTGACCTCGGCGTCGGGCGCGTGAATGACGCCGCTGGCGTGGGCGTCGCGAATGGCCGAGGCGAGATACTTGCATTTTTCGGCCAGCATCTCCTGGACTTTGCGGCGCAATTTGTCCTCCTGCGTGCAGACTTCCGACCCCAGCGAGAAGAGCGGGCATCCCAGCACCCGCCCGTATTTGGACTTCATATCGCTCTGGAATTGATAGCTGAATTGGCAATACTTTTGCAGACGCTCCAGCGGCGGCACAGCGGCGGAGAAAATGGAATCCAACTCCGCGCGCTTGACCCGCCAATTGGTCTCGAAGGCCGTCGCCGCCAGGTCCGCTTTGCAATCGAAGAAATAATAGAAGCTGCCTTTCTTGACGCCGGCCTTTTCGCAGATCTGGTCGATGGTGGTGTTGCCGTAGGAACCGGTCCAAATCAGTTCCAGCACGGCTTCCATCAATCTTTCTTTGGCATTGCTGACGCGGCCCATAATCGTTTCGTTCGCTGCTTGCTCAAGGCGACATTCGCCTCTTCTTATGGCAAAGGTAGCTCACTCGACTAAATAGTCAACTATCTCATTTTCGCGCGGCGCCGCGCCAAAAAGAGTTGAACCCAATGAACCACAAACGTGGCCTTTTCCCATGACGAACGCCGAATCCTTCCCACCACGGCGAGAGGCGAATGAGCAGGCCGCGATGCCTCGGCGCAGCTTCGTGCGCGGCATGACCGCGCTGGGCCTGTGGCCTCTAACCCAGGCGTCGGGACTTGCTTCCGAATCGCCCGGCGCAACGGGTTGGCCGGCGGAGGATGATCCGGGCTATTGGTCCTGGGTTCGACAGCAGTTCTGCATTCCTCTTGACGAAGCATACTTCAACACCGGGACGCTTGGAGCGTGCCCGCGCCAGGTGTTGGACGCAGTGCTGGACAGCATGCGCGAGATGGAGGAGACGATTGCCCATTACGATTACCGGCCCGAGCACCCGGAGTACATCGCCGGTTATCGCGCCCAGGAAGAATTGCGGAAAAAGGCGGGCGGCATCCTCAATGCGAACGCCGCGGAAATTGCGCTGATGCAAAATGCCACCATGGGCATCAACTTTATTGCCAACGGCCTGGAACTCAAGCCGGGTGATGAAGTCCTGATCACCGACCA
>DASYNM010000221.1:0-11462 GCA_036008545.1 Verrucomicrobiia bacterium
TTTTTGCCCGCGTTCAACTGCACCTTTTGCTCGCCCAACGAACCGTCGTTGAGATAGAGGCGGATGGTGGCCGATTGCGCCTGGTCGGCTTGGGCGAAAATCTTCACGTCGAAGGTTTGCCCTTTCTTGACAGTAGAGGGCAGCGTCAATTTTCTGACCGAGACATCATTGCCGCGGCTGGTGCCCAACGGCACCACGTCCAAACTTACTCCCAGCGGCAGCGCCGCCGCCAGCGCCGACATTGCGTCGCCGACGTTTTCGTTGCCGTCGGACATCAGCACCAGGCGCTTCTGGCCGGTTTCGGGAAAAGCCGCCGTGCCGAGGCGAATGGCGCTGGCAATGTCAGTGCGCTCGGCGCCGACCACGGCTTGGACCTGGCGCAAATCAATCTGCGTATTGGGCCGCGTCTCAATCGCGGCATCGGCGCCGAAAACCAAAACGCCGGCGGTATCATTTTCCTTTTTATCCTTGGACGCCGAGTTGATGAAAGCACGCGCCGCGTCCTGCTGCGGCGAAGGGATGCTTTGTGAGCGATCCAGCATATAATAAACGGTCATGCCCTCCTGCGGTTTGCGCCATTCCAATCCCGCCGCGGCGAAACACAAAGCCAGCAGAACCAACAGACGCAAGATTACCGCTATCCAGCGCCGCCAGGCTCCGATCTGAACGTCGGATTTCCAGAATAGCCACACCGTCCAGGCCACCGCTGGCGCCAGCGCGAGCAACCAGATGGGATTGGAAAACTGGAATGTCATTTCCGGATGAATTTCTGCACGCGATTGTTCAGTGCGTCGGCGACATAAAGGTTGCCCGTGGAGTCCAGCGCGATGCTCCAGGGATTGCTGAATTGCCCCGGCCCGCCGCCCGGTCCGCCGAGCATTTCCAGCGTCTGGTCGTGCGAGTCAAGAATTTGAATGCGGCTGTTGCCGAATTCGCAAACGAACTGCAAGCCTGACGCGTCAAGACGAATGTCATACGGGTAGCTGAATTCACCCGGGCCGCTTCCAGCATGGCCATACTGGCGCAGGAACTTGCCATCGCCGGAAAAGACCTGGATGCGGTGGTTGCAGGAATCAGCCACATAGATGTCGTCGTGCGCGTCGATGCCGAGTCCCTCCGCGCGGATGAATTCGCCGGGCTGGTCGCCCAGTTTTCCCCAAGCGCCCAGGCATTTTTCGCCGTGGGCGGTGAAATGCTGCACACGCTCCGAATCGGTGTATTCGCAAACGTAAAGTTCGCCCCGCGAATTAACCACCGCGGCGCGCGGCATGCCGAGCTGGCCCACGTTGGTTCCCTTGTCGCCGAACTGCGCCACCAACTTGCCCGCCGGCGAAAAAAAGTTGACGCGCGAGTAATGCGGTTCGACCAGGACAATGTCGCCAGCCTTATCGCGGCACATGCCCTTGGGCTTGCCTTTTTCGATTTGCGGCATTTGCCAATCCAGCAAATATTTTCCGTCCGGCGAAAACTTCTGGACGCGACCGGTCATATCGATGACGTAAAGATTGTCCTGGGCGTCAACGGCCACCGAGCGCGGCTTGTTCAGCTCACCCACTCCTGCGCCGCGCGAGCCGATGACTTCGACGCGGCTGAAAAACTTGCTCTCGATGGGAGCGCTCTTGCGATCATCCACGGAGCATCCCGCCCAAAGGCAGGCAGCCAAAACGCACGGCATGGCGCAGCCAACCAGCCTGGACATGCGCATTTCGCGCCAGCTCGATGCCGTCCATGCGACGACAGCCGCCACCAGCAATGGCAGCAACGCCAGCGCCAGCAGCAAAAGGCAGAGGGCGTTGACCTGAGGGTTGTGGCCATAATGGAGGAGATTGAATATTCTTAACGACAAGCTTTCGCCGCCTGGCGGCACGATTAAAATCAAAGTTTCCACGTCCCACAAGCAGAGTAGGTAGGTTACATACCAGGCGGCGGCAGCTTGGGCGGAGGCTTGCGGCCAGTGAATGTGGCGCAGGGTTTGCCAAAAACCGGCCCCTTCCAATCGCGCCATCGCCAGCAAGCTTGGGTCGCCCGATCGAATGGCGCGCGCCACGATGTTCCAGCCCAGCGCGGCGTAACGAATGACGTAAGCCAGAATGACGATGGCGGCGCTTTGGTAAATACCGTTCAAGTCGCGACGGTTGAAAATCCAAATCAGCGCGATACCCAACAAAACGCCGGGCATGAAGAACGGCAGCCACAATGCTGAATCCAGCCGCGCCCGCCACGTCCATAACGCCAGCGCAATTACAACGGTGGCGGAGAAGGCGGCATATTCGAGGGAATGAAGAATGGCGGATTGGCCCGCCAGTCCCGCTGCCCAAAATTGGATCCACGTTTTGGAACTGCCCGCCAATTGCCAAATTGGAATTCCCAACGAAAAGCCCGCCAGCACCAGCGCCGCAACTGCGCCGCCGCGATGCCAGGCCGCGCCCAATTGCCGCCGCAGCGCTCGCGCCGTGGCAGGATTGGACTGCCACGACCAGGCGTTGTCGCCCCCGCGCAAGCAGAGCACCAGGATCAACGGCGCCAGCACCAGCGGCCAGCTCAACGCAAGGGCGGACTTGTAATCGAAGGTGGTATTGAACCGCACCCACACTTCCGCCGGGAAAACCTTGACCTGCAAAATGGCCGGGACGGAGAAATTGTTCAGCGCCAGCACCAGGGTCAAGATCGCGCTTTGCGCCAGTGCCGTGCGCGCCATCGGCAGCAAAAGCCAGCGCAGTAGAAGCCGGCCCTCCAAGCGCGAATCGACTTCGAGGTGAGCCGCCTGCACGCGACGCCAGGCGGCGGAGACGAAGAGAAAGGCGATGGGCCAATTGAGCAGCGCCAAGACCCAGATCGCGCCGGCCAGCGTGTAAATATTGAGCGGCAACCAGGGTCGCCAGATTCCGTTTTCGCCCAGCAATTCAATCCAACAGTTGACAACCAGAAACGGCGGCAGCACCAGCGCCACCACGGCGGCGGCCAGAAACAGCGCTCGCCAGCGGCTGGCGCAACCAGCGAACCACAGCGCCGCCAGCGCCCCGCCGGCCACCGCCAGGATCGTCGCCGCGCCACTGACCACCAGGCTGTTCCAGACCAGTGGCCAGTTCAAACGGTCCTCCGATGGTAATACCACCACTCGAACATCAACACCGCCAGCGCGCCCGCCGCGATCCAACGCCATATTTCCACGCTGGCTTGCTTGAATTCCGTCGCGCCCACTTTGTTGAATTTGCCCAACTGCAATTCATCGCGCGGCTTGGTATTGCTCTCCGCCGCGTCAAGAACATTGACGCAAAAGGCCATGTCGTTGGTGCCGGCGCGCAGGCGATACGTCCCTTGCCGGTCGGTGTGGCCGAAAACAATCTCGCGGTTCCCTGCGATGGGAATCGTTTCCTTGGCGCCCCCGGGCAGAGTGATTTCAGCCGAGGTAACTGGCTGGCTCAATGCGAACCGGAACGGCTCGCCGGCGTGCAGCATCAATTGCTGAGATTTGGCGGCGGCAGGATTGAGCCAGTCAATGGCGTTGGCCATGAACATGGGGAAGGAACTCCGCCTTGGCCAACTGCTTTTCAACGTGTCGAAACCGATCCAAATGATTCTTTGGTGCGAGAGCTCGCCGCTTAGTATCAGCGGCGTTTGCTGGGCTTCAACCAGCGGCACCGCCCAACCCGGCGCTTTGACTCCGAGCGTGTCGTTGATCTGGACGTTGTCAAAATTGATGTAACGCAGCAGTGGATGCGTGTTTTTCCAATCAACGATGGCGGGGGTATCGACGTTGGTCCAGCCGCCTTCGAACCAATTGGTATTGGCCACGTGAATGGCCAGCAAATTGACTTTGGGCCACGCAGTTGGAGTCACGTCATCGAGCACCACCAGGTCCTTGTCCTCCGCGCCGTCCACGGTGTCCTGTGCGACGCTCAGCTCTATGTTGGCGGCGGCGCGCAAGGCTTTTTGCACGAACCGATTGCCGCGCGTGACCAGCAACACCTTGGCCGGCTGCGGCAGTAAGCTCACCATCGAGGCCTGATTGTCGGCGGCCAAATCGTCCTTGGCATCGATGCGCACGGTGAATATGCCGTCGCGCTGTTGCAAGGCTGAGAAGACCTGCGGGTCGGTTTCGCCGGCGGGGATGTTCAAGGGCCGAGTGTCCACGACTTCGTTGTCAAAGAGCAATTCGAGTACAGTGGATTGCGCGTTGGTGGTGAAGTTGACGACGCTGGTATAGATGGCGCGTTCCTTGTGATCTTCCGGATTCTCGCGAATGTCCAGGGTCGTGATGCCGATATTGTTGCAGCGCTGACCGATGCGATGGTAAATGACCTGCAATCCTTTGTTCTCGAATTCGCTCAGGTCGCCCGCCGCGCCGTCGCTGAAGAGATGAATTTCCGGATCGTGTTTGTCGCGGATGAGGGTGTCGGCCAGTTTGAGGGCCTCGGTCAGGCGCGTGGTGGAATCGGTCACCTGGCAGTTCTGGAGCGCGCGTCGGAGGGCCGTCTTGTCGGCGGTCGCCGATTGCTCGACCTCAGTGTTGCCCGCAGCCAACAGAATGAGCATTTGCTCCTGGTCCTTCAAGCCGTCCACCAGTTTGAGCGAGTCGGCGCGAGCCTTTTCAAAGCGGGAAGGGCTTTCGTCGGTGCTTTGCATCGAAGCGGAGGCATCGAGGATAACAACTCGCAATCCGCTGGAGGCGACGTGCCCGGAGAAATAAGGACGGCTCAAGGCCAGGATCGCCAGCAGAAGCAGGAGCAACTGGAGGATGAGCAGCCAGTTATGGCGGAGCCTTTGGAAAGGGGCGTTGGCCTGCGTTTCGGCAAGGAACTTCTGCCAGAGCAGTGTGCTGGAAATCAACTTGACAACGCGGCGGCGTTTCAACAGGTAAAACACGACCACCACCGGCAAAGTGGCGGCGAACCAAAACGCGGCTGGCGACAAGAACCTCACGGGCGGGGGAAAGGCTAAGGCGCGGGGTTCAAAGTTCAAAGTTTAAAGTTCAACGTTTAATTGCCAAGGTTGCCTCAGGACAGGCACAGCTATAATTTCGGTGCTGGATTCTGCCTCCTAATCTTGGCCTCTCACGCGCGTCCAGCAATTCGAACGAACGGATATTGAGTCTCGACTTGTGGCCGCCGGTCACAGTTATGCTCACTGGCGGAATGAAATTGCCCAATGCCGACAAAGTCGTGGTTGAGCGCGAGAAAATCGTGGATTACCTGCTCAACCCCGCGCATCGGTATGGCGCCAGCAAGGCCAGGTTTTTCGCCAGTTTCGGGTTTCAGTCCGAGAAATGGGAAAACTTGGCTCAAGCACTTCGCCGACATGGGCAGAAGCACGAAGTAAAACGAACGCGCGAAACGGGCTTTGGCCCTCGTTATGAGGTCGAAGGTGAATTGGACACGCCCGACAGCCGCTCGCCTCGCGTGCGCTCGGTCTGGCAATTGGATCAAGGGGAAGTTGCGCCCCGTTTGATTACCGCTTATCCTTTGGACGACTGATGAAGATCAAAGAACATGATTGCGTGGTGTTGACGGCGGATTTGCCCGGCGAAGAGCTTGAGGCAGGCGATGTCGGAACGGTGGTCCACATTCACAGGCGCGGAGCCGCCTACGAAGTGGAATTCACAACGCTGGACGGACGCACGCTGACCGTAGTCACGGTTGAGAGCAAGAAACTTCGGCCCGTTTCCCGCCGGGATGTGGCCCATGTGCGCGAGCTGCAGGCAGCGTGATTGGCGAAGGCATGGAAGCTGCGGCGCATCCGCTCGTCCAAGACGCCAGTGAATGGACGGAAGCCGAACAAAATCAGTTGCTGCTCCGCGACCAACCGCCGCGCAAGCCCTGACCTTGCGCGACGCCACTCAAGAATTACCAGAGCGGCGCGCAGGAATGGAGAGGCGGGATCAAGAAAGAACTAATCATTAGATGTCTTGCCCATGCCAAAGAGTAACCATAGGCGTATGTTTTGTGTTACCATAGGGCTATCCCATCTACAAAGAGACGCATTTTATCACTGTAATCATTAGGCCATGAGTATTGGATTTCATTGCCCTATGATTTACAGTTGCAATGCGTTGGCGCATTTCCTGCTTTCGGAGAATTGATGGGCGAAGCAATATCGCCAAGCCCGATTTCAAAAGGACAAGAATGAAAACACAAGAATGGCAGCTACAAAGCACCGAATTGGGCGAAATATTCGTCCAACATTTGAACTTTCCGCGTTTCACGGTGCAAATAATTATCGCGAGTGGACAACCGGAACCGGGCGTGTCTTTCAAAATGAAATGGGAAGACCCTAAACAAGGTGATATGTACTGGCATACGAAGGCACTTGATTTTTACAACAATGCTCCAAAACCGCCCGGAGATTCTTAATTCGCAATCGGGAAAACGATCGCTTAATAATGTCCACATGAAATCGAAATGGGTGACGAGCTTGTTTCTGCTGCTGGCTGCGGTTGTTGTTCGATTGCCTGCGCAACAAAACGAAACGGAACGCAAGCAGTTCGATATCACCAAAGTCATCGCCGAAAGTGGGGATGCCACCGCCCAACTCGACTTGGGTGTCTCTTATGCCAAAGGCCAAGGTGTTGCGAAGGATGAGGTGGAAGCAGTGAAGTGGTTTCGAAAAGCAGCTGAACAGGGAAACCCGGCAGCGCAATCGGTCCTCGGTCTGATGTATGCCGATGGTCGTGGCGTACCACAAGATTATGCGGAAGCATTCAAATGGTCTCGTAAAGCAGCTGAACAGGGAAGCTCAGACGGACAATTCACTCTCGGGATGATGTATCGCATGGGCAACGGCGTGCCACAAGATTATGGGGAAGCAATCAGATGGTTTCATAAAGCAGCTGATCAGGGAAACGCAAGTTCACAATCCGACCTCGGTTTTATGTATGCCAAGGGTAACGGCGTGCCGCTAGACGATGCGGAAGCAGTCAGGTGGTATCGTAGAGCCGCTGAACAGGGAAACCGAGACGGACAATTCAACCTCGGTGTAATGTACGCCAATGGCGACGGTGTTCCCAGGAATTATATCGACGCATATAAATGGAGTAGCCTTGCAGCGTCTCAAGGAGACGAATCAGCCAAGAAAACTTTATCATTTGTTGAAATGCGTATGACGCCGGATCAAGTTGCCCAGGCCCAAAATGAAGCGTCTGCTTTT
This sequence comes from Verrucomicrobiia bacterium, assembly GCA_036008545.1. Lineage (GTDB taxonomy): Bacteria > Verrucomicrobiota > Verrucomicrobiia > Limisphaerales > Palsa-1400 > Palsa-1400. The sequence continues at coordinate 7,144 of DASYNM010000221.1, forward strand.
ATTCCTCGAAAGGAAACGCCAAATTCGAGTTCTAATTCTGTCATTTCCCGGGAAAATCCGACAGTAACAGGCACAGGTTTTTTCATCACGGATGATGGGTATTTGATTTCAAATTATCATGTGGTCAAAGATGCGGCGAGGATTCGTTTGGTCACAAGTGCTGGTTTGATCACACCAAAGGTGATTCGGGTAGATGCGGCCAATGATTTGGCGTTGTTGAAAGCGGAGGGGCACTTTGCATCGCTGCCAATTACTTCCAGCCGGGCAGTGAAATTGGGCGGCACGGTGGCGACGGTGGGTTTTCCCGACATCGGTTTGCAAGGGTTCGCGCCCAAGTTTGCGCGGGGCGAAATCGCTTCGCTGTCCGGGGCGGGGGATGATGCGCGGTATTTCCAGATCAGTGTGCCGGTGCAGCCGGGCAATTCGGGCGGCGCGCTGGTGGATGAGCATGGCAATGTGGTGGGCGTGGTGTCGGCCAAACTGAATGCATCCGCGGCGCTGGCCACAACCGGGGCACTGCCGGAGAATGTGAATTACGCGGTCAAGAGCAGTTTTCTGCTGAGCTTCCTTGAGTCCGTGCCGGAAGTGTCGGCCAAGCTCAAGGAACCCATCAGCGTGGAACGGAAGTTTGATGACGTGGTTCAGTCGGCGCAAGGAGCGGCTGTGCTGGTGCTGGTTTATTGATTCAGGTTTTAGACGCCTCTGGTCTGAAGCGCTTTACATGGACGTCCATGTGCCACGCCGCATCAGGCGGGGTCTGTGGAACGGCTTGCGGATTCGAGTTTGGGTGAGCTACAATGGTTTGTGCGCCAGATTTGCAAAGACGTCCTCCAGTTCCTGCGTCAGGAGAAGAAATGGTGGCTGATTCCGCTCTTGCTTACCTTCCTCATCCTGCTGGCTTTGGTTATTTTCACGCGAGGTCCGAGTCCGCTCTCGCCGTTCATGTATTCGCACCAGTAGCGCGCCAGAATGCGACTGCTTCTGCAAACGGTTCTCCTCGGTTGCGCCCTTCTGTTAGCCATGTGGGTTCAATTGCCGGCGGCCGCCCTCACCGGGTTTGGACTGGCGACGGTGGCTATTCTTTCGGCGGCGTCGGTGCCGCAGGCCTTGCGCGGCAAGGTTGGGGGCGCGGCGTTGGCTGCGTTGTGGATGGCCAGCCTTATCGTTTGGGTCTCGGTATCGATGGCCGGCATCGCTTGGGACTTTTATTATGCGACTTTGGCCGGGCTGATGGCGTCGGCAATTTGGCTGGCGAGCTGGAGCGCTGTCGGCGGAATCTGGAGAGGGCGATGGAACGCGGCGGTTATGGCCTGGTTGCTGTGCGGCGCTTTGACGTGGCTCGGCGCCGGATACTTCCAGAATCAGCGGGGCGGTTTCTACGGCGGGCTCGTGGCTACGCTGGCGGTTCTGGCGCTTTGCCGGTGCTGGTTCCGATGGGGCGCAGTCGGCGCGCAGGCCCTGAACACATTGATTTTATTGTTAGTTGCATTGCCATTGGTGGACTTGGCCCTCCGCCCCCAATCCCGCATCGCCGTACGACCTGAGACTTGCCGCTTCTACTATTCCTACGAGGCCGCCAAAGGTGACCCGGAGGCTTTCGCGCGTTGGTCGGAATTTTACACGTCGAATTTTGATCGCCTCGGGCATGACATTTTTACCTCAGTCGCCGATTCCAAGCCGCATTTTCGCCTGCGTCCCGGCAGCCGCGGGCTGATGATGAATTGTCCGATTTCGATCAACAGCCTCGGATTTCGCGGTCCGGAATTTTCCATCGCCAAGGACGGTGTTTACCGCATCGTGGCGTTGGGTGAATCGACCACTTTCGGCATGACGCTCCAGCCGGAGGACAAACCGTGGCCCGAAGTGCTCGAGCAAATCATCCGCCAGCAATTGAAAACGCGCCGCCCCGTTCAGGTCATCAACGCCGGCGTCCCCACCTACAGTCTCCAGGACACGCTGGACCGGCTACCCGGCCAAATTCTCCCGCTCCAGCCGGACATGATCATTACCTATCACGGAGCCAACGGATTTAACATGATTGACAGTTCCGTGCTGCCCCCGGTTGGGCCTGCGCCGCCCGCTTATGAGGAACGTCCCATCAAGCTCGCCGCCGACGCCGAGCATCGCTTGCGCATGCTCTGGTTCCGATCTCGAGCCAAGCAACGCGACGGTCCCGCAGCGCCGGCCCACGCCCAGCCGATGGAAACCCAATACGCCGCCGCCTACCGCAAACTCATCCAATGCGCGCACACCAACGGCATTCGTCTGGCGTTGGCCAATTTCTCGATGGCGGTCAACCAGGCCAGCGATCCGAAAGTCATCGACTTTTACCGAGGCGGGGGCACGCGCGCCGCTTTCGGATTCATGCGGGCCAACGCGGTTCATTCGCTCATTGTCAGCCAACTGGCGGTGGAAAACCCGGAAGTCTGCTTTGTCGATACGCATCCACAACTCGACGGCGAACACGAAAAGTTCATCGACCTCATCCATTTCACCGGCGAAGGAGATCGGCAACTGGCCACCAATATTTTCAATGGGATCCGCGAACTCCTCCAGCGCGACCTTGCGACGCCGTAGAGGCCGCTGCCCGTCGCAAGAAGCGCAAGAAAGAAAGGACGCACCGCTGCGGTTCCGCGGACTCAGTCTAACTCCAGCGAGGCTTTGGCTTTGTCCCAAGGGATGAGTGGCTCAGAGCCATTCTCGGCGACGGCAGCTTGCAAGTCCCGTAAATCCTCCAGATCCTCAACACGCATTTGAAGACGCTCCACGGTCTTGGCCAGAGTCTCGACTTTTTGAATAATAACGGTGTCACTCATATGCTTCTTTTCTATCTTTCACAGCATACACTTGAATGGCGTCTCCCGCTAGCAGGAAGAGCACTCGGAAACTTCCGACGCGCAACCTGTAAAAATTACTCTTTGCTTTGAGCTTGAGCACATCCCCAAGCAAGTCCTCCCTCATTTGCTCCAACCGCCAGCCGATGTTACGCCGGTGCTCTTTGGGCAACGCCTGCAACTGCTCCCTCGCCTTCTTGCTGATCTCGATTCGGTAACGCATCGCAATATGCTTCCAGTCGTTCTTCTTGCAGGCAAGCAGGCCGAATTGGTCCTAGAATTTCTCGTCCTTGAGCTGCAGAAGCATCGGCCACGCTAAGCTGTAAACGACAACGACCGGCGCGAAGACGTTATCAGGTGTGCTTTCCATGACGCATGCCGAATTGTTGGCGAGTCGGCGTCTTCTTGCCGCTGGTTCGCGCCACCTTGACCAGATTGAAATCCACCTGCTTCTTAAATCCATCGACTTTGCCCACCTGCACTGTGACCCGGTCGCCTACGCGAATCACGCGGCGGGTGCGGCGGCCGACGAGGTGGTTGCGCGCCGCGTCAAACACAAAAAAGTCATCCTCGACGGACGACAGATGCACGAGGCCGCTGAGGCCCAGCGCGGAGACATCGACAAAGAAGCCGAAATTCCGCACGTCAATGACCAGCGCCGGATAAGGCTCGGGCTTGGCGCTCTTAAGTTGCTGGCGCAGATAGGCGAAGAGCTTGATGTCCTTGCTGTCGCGCTCGGCGTCGGCGGAATTGCGCTCGGTTTCGGAAAGGTGCAACGCGATCGGTTTAAGGGCGTGGATGGAGGTCTTCTCGCTGCCAAACAACGCTCGATGCACAACCAGATCCGCGTAACGCCGGATAGGCGATGTGAAGTGGGTGTATTTGGCCTTGCACAATCCATAGTGGCCCAGCGGCTCGACCGCGTAGCGGGCGCGCATGAGGGAGCGCAAGAAACCGATTTTCAGCGCGGGTCCGATCGGGAGGCTGTCCAGGCGCTGGAGCAGCTTTTGCACCTCGGGGCGATGACTTAAATTGCCGGCCGGGATGTGGTGGGCCAGAACATCCTGGCGATATTCCTCCAGGCGCGTCTCGGCGGGCGGCTCGTGGACGCGGTAAACCGCAGGCCGGTTCAGGGACATCAGGCGGCTGGCCACCGCTTCGTTGGCCAGCAACATGTACTCCTCCACCAACTGATGTGAAACATCATTCTCGATCTTCTCAATCCGCAGCACGCGCCCGTGGTCATCGAGGCGGATTTTCGTTTCCGGAAAATCAAGCGCGAGCGACCCGGCCCGGAAGCGCGCGCGGCGAATATGCTGCGCCAACTCGTGCGCCTGATGCAGCATTTGCTCGAGGCCGCCCTGCGCGGGTCGCTGCAAAACGGTGAGGACTTCCTTGTAAGTGAAGCGTTGTTTGGAGCGAATGACCGCCGAATAAAACTTCGCCTCCAGCACGCGCCCCTCGTTGGACAGCACAAATTCGACG
>DASYNM010000222.1:0-4489 GCA_036008545.1 Verrucomicrobiia bacterium
AATTAAGCCGCGAACCGCGGAAACCACCGCCGGCTCCAAATCAATAATATAGTCGTATGCAAGTAACATCTCTTTTAAGCCAGCAGGAACCGGAGCATCACCACGATCATGACGCCGAGTGCGCCTCATGCGGTCACGACCACGAGCACACGCCCATCCGCTTGAAGCAAACCCTGCTCGGCGTGGTGTTTGTCCTGAACGCCTTCGTCGTGGATTGGCTGTTCGATAACGCCCACACCGCCGCCAGTGCCAGCGCGATGATCGGCGCCATCATTCTCGGCTGGCCGATTGTCTGGACGGCGATTGACGATTTGCGCCGCGGCCTGCTGACCACCAATGAACTGGTCGCCTTGGCCGTTCTGGCGGCCTTTGGTTCGGCGGCGGCGGGTTTTCTTGTGGGCGGCTTCCAGCAAGCCGGCGTCATCGCTTTCTTCATGTTGATGGGGCAAATCATAGAAACCCGCACGGCCGAGGGCGCGCGCGCTTCCATTGAATCGCTCATCAAATTGACTCCACCCAAAGCCCGCCGCGTGACCAAAGCGGGCGAGGAGGAAGTGGAAACGAAATTACTCGCCGTTGGTGACGTCATCCGCGTTCGCCCCGGTGATAACGTCGCGGCGGACGGCGTGATCCTCACCGGCCAAGGCTCGTTCAACCAGGCCACCATCACCGGCGAATCGCTGCCGGTGGATAAAAAGCCGGGCGACGAAGTTTTTGCCGGCACGCAGAATCTGACCGGTGCGCTGGAGATCAAAGTCACCCGCGCGGGCGAGGATACTACTTTAGGCAAGGTGCGCGAACTGATCCTGGCGGCGGAACGAACCAAGCTCCCGATCATGCGGATCATCGACCAGTACATGGGCTTTTATACGCCGCTGGTGCTCGTTATCGGCGCCCTGGTCTGGGCCTTCACGGGCGACCTGAGCCGCGTGATCGCCGTCTTCATCGTCAGTTGCCCGTGCGCCTTCATTCTGGCGACACCGAGCGCGATGGTGGCCGCTCTCTCGGCCGCGGCCCGGCTGGGCATTTTGATCAAGAACGTAGGCGACATTGAATTGGCCGCGCGCATCAACGCCTTTGTATTTGACAAAACTGGCACTCTGACCACCGGCAAGCTGGCCGTCAGCCGTCTCGCGCCATTGGGTGGGACTGCTCCCGCTGAATTGCTCCGCATCGCCGCGTCGGCCGAGAAATATAGCAATCACCCCGCCGCCAAGGCCCTGGCTCAACTGGCTGGTGAGGCGGGCGTGCCTTTGGCCGAGCCGAAAGACTTTGCCGAAACCGCCGGTCGCGGCGTGGGCGCCTTGATCGACGGAGCCAAAGTTTTTGTCGGTCGCGCGCAATGGCTCAAAGACCAGGGTGTCCCGGATGATTTCCAAAAGTCGGTTGATTTGAATGAGACGGAGGGCTTCAGCCTGATCTTCGTCGCACGAGGAGGGCATTGCATCGGCTGGGTTGGATTGCAGGATCAGACTCGATCCGAGGCCCGCGAAGCGCTGGCCGATTTGAAGACCAGCGGCGTGCGTCGCATCGCCATGATCTCCGGCGATCGCCAGCCCGTCGCGGCCCGCGTCGCGCGCGAAATAGGCTGCGAAGAATGCCTCGGTGACTGCCTGCCGCAGAACAAGGTCGATTTCGTCCGCCAAGTCAAAGCCAAGGGCTACCGCGTCGCGGTCGTGGGCGACGGCGTCAACGACGCGCCCGCCCTGGCTGCCGGGGATTTGGGCATCGCCATGGGCGCAGCAGGGAGCGAAGTGGCCATCCACAGCGCGACCATTGCCTTGATGAACAACGATCTGCGCCGGTTGCCGTTCCTGGTCCGGCTTTCGCGCCAAACGCGCGCAGTTATCAACCAGAATTTTCTCATCGGCATCGTGTTTGTCATCGGCGGCCTGATTTTGGCCGCGCTCAAATTCATCGACCCGATCGTCGCCGCCATTCTGCACGTGGTCGGGTCGCTGCTCGTTGTCTTCAACAGCGCGCGGTTGGTTCGGCAGGGTGAGGAATTTGAACCTCATCTGGCGACCGCCCCGCCTGAACCGCCCAAGCCGCCGCCTGCGCGCTTAGCGGCCGTGCCCGTCAACGCATGAGTGCCGTAGCCGAATTACCTTCAGCTAGTGCCGACCCCAAAGCCGGCCAAGTCATCGTAGCGGTACGCGGGTTGACCAAGATTTTCACGGACTTCTGGACCCGGCCCAAGGCCGTCGCTGTCGATAACGTCGATTTCGAGGTTCGTCAGGGCGAGGTATTCGGTTTGCTTGGGCCGAATGGATCGGGCAAATCGACGACGGTGAAAATGTTGCTGGGCCTGCTCTATCCCACGCGCGGGCACATCGAGGTTTTTGGCCATTCCCCGCGCCATGTTGCCAGCAAGGCGCACATTGGTTATTTGCCCGAGGAATCCTATCTTTACCGATTTTTGGATTCGCACGAGACGCTCGACTTTTTTGGAAATCTGTTTGACATCCCGCCGGCGGAACGCAAGAAACGGAACGAACAACTCCTGGAAATGGTCGGCCTCAGCCAGGTCCGCACGCGGGTCGTGGGCGAATTCTCCAAAGGCATGCAACGCCGCATCGGCCTGGCCCAGGCGCTGATTAACGACCCCGATCTTGTCATTCTGGACGAGCCCACCGCCGGCCTCGACCCCATCGGTTGCCGCGAGGTTAAAGATTTGATCCTGGCCCTGGCTCGGCGCGGCAAGACGGTCATTCTCAGCAGCCACCTCCTCGCCGACGTTGAAGATGTCTGCGACCGCGTCGTCATTTATTACGGCGGACGCATTCACGCGCAAGGCCCGTTGCGCCAGTTGCTGGCCAAGCCGGACTCCGTCCGCATCACCATGCCGGCGCTCGAGCGGGAGAGCATGCAGAAGGTCTTGGACCTCATCCGGCACGATGTCGCCGCCGACAAAGTCCAGATCGACAATCCAACGCAAAATTTGGAAAGCTATTTTCTGGAAGTCGTCCGCAAAGCCAAGGATGCGATGTCCGAAACTTCGGGCGCGACCTCTGGCAGCCGCGTCGCCGCCTATTTGCGTGGCGACGCCGAAGCCGCACCAACGGGCGACAAGTTGTTGGAGCGGTTGACCGTGGCCACCCCGGCGCCTAAACTCGCGGAATCCACGGCGGCGGCCGAGCCAGAGCAAAAGATCGATCAAACCAAACTGGCTTCGCTGGCCAAACCGGTGGAGAAGCCGGCAAGCACTCCCGCACCCGCGCCGACGCCAGCTCCCGCCGATCTGAGCAAGGCCAACGAGAAGCTTTCTTCCCTGCTCGGCAAGCCGGACGGGAAATGAAGAGAAATCCATCAGTCTTGGGTGGTAGGGTCGGCGCGCTGCGCCGACCGGACGCCGCGGCGCGGCGTCCCTACCTTACCAGGCGACCCTCACAATGAACAAGATCGCGGCCATCGTGGGGTTGACCTGGAAGGCGGCCTTCCGCTACCGCCTGTTTTGGATTCTCTGCGCGTTGCTGGCGGCCGCGGTGCTGGGATTGCCGATGTTGATCAAAGACGACGGCACGGCCCAGGGCATGGTGCAAATACTGTTGACATATACGTTGTCCACCACCGCCACTCTGCTCGGTTTTGCCACGCTCTGGCTCTCCTGCGGCACGCTGGCCAAGGATGTCGAGGAATGCCAGATCCAGATGGTGGCCGTCAAACCCATCGCCCGCTGGCAAATCTGGCTGGGCAAATGGTTGGGCCTTCTTTCCCTGAACGCCGTGTTGCTGGCTCTTTCTGGCGCGGCCATTTTCGTCCTTTTGCTCTGGCGTGCCGAGCGCTTGACGCCAAACCAAAAATTGTTTCTGCAGCGGGACATTTTTGTCTCTCGCGCCGCTGCCCTGGAGAAGATGCCCGACCTCACGCCGATAGTGGATAGGCTCATGAGAAACGAGGTGCATGACCCATCAGCCATGCTCGCCAGCGATCTTGCCGAAAAGCGAAGGCAGATAACCGAGCGAGTCATAGCTGATAAAACCGTCCTGCCGTCGGGCTTGGCGCGCCTGATTGGCATTGACTTGAGCACTTTGCAGGATCGTTTGCGCGATAAACCGTTGCAGTTGCGCATCAAGTTCCACGTCGCCAGCGCCAACACGGAAGCACTCTACGATACCCTCTGGAGGATCGGGCCGACCAACTCCACCAGGCAGGTTCAGTTGGCAGAAACGTTTCCGGCGGACTCATTCCAGGAATTCCCCGTGCCGCCCAATTTGTTGGACGATAAGGGATTTCTGTGGATCGAATATGCCAATCCAAACTCGGAGGATCTGACTTTCCCGATGGAAGAGGGAATCGAGTTGCTCTATCCGGAGAGCACATTCGGCATCAATTTCATGCGTGGCCTGGCGATCATTTTTTGCTGGCTGGCCTTGCTGTCATCCATCGGGCTGGCGGCAGCGAGTTTCCTTTCCTTTCCTGTTGCGGCCTTCGTTTCTCTGGCGGTGCTCTTCATCGGCTTGTCCAGCGGCACCGTGGCCACGGTGGT
>DASYNM010000223.1:0-6115 GCA_036008545.1 Verrucomicrobiia bacterium
AGTATTGACAGTCGATACGCCTCCCATCATCACCACTCAACCCGTCAGCCAGACCGTCACCGCCAGTGCCACGGCCACTCTGTTCGTGGGCGCGACCGCGACCCCCGCGCCGGTCTATCAATGGTATCTGAATGGCAGCACTGTGGGCACCAACGGCAGCACCCTGTCCATCCCCAATTTTCAGGCGAGCGACCAAGGCAGCTACACAGTTATCCTGAGCAACGCCTTAGGCGCGGTGACCAGCTTGCCTGCGCTAGTGCTGTTGGATGGGCCGCTTCGGATCAATTCTTATTCCTCCAGCAACGGCGCGTTTTCTCTGGAATCAGCAGGCGTGGCCGGCGGAACCTACACCATCGAGGCTTCCAGCGATTTGATCAACTGGCTTCCCTTGTTCACCAACACCGCGCCCAATGGTTATATTGATTTTACCGACACCAATGCCGGCGCATGGAACTATCGTTTTTATCGAGCGATAACTAATTCGCCGTAATCGGATCGTCGTCTCGCAAATTGATGATGAAAACCCAATCGCCTAAGAATTCAGTTTCGGTTGCTTGCCGAAAGCACGGCCCGATGAAGAACATGGATATCGAACCCTCCGCGTCTCGCCGCGGGATGATTGGAATAACAAAGAACCGTGTTCTTACAAACCACGGCGTCGAATTTTGCGCAGCCTGAAACCGGGCCAAAAAGGCCGATGTCTTCGGTCAAACTATGCCAACAGACATTGCCACCGGCGATGAGTATTGTGGGAGATAATTCCTCTATTTGGGCATGTAGTAGCGAGGCATTTTTGTGAGATTCTTCGCGGATTTCTCGATCATTGGATGTGCTTTCTCCCGAATGCTTCTTGATGTCAACAACGGCCATCCTGCCCAAAACCCCGTGAAGTAGTTCATGATTCCCAGAGAGTGAGTTGATTTCCACCGGCGGAAGTGGAACGCCCCGCTTCAAACCAAGTTCGATGGCGGCTGCAAGCGTTACCATTTTGACGTAAGTCTTGATCCTTGCCTCCTCCAACCAACTGTACGCACAGTCCTCGATTTTGATAATACCGCAACCCTGATACCCATACGTCTCTTTGAGCAAAAAGAGAATTCTAACTTTCGATTCCGCCCACTTGATAGGGTTGATCGATCCGTCAATAATATATTCCGTGAGTCCTCGTTCCTGAAGATGTCTTTCGTAAGCGTTCATGTTGCGCTATGAAACCCATTCGTGCGCGCCGCCCTTGGAGCGCTTGCCGACTAAGGGATTGGATGTGCCTGAAATACCAGTGCCACACTTGATGCACTTGTAATTCTTGCGTGCTCCGTCCTCAATAACCCACGCATGCCCGCCACCTTTGGAGCAGTTGCCGATTAATGGATGTGAGGCTGCAGAAGTGCCAGTGCCACACTTGACGCACTTATATTTGGTGTTGGGCATAAACGACCGTAAACTGGATTAAAATTACCGTCCAGCACAAAACTACCCCGCTTGAAGCCTCCTCATTTGGCGCCCACGCGCGGGCATGAGATCAACAAAATGTCCAATGCGTGGTTGCGATTCGAACGGCTTCCAAATTATACACGTGGAACGAGCAGGTAATCTGCTTGTCTGCGATTCCGGCCGCCTCATTTCGAGCGAAGAATCGCCTAGCTCAATCTCTGAGCCTCGCAAACTTTCTTGCCACAGCGGCCTGCTTTCTTCATCATGCAAGGCATGGAATCACATGAGCTTTTGCGCGAAGTGTTTCAAAAAGTCAGCCCCAAGCAAGCCGCCGCCGAGATGGGTCTTTCCCTTTCCATGATCTATAAATGGGCCGAACCGCCCGCCAGCACCAGCGGAGCCACCAATCCATTGGATCGCGTCTCCGCCCTCGTCCGCTGCACCGGCGACCACAGCATCATCCAATGGCTTTGTCATGGCGCGGGAGGATTTTTTGTGAGAAATCCCAGCGGCAGCCATCCGCATCCGCTCCATTTGGTCCCCGCCATGAACAGCGTCGTCCAAGAATTCGCCGATCTGTTGTCCGTCATGGCCGCCGCCGCCTCCGACAGCCAGATCACCTCCGCCGAATCCAAATCCATCCGCGCCCGCTGGGAGGAACTCAAGTCCGTCACCGAGGAGTTCGTTCAATGCTGCGAAGAGGGCAATTTCCGCGAAATCAAAAAAGTCCCACCGCCCCAAAAATAGCCCGGGCATGAAGCTTTCGTGGGCGCGTTTTCTATTCGCTTTTATTTTTTCCGCGTGGCTCTGCGCTGCGGCGCACGCTCAGGCAGGCCAGACGATTCAGTGTGACCTTTGCGTCTTTGGCGCCACTTCCGCCGGCGTCGCGGCCGCTGTCGAGGCGGCGCGGGAAGGCCGTAACGTAGTCTTGACAGAATATGGCGCGCACGTCGGCGGCTTGACGGCGGGCGGCTTGAGCCAGACGGACATCGGCAACAAAGATGCCATCGGCGGCCTGGCCCGTGAATTCTACCAGCGGCTGGGCCGGCACTACGGCACCAACGAAGTCTGGAAATTTGAACCGAGCGCGGCCGAGAGCGTGTTCAATAATCTGCTTAATGAATCCCATGTGCGCGTTTATTTCCATCAGCATCTCGCCTCCGTTCAAACCAACCGCGCTCGCATTCAGAGCCTGACAATGCAAGACGGCACGATTTTCCAGGCGCGCGTTTTCATTGATGCCAGTTACGAGGGCGATTTGATGGCCAAGGCCGGCGTTTCATACACGATCGGGCGCGAAGCCGACAGCGTTTATCACGAAACACTCAACGGCATCCGCGCCCAAACACCCAAACACCAGTTCGCCGTTGTGGTCGATCCGTATCTCAAGCCCGGCGATGCCTCCAGCGGTTTGCTGCCGTTGATCCAGAATCAGCCGCTCGGCGAACCCGGCCAAGGCGATGATTCGGAGCAAGCCTACAATTTCCGCCTATGCTTGACACAAAGCCCGACCAACAAAATGCCCATCGATCCGCCTGCGGATTATGATCCGGCCCGGTATGAATTGCTCGCACGCTACATTGAGGCCCTTGTCGCGGCAGGGCATCTAGTGAGCCTGGGCCAATTCATCCACATCCAGCCCATGCCCAACGGCAAGACCGACATCAACAACAACGGCGCGTTCTCCACCGATTTCATCGGCGGCAACACGGGCTACACCGACGGCAGCGACGCGCAGCGCGCGCGCATTTGGCAGGCGCACGAGGATTATACGCGCGGCTTTCTGCATTTCCTCGCCACCAGTCCGCGCGTGCCCCATGCCCTTCGCGCCGAGATGCAATCCTGGGGCCTGTGCAAGGATGAGTTCACCGACACCGGCGGCTGGCCGCATCAACTCTACATCCGCGAGGCCCGCCGCATGGTGTCCGACTACGTCATGACGGAGAACAATTGCCGTTTCTCCCTCACGCTGCCCGACCCCATTGGTTTGGCGGCCTACACCATGGATTCGCACAATTGCCGGCGCATCGTCCGCGATGGTCGGGTGGAAAACGAAGGCGACGTGCAAATCGGCGGCTTCCCGCCTTACCAAATCAGCTACCGCTCAATCGTGCCGCGCGAAATCCAATGCGAGAACCTGCTCGTGCCGGTCTGCCTTTCGGCCAGTCACATCGCCTATGGCTCGATCCGCATGGAGCCGGTTTTCATGGTGCTTGGGCAATCATCAGCTATTGCCGCCGGGCTGGTCTTGGATGAAAAAGTCGCAATACAGAGGATTCAATATGATGAACTGCATCGCCGGCTGCTGGCAGCACGACAAATTTTGGTGTGGCCGGTGCGCCCGGCCGATCCTAAGTGAACATGACTGCGCGCGTAGTGTTTTGCGCTAACGATGGTTAGGGTAAAAAACCGGCATCCTTCCACGCATCGAAGTTCGGCCAAATGTCGCCGCCTCCCCCTGCCCTGCCGACAACATATAGATAGCCCGCAGCCACACCTATCGCGCCGCCGATGATGGTCGCGTCCGCCGTGGCCGCCAACGGTGTCAAAGCGATTCGCTCCATTCTGCCCATGCCATCCCGATAGACCGGCAGCGAGAACGCCCCGACGGCTGTGCCGCTGGAATAAAGTGTGAACGACATCTTATTCGTAGAGAGAACTGCATAAAGCGGAGGCCCCGAAAAGAGGTCGGCGTCGGTGGCGTTCGTGGCCGCAAAGATCGGCACCGGCTCTAGTCCTCGGGCGTCATCGATTTTGACAAACTTGGGGTGCTTCTGCCACGCGATCCGCTTCGCGTTCTGGTACAACAAATACGCCCGCATCCGCCTGGCATCGTGAGGCTCGGTGGATTCCTGGTAAAGCACCAGCAGTTCGCCCGGCTGGCCGCTCTGGAAAAGGTGCAACTGGGAGTCGCTTGAAGGTTGGTGCCAGGTGCCCAGATTGGAATCGGCCCAGAGCGCGTGCGTGGCGCAGCCAGGGACCGCTGCGACGGCCAGCAGCCACAGCATCCATTTCATTTCGGCGACGCTCTTCATGTCAGGAATCTCTTGCTTGACGGAAACCATATCTTGTCTTGGCCCAAAAAGCAAGTCACCCCACAAAAATTTGCCGAATTCGCACGGGGTTTCTCTTTATGCCAAGGCTGCGACCATGCGGATGGAAGATGCGGACAAGCACAGGCTGAGAAAGGATTTACAGGATAAACAGAATGAATGACTGGTCCAAGCGCACTCGCCAACCAGTGAGCCTCTGTAGGCGACGTGAATCCGCTTTTCCATCCTGTTAATCCTGTTAATCCTGTCAAAATTCAGTACTTCAACCGCAGCGTTCCGGCAAAGATTGACCTTACACAGACAGTCTGCTAGGCTCGAAGAAAAGGAATCAGCCCTAAGGATCAAAACGGCATCAGTCATCATCGAATTATGAAAGGAAGGTCGCTCGTCTTTGCAGTCACGTTGCTGTGCGCCACGCCCCTAGTGGTCCACGCCCAATTCGATTGCAGCACCAATGCCGACAATACTCTCACCATTACCAATTACACTGGGCCTGGCGGCGCTGTCATCATCCCGACTAACATCGGCGCGCTGATGGTCACCAGCATCGGAGATGGTGCATTCGATTCGCTCGGTGGGCTAACGAGCGTCACCATCGCCGACAGCATCACCAACATCGGAAACAACTCGTTCTATAATTGCTCTGATCTGACTAGCGTCACGATATCAAGCAACGTCGTGAGCATTGGCAATGATGCCTTTGGCGCCTGCGAAGCCCTGGCCAGCGTCGCGATTCCTGGCAGCGTCACTACCATAGGAGCGGACGCTTTCTATGCTTGCGAAAGCCTGACCAACGCGACCATCGCCGAAGGCGTCACCAACATCGGAGCCTACGCGTTTGCTGACTGCAACCACCTGACCGCCATCACGATTCCCGGCAGCGTCACCAGCATGGGAGACTACGCGTTCGAGAACTGCTTCGGTCTGACCAACGTCACCATAGCCAACGGCGTAACGACGGTGGGGGATTATGCGTTCTTTTTCTGCGACGGCCTGAGCAGCGTGACCATGGCCGACAGCGTGACCAATATCGGCCAGGATGCCTTCTTCCATTGCTCCGCTCTCGCCAGCGTCACAATTCCGGCCAGCGTGACCAACATCGGGGAGATGTCATTTCAATTTTGCACCAATCTGACGAGCGTCTTTTTTGCAGGCGACGCGCCCAACGTTGATGCCACAACGTTTGAGCAGGACAAGAATCCGGTTGCGTGCTATTTGCCGGGAACGACCGGCTGGGCCGCCTTTTCGTCCAACACCGGTCTGGCGGCGTTGCTGTGGAACCCCGTGATTCAAGCCAGCGGCACCAACTTTGGCGTTACCAGCAATCAATTTGGCTTCAACATCACCGGCACAACCAACATCCCCATCGTAGTGCGAGCGTCCGCCGATCTGGCCAGCCCAGTTTGGGTTTCGCTGACAAACGTCACGCTCACGAATGGTTTGTTCTATTTCAGCGATCCCCAGTGGACGAATTATACCGACCGCTTCTACCGCATCAGTTCGCCGTAAGCATGAGGGAGTGGGTTGCTAACTGAAAAGGCCCTGCGAAGGGCCTTCTCACGAATCGACACAACTAAAAAGACCTGCGGATTACCGATGCCCGCCACCGCCACCGTGCCCGCCACCACCAC
>DASYNM010000224.1:0-6687 GCA_036008545.1 Verrucomicrobiia bacterium
AGAAAAAATTTCAGCAGGTGCTGGCGGATTCGTTCGATGTGGCCGGACGCGGCCAAGTCATTGTCACCATCGGCATCAAGCCGACTGAACCGGCGACCGGTTACGGCTACATTCGCGTCGGCAATCCCCTGCCGCCGCCGCACGGCGTTTCGTCTTATAAAACGGCCTTTTTCAAAGCCGAGCAATTTGTGGAGAAACCGAATTTTGACAAAGCCCTGGAGTATTTGAACAGCGGCCAGTATCGCTGGAACGCCGGCATGTTCATCTGGTCGTTCGTCACCATCACGCAAGGATTGGAAAAGCATCAGCCGGAGCTGGCCGCCGCCTGCCAGCGCTGGTTCAAGGCGGCCGGCACGCCCAAGCTGGACAAAGTCCTGGCCCGCGAATACCCGGACATCAAGAAAATCTCCATCGACTACGCATTGCTGGAGCAGGCGCAAAACGTGGTCGCGGCCGACGGCGCGTTTGAGTGGGACGATCTCGGCTCCTGGACCGCGCTGGGGCGGCATTTGAAGGCGGACGCGGAAGGCAATTGCGCCGCGGCCGATTTCATCCACGTGGACGGCGCGCGCAACATTATATTTGACGCAAGGACGAAGAACCGCACGCCCATTGCGGTGGTGGGGTTGCGGGACTCGATTTTGGTGCAGACCGACGACGCCGTATTGCTGGCGCACAAGAGCCAGGCGCAAAAGGTCAAGGATTTGGTCAAGAAACTGTCCGAAGACAAGCGCTACAAAAAATTAGTGTAGGCCGCCAGAGTAGCGGGAATCGGGTCTGCGTCAACAGAGGTAGCATCGGCTCCAACAGCATTTCGCGACTCCTTTTGATCTGAGTTCATCTGTGTCAATCTGTGGCTTCAACTCAGCATTTTAACCGCTTTCGCGCAAGATACTGTGGCCGGCCTCGTATAGGAGGTTGGAAGGGAGAGAATTATGAAGAAACAATTTTATACAATGACAGCAATGGCGGGGCTACTGGGCCTGGTGGCCGGAGGATGCGCAGTTCGAGCAGCGGCTTATGTGCCGGCGCCGCCGCCAGCGGTGGTAGTCAGCCAACCGGCTCCCGAACCGACCGTCGCCCCACCGACTCCGCCGCCTGCCCCACAAACTGATGTGTATGTGGCAGCGCCCGGGCCCAATTACGCCTGGACCGCGGGATACTGGAACTGGAATGGCGCGGCTTGGGTCTGGTGGCCGGGCCGATGGGCAGTGCGTCCGTGGCATGGCGCAGTCTGGGTTGGCGGATACTGGGATCACCATGGACGCGGCCGCTGGGTTGGCGGCCATTGGCGATAAATACCTAACAGCGGCTGCTGGCGAAAAGAGTCGGCGATGAGCAAATTGCGACAGCGGACCTAGCTAGGTTGCGTGCGTGACAGTCGCGGTTTAGGAGGTGGAATCCAAGGTGCGAGCAAAATCTTCTCGTCTGGCATTTTGATTGCTTGAAGGCGATCCGATGTTTGGGCGAATTATTTTCCCGCCCAATCGTCTGAAGAGAACGGAGGAACCGAGTAGGAAGTAAGACGGCGTGGAAGCAACTCCACGCCGTCGCTGTTTTTGCGGCGTGTTGCTTGGCCAATTCTTGAAGACGCTGGGGCGGTTTAAAAAATACCGTAGCCATTTGCGCGCCCCCTCTCTTGGCGCTTCGCGTCCGTTCTCTCCCCGCCTGGCGGGGAGAGAATTAAAGAGAGGGGGTATTCCTAGATCGGCTACAGTTTTAGCTTAACTGCTCTAAAGCCTGTCGCGACCAGGGATTTTCTCCTATGCAACTTTGAGGGCTGTCCCCGATTTGCAAAAATGCCCGGTGCTGTATGCTGACTACGTTGTTTGGGGGATGTAAAACCCGCCCGGTGATTGGTTGCATCGGGCGGGTTCTTCTTTTACAACACGGCATGAACGACGACGAGTTCGTGCGACAATTTGAAGCGTGTTCCTTTCCTTTCGATCAATGGCATCACCGCGCCCATGTGAAGCTGGCCTATATTTATCTGGTGCGCTTCGGATCTGCCGCCGCCAGTAGGAAGCTCCGCGATGGCATTCGCGCCTACAATGCCGCCAACAAGGTTCCCGACGAACCGACGCGCGGCTATCACGAAACGTTGACCATGTTCTGGCTGCGCATAATTGAAATGACGTTGCAGGAATATGGGCCGCGCGCCACAGCGGATGAGTTTTTCGATTTCCACCCGCAACTCAGCCAAAACAAAATCCACCGGTTGTTTTACTCCGCAGACTTATTCATGAGCCAACGAGCCAAGCGTGAGTTTGTGGAACCGGATTTGACCAGCCTGCCGAAGGGACGCGACGCGCCTGGCAAGAGACCATGAACGGTATCCCTTCGGAAAGGCAGGAAGGATTAAACGCAAAGTCGCAAAGAGGGGGTTTGTCAAAACTATTGATTGATTAACAGCGACCGGTCGTTAAACCACCCAATTTGCTGGCTGCCTTGCGTCTTCGCGCCTTTGCGTTACTAGCCGACTGCGTCCTTCAGGTTAAGGCAGATTCGTCGTCCCCATCAAAAACCGATCGCACTCGCGGGCGGCGCCGCGGCCTTCGTTAAACGCCCACACCACCAGACTTTGCCCGCGGCGGGCGTCGCCGGCGGCGAATACTCCGCGGACGCTGGTGGCGTACTTTTCATGCTCAGCCTTGATGTTGCTGCGGGCATCGCGTTCCAGACCCAATTGTTCCAGCAACGGCTGTTCAGGTCCCATGAAACCCATGGCCAGCAGCACCAATTGCGCGGGCCGCGCCTGCTCGGTGCCGGGCACTTCCACGGCCGTGAATTGGCCCTTCTCGTTGCGCTTCCACTCGATCTGCACGGTATGGATTTCCTGGACGTGGCCGGCAGGGTCGCCGCCGAATTTCTTGGCCGTTGTCAAATAAATACGCGGGTCGCCGCCGAATTTCGCAGCAGCTTCCTCCTGGCCGTAGTCGAGTTTATAAACTTTCGGCCATTCCGGCCAGGGATTGTCCTTGGCGCGAGCCAAGGGCGGCTGCGGCAGAATTTCCAGTTGCGCCAAACTCTTGCAGCCATGCCGCATGGCCGTGCCGACACAGTCCGTGCCGGTGTCGCCGCCGCCGATAACGACAACGTCCTTCCCTTCGGCGGAAATAAACGTGCCGTTCTTCTTTCCGTCGAGCAGGCTCTTGGTGTTGGCGTGAAGAAAATCCATGGCAAAATGAACGCCCTTGAGGTGCCGGCCTTCGACGGGCAGGTCGCGCGGTTTGGTCGCGCCGGTGCAGAGCACGACGGCGTCAAACTCGCGCAAAAGGTTTTGCGCCGGATAATCTTTTCCGACCTCGGTGCCGGTCAGGAACGTGACACCCTCGGCGGCCATTTGATCAATGCGCCGCTGCACCAATTGTTTGTCGAGCTTCATGTTCGGGATGCCGTACATGAGCAAACCGCCGATGCGGTCGGCGCGTTCAAAAACGGTGACTAGGTGGCCGACGCGATTGAGCTGGGCAGCCGCGCAAAGTCCAGCCGGGCCGGAACCGACCACAGCCACTTTTTTGCCGGTGCGAGAGTGCGGCGGTTCGGGTTTGATCCAGCCTTCGTTCCATCCTCGGTCGACAATGGCGCACTCGATATTCTTGATGGTGACCGGGGGCGAGATGATGCCAAGCACGCAGGAGCCTTCGCACGGAGCGGGGCAGACGCGTCCGGTGAAATCGGGAAAATTATTGGTCTTGTGCAGGCGTTCGAGCGCCTCGTGCCAGAGGCCGCGATAGATCAAGTCGTTCCATTCCGGGATCAAATTGTGAATGGGACAGCCGCTAGCCATGCCGTTGAAGAGAGCGCCAGTATGGCAGAAGGGCACACCGCAATCCATGCAACGCGCGCCCTGCTCGCGCAAATTCTTCTCGTCAAGATGAAGATGAAATTCGTTCCAATCGCGAATGCGCTCCAAGGCCGGACGGTCCAAGGGCAGTTCCCGCAAATAATTTAAGAATCCTTCGGGTTTTCCCATGAGTGCTCTTTTGAATGCAGAATCTTAGCTGCCGCCCACGCGCGATACGTCTTTAGCGTTCTCTTCGAAGGCGGCCATGACGGCTTGCTCGCCGCTGAAGCCGGCTTCCTCGGCGCGGCGCATGCATTGGAGCATGCGCTTGTAATCTTTGGGCATGACTTTGACAAATTTGGGAACCATTTCCTCCCACAACGCCAGGATTTTGAAGGCGCGCTGGCTGCGAGTGTAGTCAGCGTGGCGCTTGATCATCAGGCGGATGTCCTCGATCTCCGCCGCGTCCTCCAACTTCTCCAGCGCGACCATTTGCTGATTGCAGTTCTGGCCGAAGCTGCCCGCCTCATCCAAAACGTAGGCGACGCCGCCTGACATGCCGGCGGCGAAATTGCGGCCCGTCTGCCCCAGCACGACCACGCGCCCGCCGGTCATGTATTCGCAACCGTGGTCGCCCACCGATTCCACCACGGCGGAAACGCCGCTGTTGCGCACGCAAAAACGCTCCCCTGCCATGCCGCGAATATAAGCCTCGCCGCTGGTGGCGCCGTAAAGAGCGACGTTGCCGATGATGATGTTCTCCTCCGGCACGAACGTTGAACCTTCGGGCGGATAGACGATAATCTTTCCGCCAGATAGACCTTTGCCCACATAGTCGTTGGCGTCGCCTTCCAACGTCCACGTCAGACCGCGCGGCATAAAGGCGCCGAAACTTTGTCCCGCCGAGCCTTTGAAATGAATCTGAATTGTATCCTCCGGCAGACCAGCCACGCCGTGACGCCGGGTCAGCTCGCTGCCGAGAATAGTGCCGACGACGCGGTTGACATTCTTGATGTCGAGCGTGGCGGAGACTTTCTCGCGCCGAGCCAGCGCCGGCTCGCACAGATTGAGCAGTGTGGTGTTGTCGAGCGCCTTCTCCAGTCCGTGATCCTGCGGAATCTGGCAATAACGGCCGACGTCGTCAGCCGCCTTGGGCTGGTATAGGATGTTCGTGAAATCCAAGCCGCGCGCTTTCCAATGCTCGATGGCTTCCCTGGGTTCGAGCAGATCGGTGCGGCCAATCATCTCGTTGACAGTGCGGAAACCCAGTTGCGCCATCAACTCGCGCATCTCCTGCGCGATGAAGCGCATGAAATTGACCACGTGCGCCGGGTCGCCGGTGAAATTCTTGCGTAACTCGGGTTTCTGCGTCGCAACCCCCACCGGGCAGGTGTTCAGGTGGCAGACCCGCATCATGATGCACCCCAACGCCACCAACGGCGCGGTCGCAAATCCAAATTCTTCCGCACCCAACAATGCGGCCACGACGACGTCGCGCCCCGTTTTCAATTGCCCATCCGTTTCAACCGCGATGCGGCTGCGCAGATTGTTCAGGACGAGGGTTTGATGGGTTTCGGCGAGGCCCAATTCCCACGGCACGCCGGCGTGTTTGATGCTCGTTTGCGGCGAGGCGCCGGTGCCGCCGTCATGTCCGCTGATCAGCACGACATCGGCATGGGCCTTGGCCACGCCGGCAGCGATCGTGCCGACTCCGACCTCGGCCACCAGCTTGACGCTGATGCGAGCCTGTTGGTTGGCGTTCTTCAAATCGTGAATCAACTCCGCCAAATCTTCGATCGAATAAATGTCGTGATGCGGCGGAGGCGAGATCAAGCCGACGCCGGGAGTCGCATAACGCACCTTGGCAATCCAGGGATAGACTTTGCCACCGGGCAATTGGCCGCCTTCGCCGGGCTTGGCGCCTTGGGCCATTTTGATTTGCAGCTCGCGCGCGTTGACGAGGTAATAACTGGTGACGCCAAACCGCGCGGAAGCGACTTGCTTGATGGCGCTGTTCTTGGAATCGCCGTTGGCTTCGAGTTGGTAACGGGCGGGGTCTTCGCCGCCTTCGCCGGTGTTGCTTTTGCCGCCGATGCGGTTCATGGCCACAGCGAGAGCTTCATGGGCCTCCTGACTGATTGAGCCGTAGGACATCGCGCCCGATTTGAACCGCTTCAGTATGGCTTCCAGCGACTCGACTTCCTCGATAGGCACAGACGGCTGACTGCCGATTCGCAACTCGAGCAAGCCGCGCAAGGTGCATGACTTTCTGGACTGGTCGTTGACCGCCTGCGAATAATCCTTGAAAGCTTTGGCGTCCGCGTTGCGGCAGGCGGCTTGAAGTTTGTGGACGGTTTGCGGATTGAAAAGATGGTACTCGCCCTCGTCGCGCCATTGATAAAAGCCGCCCACCTCTAGAACGTGGCCGTTGACCTTGCGGTCAGGAAAAGCCGCGTAATGGCGCAGTTGCACTTCGCGCGCGATGACATCCAGCCCAACGCCGCCGACACGCGAAGCCGTGCCGGTAAAATATTTTTCAACGACGGACGGATGCAAGCCGATGGCCTCGAATATCTGCGCGCCGCGGTAGCTCTGGATGGTCGAAATGCCCATCTTGGAAATGACCTTGACCACACCTTTGACAGACGCTTTGACGAAATTTTTGCATGCCTCCTTGTGCGCGATGTTGACCAGCAAGCCCTGACGGATCATGTCATCGAGCGTTTCGAAGGCGACGTACGGATTGATGGCCCCCGCGCCGTAGCCGATGAGCAGCGAGAAATGATGGACTTCGCGCGGCTCGCCCGATTCCAAGACCAAGCCGACGCGCGTGCGCGTGCCCTCGCGAATAAGATGATGATGGACGCCCGCCACCGCCAGCAACGCGGGAATGGCCGCCA
>DASYNM010000225.1:0-19772 GCA_036008545.1 Verrucomicrobiia bacterium
CAGGATTACGGCTTGTAACCCACGATATTGAGGAAGACATTTTCAAGGTTGCATTGATATTGTTGGACGAGATCGCTCACGCGGCCTTCCACCCTAAGCTTGCCCTCGTGCAAAATGGCGACCCGGTCGCACACGGTTTCCACTTCGCCTAATTCATGGGAGGAAAAGAACACCGTCTTCCCCTCCTCTTTCAACCGCTGGATGATGCCGCGCACTTTCATTCGGCCCAACGGATCCAGGCCGCTGGTCGGCTCGTCAAGTATAAGCAAGTCGGGATTATTAATCAGCGCCTGGGCCAGGCCGACCCGCTGTTGCATGCCTTTGGAGTAAGTCTTGATCAAACGTTTGCGCACCGTGTCCAACTCGACCAACTTGAGCACCGCATCAATGCGCCGATCTTGTTCTGCGCGCGCAATGCGAAAAATTTTGGCGTAAAAGCGCAGCAGCTCCTCGGCGCTCAGAAACTTGTAATAATAGGTCAGCTCGGGCAGGTAACCAATCCGCTGACGCGCGATGGGCTGATGCACATTCACGCCAAAGATGGCGGCTGAACCGGCGGTGGGTTCCACGAAGCCGAGCAGGACGTTCATGGTCGTAGTCTTGCCGGCGCCGTTAGGACCCAGGAAACCAAAAACCTCGCCCGAACTCACCTGGAGATTCAAGCCATCGACCGCGAGTTTGGTTCGTTGTCCCAACTCACGGCTGCGGTATTCAACCCGCAAGTCATGGATTTCCACCACAGTGTTCACCGGGTTGGAGGATATGCCTCGGCGGCTCTTTGGAAAGGTAAAAACACGGCCTCAATTAAAAGGAGCGTTGAAACTATCTAAAACGATCATGGAAATCAACGACTTGCGTGAGCTGATTCTGAACATCAAGGAATTGAGCATAACCGCCCATGGAGACGCCACGAAGCCCGTGAAAATATCTGCAAATATTGTGAAAATCAACGACTTGCGTCGCTCCGTTCCGGCTTTTTCCTTCGAGCCGGCCCGATCCGCGAACCCAAAACGGCCGGCGACACACCGCGTGGTAGGGCGAGACTCCGTCGAGCCGTGACCTTTTGCGAGGAAAGTCAGGGATCGACGGAGTCTCTCCCTACCAACCAGGAACTCACAACTCGCAACTCATAACTCAGCATTCCCTCTTCGCCCTTCTGCAAAATGTCAAAGAGCAGGCGCCATAGCGCCTCACACATTTGACACTACCATACTTTCGTGGAAACGCAAGCAACAATATTCCACACTCTTTTTTTGGTAGGGCGAGACTCTGTCGAGCCCTGACCCGATCTCCGCGGACAAAGTCACGGCTCGACGGAGTCTCGCTCTACCACGCAACAAGAAGCAATCGGACGCGCTCATCATTCATTTCCATTTTCATCGACTCCTGCCATTGGTCAGGCTACTTTGCGCGACGGCTATGAATACCTCTACCGCCTTGCGAGGGGACGCCGCGGTTGATCGATCGCCCGCCGCCGCGCCTCCAGAAGCTTTAGCGCCGGTTGTCAAACCGAAGAAAGGTTTGCGGCGGCTGGTGGGGGAGATTCTCTCCCATGGCGGGCCGGGTTACTTGCAGTTCGCCATCACCAACGTCTGCAATGCCAAGTGCGATTTCTGCGGCTTCGCCGTGGACCGGTTCGATCCCCGCCAGCGCCACAGCGTCTCGTTGGAGGAGGCGCGGGATGTGATCGATATTTGTGTCAAGAATCATATCGGCTACCTGCTTTTTGTCGGCGGCGAACCGCTGGTGCACCGGCATTTGCGCGAGATGGTCCGCTACGCAGCCGAACGCGGCATTCACGCGATGATTTGCACCAACGGTTCGCTCTGGACGGAACACAACATGCGCGCCCTGGCCGCCGACGGCTTGGCCAGCGTCATCATGTCGATCGACTCGCATGAAGTGGCGCGGCACGAGAAGAATCGCGGCCTGCCCGATGTTTGCCGCAAGATCAAGCGCGCCAACGAAGTCTTCGCCGAGTTGGGTGTGCAGACCACCGCCAGCGTCACCGCCAGCCGGCTGATCGACGATTACGCCAAGTTGCCGGATTTCCTGCGCTCGCTCGGATTCGCCAGTTGCACCTTCAGCTATCCGTTGACCAGCCTGGCCTCCAGCTATTTGAGCTTCAGCGATTCGGCGCTTGTCAGTTATAAGACTGATGAACTCATCGGCGTCTTCGACCAAATCAAGCGGATGAAGGCGCGCAACGGTTACCCGGTGGTCAATCCGCGCGAATCGCTCAACGAGATGCAGCGCCATTTGCGCAAGGAGCCGGAGCGGTTCGGCTGCCTGGGCGGGCACAAATATTTTTATCTCGACTGGAACCTCAACCTATATCGTTGCCACGCTTGGGACAAGCCGATGTGCTCCATCTATGAATTCGACGAAACGAAATTGATCCGCGACGGCTGCACCAAGTGCATGATCGACTGTTACCGCGACCCAAGCGTTTTGCAATTCGTGGCCATCAGCGCCAGCGACGCCTGGCACAATCTGAGAAAGGGGCGGCTGACGGAGGCGGCCAACAATATATTTGACAGACGCAACCTCATTTCCCTCCGCGCCGTTTGGGAAAACCGTAAGTGGATCGGGAAAGTGTGAAGGCGTTTTAGGTTTTTATTTTACAGAAGGAAACGAAGGTAATGAAGAATCTTTTTCGGAGCTGTTGAATTCTGCCTCATGCCCGAGAACTCCCGCCTGAGTGGAATTTTGGAGACTTGTCTTTCAGCCTTCGTTGCCTTCATTAGCTTCTGTTCGCTTTTCTTACAGAAGGTAACGAAGAATCATTTTCCGGTCTGGTAAATCTGACTCACGCCTAAGAATTGCCGCGGCGGTGGAGTCCAGCAGATTCTTTCTTTCAGCCTTCGTTTCCTTCGTTACCTTCTGTTAGATTGCTTTTCCTGTCGAAGCCCTCAACGGTTGGCCCCGGGAAGGATCATGCGCGCAACGCCATCCGTCAACTTGGCCTCGTGAAAGTTAAGAATCAGCCCGATTGGAACATTCAGCAGTTTCATATAGCTGAGGAGCTGGGCCTTGTGGATCGGCAATACTTCCTGAGCACACTTGAGTTCCAGCAGCAAGCAATCCTCCACCAAGACGTCGAACCGCAAAGTCTCGTCGAATACCAAACCTTTGTACTCGATCCGCACGACTCGTTGATTAACCGATGCTATCTGAGCAAGGCTCAACTCGTGCATCAGGCATCGCTCGTAAATGCTTTCCAACAGGCCCGGCCCTATAATCCGATGAACTTCAACCGCGGCGCCAATGACAGCGTGGCTCAATTGATCGGCCCTTTCGTAACGCGGATGCACCAAGATTTCTTACAGAAGGTAACGAAGGAAACGAAGAAGAATTTCCGTGTTGAACGATCCAGGCTTCATATCTTCTTCAAGGCGTCGTGTGGTTTTGCACTTGCGTTGGGACATGAATTGAGCATCGTTTAAGCAAGAGGAAAGCTCTTGGGCGGCTTGAGCGCTTGTCAACCGGCGGATGTCACGGCATAAAGGATTCTGGATGGCCGGCCCGTCAACAGCGGCTTGCTGCAAGATTTATCCTGCGGAAACGTATTGGTGCGTGAGTGGCGAGAGACGAGGCACGAGGCCCGACTCCAACCGCCTGAGCCACAACGATTGAGATTAAAGGCAAACTATGAAAATAAAACGGATCATCGACTGCAAAACTCGCGTCTTCGGCGCCTGTCTCGCCGCGGTTGTGGCTTGGGCCGCGCTGACGGCGGGCTCCGTCGGCCACGCGCAAACGACGCCCGCCAATTTGTCCCCGGACTTGCAGAACATCGTCAAACTCTCCCAGGCGCACATGGGGGATGACGTGATTGTCAATTACATCAAGAACTCGGGCAAGGTTTATAACCTAAGCGCGGACGACATGCTGTATCTCAACAGCCAGGGCGTCTCGCAGCCGGTGGTCAACGCTTTATTGCAGACCAAGGACAACGCGCCTGCGCCTGCGCCCACCCCTCCACCGAATCTCGCCCCGCCGCCAACTCAGGCTCCAACGCCCGCCCCTGCTCCCCCACCTATGGCCGCGCCGGCGCCAGGTTTGGTCGATGTTTTCACGGCCGACGCCGGCTTGAATCCGTCGATCTGGATGATGCAGACGCCGCTCCTCCAGAGTCTGGCTCAGTGGAACGGTTCGGCTTCCATGCCGACCATGCTGGGCTTCAGCCCGAGCGGCATGCAAATGTCCGGCGTGAACGGGCCGGGGCAATTCGTGGGCATCCAATCCGTGGGATTGTATGCAGCGCCGTTTACCTTGACCACGACCGTGTCTGGCATGGCGGCGGAAGGGGTTCCGTTCGATGTGTATTTAGTCAGCCCTGATTTGCGGCAATGGTTAAGCGTGGCAGGTCATCTTGGTGGTATCGGCGGCGCCAGGTCGGGCCTGGCCATCAGGACGCCGTTTGGCGGGGCCAGATTTCCCATGGGAGGCGGACCTTCGCCGGAATACGGAGTTTGGGCCAATTGGACCGGCAGCGGCCAGCCCATAGCGGCTTTGGGCAACAAGATTTTCCCCGCGCCGACTCCGGGCGTCCCGTACACCATTACGGTGACTGTCGATCCCACTGGCTTGGCCTCGGTTTCATTGCAGGATCCGGGCGGCCTGTCGCTGGGGATGCTGAACGCGATGCCGGTCGGCACCGGGCCGTTCAATGTGGTTTTGGCCGGGCGTAAATTTGGGCCGACGTTCGCCAATTGGCAATCCGTGCAGTTGACTCCGCTGGGCGCGCCGCCCGTAGTGGCAATGACGGCGCCTCCCGAAACGCCGACGCTTGATTATTTCCAGGCCCATCTAACGCCATACGGCCAATGGATCGACGTGCCGGACGCTGGCGCGGCTTGGGTCCCGTTCCAAGCCAACGACCCCAATTGGCATCCATATATGGATGCGGGTCACTGGGAATTCACCGATGCCGGCTGGTATTGGCAGTCGGATTATCCTTGGGGCGACATCGGCTTTCACTATGGGCGCTGGCTCAACAACGGCTTTACGGGAGGCCGATGGGCCTGGGTGCCGGCTTACGATTGGGCGCCCTCATGGGTGGCGTGGCGCGAAGGCGAAGGTGGCATGGGTTGGGCGCCGCTGCCGTGGGGAGTGGATTTCCGTGTCGGGCTCGGACTTTATTGGCACGGCGCGCTGTTGGTTGACGGAGTGGGAATCGGGCTGGGTTTTGACGCCTATTGTTTCGTGGGGCCGGACCATTTCTGGGGAGGCGACTATCATCATTATGCGTTTGATCACGAACGCGCGCGCGCTTTCTACGGGCACAGCGAGTTTCACGCGGGCTACCGAATGGAGGGCGGTCACTTGCGGGCTGAGGGTTTAGGCCGCGATCATATTGCGGCGATTACGCACCACGAAGTTGTCGTGCATAAAGCGACTGAAATGCGCCGGGAGGAAGAGCATCATAACTTCGCGAAACGATCTGAGGAGCATCACGAGGTGGTGGAACATCGTCCAGCCGCAGGCGGCAGGCCTGGCGAAGCGGAAAGGCGGCCTACCGACGCGGAAAAACGGCCTGGACCCGGCAATGAAAAGGATTCTGCTGGGGGCTACGGAAGAACGACGGAACCTGGCAGAACGCCCCCTGGGGGCTTAAACAAGACGCCGCCTGGCCGAACGCCGCCCGGCGGCTCAGGCAAGCCTTCCTCGGAACCGGGTAAAAAGCCCGAGTAACAATCCAGCTCCAAGGCTGCGGCCTTGGCTGATTAACTTTCACATCGCCGGTGGCGCCATGCTGCCGGCGATTCTTTTTGTCACAGTTAAAAGGCCGCCCAAGCCGTAAACCGAACAAATTTCTTCAATCCTACCACTGAACCCAGTCGTGGTGGAAGCCGCTCGGACCGTCTTTGCCCAACTGGCGATCCACTTCGGCGCGAATTTCCTTTTCGATGCTAGCGCGTTGCTGTTTGTCGGCCCCGGCCAGGTCGGCGGCCCTGGCTTGGCGCAGTTCCTTTTCCAGGCGCTTTCGCCTGGCGCGAAGCTCATAACCCGGTGGCATGATGGAACGCATGGCAGAAGCTTGCCACGATCGGCTGCTGCTGGCAATAACGGGCGCAGGTCTGCCAAGACTCGCTGGCCATGAAGCACACAAGAGACAAAAAGGACGTGAGATTGTGAAGGAACGGATATGGACGATTCAGCCGCGCTCTCTCGCGATGGATAACTCCTCAAATCTGAAAATCAACTTTGCGCGGCATAAAGGTATGGATGCCGCACTCGACTTTTTTGAAACCGATCCAGCGCCCTGCCCGTTCGTCCTCGCCACGTGCGGTCTTGCGCGTGCAAGTCAGGCAGCCGATGGATTTGTAACCGCGGTCGTGCAACGGGTTGTATGGAATGTTGTGTTGACGAATGTGGCTCCAGATGGCCTCTCGCGGCCAATTGGCCATCGGATTCAACTTCACAATATCCGAGCCGCCGCGGGCGTCGAGGGTGTAAAGCTCGATCAACCCGATGTCGGCACGCGTGCGCGATTGATGTCGGCGCAGGCCAGTGATCC
Organism: Verrucomicrobiia bacterium; assembly: GCA_036008545.1. Taxonomy (GTDB): domain Bacteria; phylum Verrucomicrobiota; class Verrucomicrobiia; order Limisphaerales; family Palsa-1400; genus Palsa-1400. Next base: position 6,524 of record DASYNM010000225.1, read on the forward strand.
AGCAGTCCAACTCGCGCAGCTTGGATTGCAAGGGCAAAACTTTGCGCGTGGTGCAGCAGAGGTCGGGATCGCGCGTCCACAACTCCGGCCCGATGACCTCGGCCTGTTGCTCCACGGTCAAGTCAGGCACAATGGATTCGATTTTCCAGCCGAAGAAATCCTCGAGGCGCTTATGTAATTCCAGTGTTTCAGGAAAAAGCAGGCCAGTGTCCAGCGTGAAGACGGGAAAGTTCAACCCAACCGTCTTGGCCAAGTGCATCATGACCAGGCCCGATCCTTGAAAGCTGGTGCCGATGGCCGCGCGCGAACCAAACCGTTCCCACGCCCAAGACAAGATGTCTTCCGGCGAGCGCTGCTCGAACTGCTCGTTCAGGCCGGCGACCTCGCGGGCCGTCAGCGGTGCGGCCCCGCTTTCTGGCGCGGAGGTTGAGGTGATGTCGGGAGTTGTCACACTTTCCCTTCAGGTGGGCGCGACAGGTTCTGCGGGCACCGTCGCGGGCTCTGGCGCCTCGCGGAGCAACACGCGCTGGCAAAAATCCCCGAAGCGTTCCGCGCCGAGACGTTCGCTGGCGAAACGGCTGAACCAAGGGCGGAGTTCGTTAGCGATGTCGTCCGACTTGACGCTTTCGCGGAATAATTCGCAGAGACGGGTGCCCGATTGATTGCCGCCGATGTAAAGTTGATATTTGCCAGGAGCGCGGCCGACCAGAGAAAGCTCCGCTGTGTAAGGTCGGGCGCAGCCGTTTGGGCAACCGGTCATGCGAATGATTATTTCCTCATCCTTCAATCCCAACTCGGCCAGCACACCTTCGATGCGGTCGAGCACCTCGGGCATGGCCCGTTCCGATTCCGACAAGGCCAGCCCGCACGTCGGCAGCGCCGGACAGGCGATGGAGGCGCGGCGAATGACGCTGGCCTGATTTTCCACCGGCACGCCGTGCTCGGCCAGCAGGCGCGTGATGCCGTCGCGCTGACCGGGCGGCACGTTGACAAGTAAAATGTTTTGCGACGGCGTCAGACGCAGTTCTGGTTTGAATTGCTCGGCCACGCGGCGCAAGCCGGTCTTGAGGCGGCGCGCCCCGTCGTCTTTGATGCGGCCATTCTCTACAAAAACGCCGAGGAAATAATCGCCATCGAACTGCCGGTGCCAGCCGTAAAGATCGCCCTGCTGGGTGAAGGCATAAGGGCGCGGCTCTTCGATTTTGAAGCCCAATCGCCTCTCCAATTCCTCGCGGAACCAAGGCACGCCGCGCTCGGCGATGACGTATTTGAGCCGCGCGTGTTTCCGGTTCGTGCGATCGCCAAAATCGCGATGAATCGTCACCACTCCCTTCGCTGCTTCGATCACGCGCTCCGGTGGAATGAAACCGATGACATCGGCCAGGCGAGGATAAGTCTGGGCGTTGCCGTGACTCATGCCCATGCCGCCGCCGGCGAGCAAATTGTAACCCGCCAAACGCCCGTTCTCGATGATCGCGACAAACCCGCAATCGTTGGTGAAGACATCGATGTCGTTGAGCGGCGGGATGGCGAAAGCCACCTTGAATTTGCGCGGCAGATAGGACTTGCCGTAAAGCGGATCGACATAGGCCGCATCCTCGTCTGTCAACTTTAATTCAGTCCCCTCCACCCAAATCTGATGATACGCGCGTGTTTTGGGCAGCAGCGCGTCGGACACCGTTTTTGCCTGGCGCTGAATTTCATTGACCAGCGGGCTGGTGGCAGGCGTGGGCGCGGCCATGACGTTTCGATTCACGTCGCCGCAGGCCGCCAAGGTTGTGGCGGTGGCGTCGTTCAGCCCCTTCATGAATTTGCCGAGATTACCTTTAATCACGCCATGAAATTGGAAACCCTGCCGCGTGGTGATGCGCAAGGTATTGTTTCCGTAAGACTCGCACAGTCGATCAAACCCCAGATAAACCGACGACGACACCGCGCCGCCGGGCAGCCTGCCTCGGACCATGAAAATGTATTGCTTGCCGACTTTGCGTTTATCGCGGTCATCCTGCTGATAAATACCGTGAAACTTGAGAAATTCGTAATCATCCTCCGAAAAACGTTCCTTGGCCGGCTCTGCCAGCGTTTGGGCAATAGTCCCCGCCAACAACGGATCGCCGGCCTTGAGGGCCTCGTTCCGTGTCAGTTTCGGCGGTGTTTCCGAGTTAATCATAACTGAATCGCTTATGTTACTAATGATTATATTGTACGACGATCTTGGACTCCTGTCAACGGCTCTTCGCACTCGCGCCGGATGCCTGTCAAGCAGCTATAGAAGCAAGGCCATAAAGACGTGGGCCTAAAGCTCTTTCCCGGGCGGAAACAGCTCAAAATTGTAAAGCAAACGACCGAAAACTCCGATGTAAAGAAGTCAACGACTGTCATCGCTCCAGGCGCAGTTTGGTTAAATCGCTGGCATTGTGAAACTCAATCAGGCAAAGCCCAAAGCTTGGCTGGCCAGTGTCTTGATACTCTGGCCGATGATCGCTTTTGCGCGCGTTGAAATCCCGTTGGCCGCGCCTGAGCCGGCGCGAATCGTCACCAGTTACACGCTGGTTTCCAGCCTCGCGACTCCGGATCACGATCCAAGCGCCTGGCAGTTATGGGGAAGCAACGATGGCGGCAATACTTGGACAGTCCTGGATGTTCGCACCAATCAGTCCTTCTCATCGCGATCCCAACTTCTGACGTGCGGGGTGGCACATCCCGGCCCCTACAACGCCTATCGGCTTCAGATCGACGCCAAGAACTCCGAGGCCGTTAACATAGACATGAGCGTGCAATTGGCCAAGCTTAAGTTGACCGGCCCCTTGGTCAATGTGGCCAGCGAAAGCGATTTGCAGCCGGTCATTACTTCATCCAGCGCCCACCCCTTGCTCGGCTTGCCGGAGAATGCGTTTGACCAGGACCCAACCAGCAAATGGGTGGATTTTGGCTTTGGTTCATCCAGCGGTTGCTGGTTGCAAATTCGTTACGCCCTCCACTCCGAGAACGTGGTGACGAACATCAGTCAAGCCGATTTGTTGACGCATCTTTTTGCGGAACAGGACTGGTTGGCAGAGCGGGGCCCGCGACTGCTTGCTTCCATGGCGGATGACTCCGGCCCATGCCGGGTCCTGACCGGATACGCCCTGACGGCCGCCAACGACGAGCCGGGGCGGGATCCTCGTGATTGGACGCTGCTCGGTTCCGACGACCGCGGAAAGACCTGGACCGTGCTTGACAAGCGAGTCAATCAAACATTTACCGAGCGGTTCCAGCGGCGCGTCTTTCAGTTTACCAACGTGGCCGTATGCCGCCTCTATCGTTTGCAGGTGGATGCGATCGTCAGCAGTGGGGACTTCTGTCAACTCGCTGAGATAGAGGCGATTTATGCCGACCAGGAGAAAGACGGTGAGTATTCCGTGGTGGTCGGCTGCAACGGCGACAACCCACCTTTGGAAACCGCCGAAATGGCGTTTGACGGCGATTCCAGGACCAAATGGCTGTCCGGGTCTGTGACTGCAGACCACCCGGCCTGGATTCAGTGGCAGTGCGTTCCGCGAGAAGAGAATGTGCCGGTCATCAGCCAAGGCCATCTGGATCGGTTGGCCCGCAACCTTGAGGTGGCCAAAATGCTGCACCCCACAACCAACCTGCAGGGCCAGACCGATATTCCGCTGGTCCAAGTCACTGGCTACGCTCTCACCTCCGCCAACGATGCCCGGGCGCGCGACCCGCAAGATTGGACATTGTGGGGATCGAGCGATGGCGGAAAAATATGGCGGACCCTCGATGTGAGGCGCCACGAGGCATTCCCGCAGCGCCACCAACGCCGAGAATTCCACTTGACAAACACCGCTTCCTGCCAATGGTTCCGCCTGCAAATCGAATCCGTCCATGAGCCGACGAACGCCAACTCCGTGCAGCTCGGCAAATTGGAGCTGCGCTGGGCCGATCCGGCCGTGGCGGCGCACTTGACCGCGCTGGTGCGAACACAGGGAGAAAATGCTCCCGGCGAGTTGGTGGAAAACCTGTTCGACCACGACTCCGAAAGCAAATGGCTGGATTTCTCCGGACCGACCAATACCCGGGCCAGTTGGATAGAATGGCGCTACGCTCTGGGAGACGGTGCGCCGACCGTCAATCTGGACCGCGCGCAGACGAGACCAGCGCTGGCACGGCAACGCTCCACCTTGCGCTTGAACGCCGTGGCCGTTTTCGTTGACACGAACGCCGGCGCCGTTGGCCTGGTTGACAAAACCGGTTTTCAACGATTCCAGATTTCGCCCTGGCTCAAAGGCCTGGCGCCAAGTTTGCGTGTCGGGCTAAGCGGAGACTTGCAGGCCAAAGGAGGCGCGTTGCTGGTCTCCAATGCGCGGCTCGACTCGGTCCAACCTTTGCCCAAGGTGGATGTGTCTTCGGCGGATCTGACCAACGCCATTGCGGAGCCATTTGCAACAGCGACCATCCATGGCAAGGTCGAAGGCGTTTTCTCCAGACTCCAATATTGCGGGGCCACGGTGACGACCAGCCATGGACCGCCGCTTTCGGTGCGGATGATGGGAGCGTCCTTTCCGCACCTTCCCACCCTGGATTGTCCCGTCATCGTCGAAGGAGTGATGGAGCGGCTCTTGAATGAGAACGGCGAGCCGGAACCGGCCATCCTTTGGGTCGGAACGCCGGAAGGGATCATATTTGTGCCTGAGTCCCTGATCCGCGGCAGTTCACCATCCGAAGCAACGTATGCGCCAACGCTCTTGACCCGGATACCGGAGGTTCGGGAATTTATCGCCACTCATACCAATGGGGATGCGCCGGCCCGGCTTCAAGGCGTCATAACCTATATCGACCTCAACCTGGGCGATTTCTATTTGCAAAACGGCGAGGACGGCATTCAAATTTCCGGCCAACTCAACGCCGGACTGAATTCTTCTCTGTCGCAAGAGGGAAACTATGTGGAATTGGACGCCGCCGTGCATGAAGGCTCGCTCTTCGCCACTTCGTTCGCCCGCGTCTTGGGCAGAGGCAGCTTCCCGCAACCGGCGCGTCCATCCTGGGATCATTTGATGACCGGCGAAGATGATTCGCGTTGGGTCGAAATCGAAGGCGTCATTACCGCCACGGAGAAACAGCGCTTGACGTTGAGCAGCAGTGGCGGACAGCTCATTATGTGGGTTAACGAATTGGATCAGAAGGCTCTCCGGTCGCTTTCGGGCAGCCTGGTCCGCGTTCAGGGCGTTTGCTCCCCCGTGGTCAACGCGCGCAATCAAAGGCTGGGTGCACGACTGCTTCTTCCTTCCAGCGATTTTGTGGAGGTTCTCACGCCCGCCCGCGAAAACCCGTTTAGCGTGCCGTCCGTTCCCATTGCCGCCGTCATGCGTAAGGATTCCCAGACCGTCGGATTGCCTGCCCAATTTGTCAAGACGGTTGGGGTAGTCACCTGCTGTCAGCCGCGGCTGCTCTTTCTTCAGGACGGGGTCGATGGCCTTCGCGTCTCGCTGACCGAAGACAGCAGCGTCGCGCCGGGCGATACAGTTGAAGCCGTCGGCTGGCCGCAACCGGACGGATTCAGTCCCAAGCTCAGCCAAGCCGTGATTCGGCGCGTGGGCCAGGGCACGATGCCCAGACCGCAATACATTGATTTATTGACTAATAACGCCAGCGACCTGGAGCAGGAAATCGACGGCACCCGTGTTGAAATCGAAGCGATCCTTCTAGGTCAAAGCGTGGACCAATCGATCTGCACGCTCAATCTCAAGGACGAGCGCGCGCAACAGGAATTTCACGCCTATATTCCGCTCACCAACGCTCAACAGCGGTTGCTCATTCCGGCGGGAAGCCGACTCCGCCTCCAGGGCGTGTTCAAGACGATTCGCGATAAGGCGCTGGATATCGGCCAAGCGGTGACCTCGTTCGAGATGTATCTGAACTCGCCGGCGGATATCGTGGTGACGGCTCGTCCGAATTGGTGGACTGCCGGTCACATTTTGTGGCTAACTGCCGGCTTGGGGGGAGTTCTTGCCCTCGTGCTTGGCTGGGTTGGACTTTTGCGCAACCAAGTCCGCCAGCGCACGCTCGATTTGAGGTTGAAGATCCAGGAAGTGCAGCGATCTGAAGCGTTGCTCGGGGCGGAAGTCGAGGAACGCAAGCGCTTGCAAACCGCAGCCGACAAGGCCCACGGCGAGTTGATGGTGGTGGCCCGCAAAGCGGGTATGGCTGAAGTCGCCATTGGCGTTTTGCATAACGTCGGCAACGTGCTCAACAGCGTCAATATATCCGGTTCCGTGCTGTCGGATCGAATTCGGCAACTCAAGTCCGAGCGATTGAGCCAGGCCATCGCCCTCTTGGGCGAGCACGAGCATGATCTGGCGGAGTTTCTATCCAACAACCCCAAAGGCAAACAAATGATGCCGTACCTGGCCATGTTGGCGCAGCACGTGGCCACTGAACAAGCGGGCGCTCTGGCAGAGTTGGATAGCCTTTCCAAGAACATTGAGCACATCAAGGACATCGTGGCCGTGCAGCAAAGTTACGCCTCACCGGTCGGTTTGGCCGAGCCCGTGCAGGTCATCGATCTGGTGGAAGACGCGCTACGCATGAACGCCAGAGGGCTGGAGCGGCACGAAATCCAAACCACTCGCGACTACGATCCGCACCCGCCGACCATCAATGCCGATCGACACAAGGTCCTCCAAATTCTGATCAACCTCATCCGCAACGCCAAGCAAGCCTGCGACGAATCCGGTCGCCACGACAAACAATTGGTCATCCGCGTCTGCAATGGCAACGGAACCGTCAAGATATCCGCGACCGACAATGGCATTGGCATCCCTCCCGAAAACCTGAACCGCATTTTCAACCACGGTTTTACGACGCGCAAGGACGGGCATGGCTTTGGGCTGCATAATGCGGCGCTCGCCGCCAAGGAAATGGGCGGGCTCCTGTGCGTCTCAAGCCCGGGCCGGGGCCAAGGCGCTACCTTCACACTCGAATTGCCTGTGCCGAAGCAGGAGAATTGATGGTCGGAATTGCGTGGCGCAAATCTCTCATCATGGTCGTCTGTTCTGAGTCCTATTCCTAATCTTAATCGTAATCTTAATCTCCCTCTCCAATTGAACCGGTGAGATTAGGATTAAGATTACGATTAAGATTAGGAGCAGACCCAATCAGCGCGCGAAACGGCTTGCCATTCACGCGCGCGCATTGACAATGAAGGAGTATGTCGGACTCGGTCTTCCAACACCAGCATCGCGTGATCTATGCGGAATGCACGATCGGCAACCACGTTTATTACGCGCGCTATCTGGACATGCTCGAAGAAGCGCGTGGCGAATTTTTTCGCAAGGCCGGCTTCCCGCTGCTGGCCTTGCAGGAAGGCGGCACGGCTTTCCCAGTCATTGGTTTGGAAATCGCTTATAAAGGACCGGCCCGTTACGACGATTTGCTCACCATCCAATTGTGGCTGGCCGACATGCGCGGCATTCGATTGAATTTTGGTTTTCGCATTCTCAACGCCAATGGCGCCACGCTGGCCGAGGGCGAAACGCGGCACATCTGCGCCAGCGTGGACGAAAAGCCCAAACGCCTGCCCAACGATCTCTGCGAAGGTCTGGCCCCATTTTTGCGCACTCGCAATGAGGCTTCCTAGCAGGCATCACTCAGTTGGTGAAGAGGCTCGCCCTCACCCTGACCCTCTCCCCCGGGAGAGGGAACGGACCTGTGCCGCGCCGGAAACCGTCATGGCATGGTCCGCCTTACCGATCGCTGGCAAAGCTTCCCCCTCTCCCTGGGGAGAGGGCAGCACCGCGGGCGGTGCATCCCGTCTGTTGTTCTGTTCTGGGGGTGAGGGAGAACGCTTTCTCGCTACGATGTGGGGCCAGCTTAAAGCCATTTTGCTTTTCCTTTTATTCGCCGGCGCGCTGCTTCGTTGCGCTGACGCGTCACCGGCGGACCAATGCCGATTCATCGGCTTTCACGATCTTTCCTCTTTCGCGCAGACTCCTTCGAGCAACGGTGTCGTCCTGCTCTCGCCTATCATTAAAGCGCCCATCTCGTGGAATGAACTGGTGGCGTCCTGGAATGTCGCCCCGGCCACCAACGCCGTGTTGCAAATCGACGCCCGCGGGATTTTTCCGGACCATCAAACCAAGTTTTATACGTTGGGCGTTTGGTCTTCTGACCGTCCGGCGCGCCACAGTGTGCGCGGCCAGCGCGACACGGACGGCAATGTGAAAACGGACACCTGGCAGGCCACGCGCGCGGGCGCGGACGTGCAATTGCGACTGACTTGGAGCGGCGCCACAAATTTTCCTCCGATAAAATTCCTCGGCCTCAGTTTCTTGGACAACCGCGCGCCCGCCGAAACGCTGCCGCCCAATCGCGCCGCGTGGGGTCAAATCATCACCACGCCGGAGCGATCGCAGCATGGTTACGCGCAGGAGGAAGGCTGGTGCAGTCCCACCTCGCTTTCGATGGTGCTGGCACGTTGGAGCGATGTTTTGCATCGACCGGAATTGAACATCGATGTCCCGGCGGTGGTGGACGGCATATTTGACAACAGTTTTCAAGGCACCGGCAACTGGCCCTTCAACACCGCGTTTGCGGGCAGTTTTGAGGGCATGCGCGCTTACGTGACGCGCTTGAGCGACATCTCCGAATTGGAGGACTGGATCGTGGCCGGAATTCCGGTGGTCATTTCCGCCCCGTGGGATCTGCTCAGTCCCGGACGCCAGGAAACCGGGAACGGCCATCTGACGGTTTGCATCGGCTTCACAGAAACCGGCGACGTGGTGATCAACGATCCGGCCACCAATTTGCAAAAGGGCCAGCACGTGCGGCACATCTACAAACGCGAAAACGTGATCAAGGCCTGGCACGAATCGCACAACACCGTCTATCTGGTCTATCCTGAAACCGCCAAATTACCGCCGGATCCGTTCGGCCATTGGGATTCACAAAAATAAATTATGTTCTCACACGTTGTCATATTTTGGACCGACCCCGCCAACCCGAAAGCCGCCGACGAACTGTTGGCCGGCATGGAAAAATATTTGCGGCCGATTCCCGGCGTCTTGCATTTTCACACTGGCAAAATGGCCTCCAGCCATCGGCCGGTGGTGGATCAGACCTATCAAGTCGCGCTTAACATCATTTTTCCCGATAAGAAAACGCAGGACGATTACCAGACGCATCCGCAGCATATTGAATTCGTCAACAATGTTTTCAAGAAGACGTGCGTGAAGGTGATCGTCTATGATTTTGAGTCACCCTAGAAAAACGATCCAAACACCGGCGGAATTTCACGCGCGACACAGCGCAAGCTGGCGCCGCACTGACGGAGGCGCGCGTCCAAAACGCCCGGTGGTTCAGTCGAATCAAGAACTTCCTCAATCAGCGCGCGTTGTTCCATGAAGCGTTCGCGGTAAGGATGCCGGGCATCCAGCCAATGCCGCAGAAAACGGGCGCGGAAATTCGGGTGCTTCCATAAGCGCCGGCCGTATTCAAATCGGGCGATATCGTCATAGTTCGGGTAGGGACCCCACACCATGGTCTCGTCGCTTCGTTCAAATTGATCGTTCACGTACGCTTTTGCCTCTCATGGCGCGGATGAAATTGCCGGTGGATGTCCCGCAGACGCGACGAAGTGACGTGCGTATAAACTTCCGTCGTGCTGATGTTGGCATGGCCCAGCAATTCCTGGATCACGCGCAGATCGGCGCCGTTCTCCAGGAGGTGCGTCGCGAAACTGTGGCGCAACGCGTGCGGCGTGATGTTGCGGCCAATCTCGGCCCGGTGCACGCGACGCTTGATGCGCGTCCACATTGTCGAGGCCGCGAACGGCAGGCCGCGCCGATTGAGGAAGAGATTGGCAGGAGATTTCGCGGTCAGCAATTTCGGCCGGCCGGCTTCCAGGTAACGGTTAATCGCCTCAATCGCCTTGCGGCCGACGGGCACCACCCGTTCTTTGTTGCCTTTGCCGATGACGGTGAGGAAGCCCGCCTCCAAATGCAAATGTTCCAGGCGCGCCCCGCGCAGTTCGGCCAGGCGCAAGCCCGAGGCGTAGGCCAGTTCCAACACGGCTTGGTCGCATAATCCGGCCGGCGTTTCCGGTTTCTCAGCCTTGAGCAATTGCTCGATTTCTGAATTGGAAAGAGACTTCGGCAGCCGCTTCCATCGCCGCGGCAGCGAGAGGTTTTCGGCGATGTTGTGCGGCAGGAACTTTTCCGCCTCGGCAAAATTGTAAAGGGCGCGCAAGGCGGCAACTTGCAGGTAAAGACTCTCGGAACTAAGCTTGCGCCCGGAGCCTTCGGGCAGGTTCTTCAACGCCCGCGTTCGTTCAAATTCGAGAAAGCCCATCAGGTCGGAGAGCTTGACCCGCGCCCAGTCATTGAGGCCGCGCCCTTCCGACCATGCGACAAAATTCAGGAGTAGAGCGGCGTAGGTTTTCTGCGTCTGTTCAGACTGCCCGCGTTCATGCCGCAAATAGACAAGAAAGTCATCGACAAGATTTCGCATGGCGCATCCCACGTTCTGGCGAATCCTTTTGCAATCGTTGGATTACGTCCCCTCGCCCCGCCCGGCGGGAGAGAGATAGGGAGAGGGGCATTCTATGGACGAACCTCCTCTCCCCAGCCCTCTCCTCCACAAGTGTGTGGAGGAGAGGGAGTAGAGCGAAGTCGTCCAAAAAGTCAGATGAGCCCGATTGCGCATGGCCTCATAACGTCCGCCCTGTCAAACGCGCGTAGGCGTCCAAATATTTCGCGGTCGTCCTGGCCACGATGTCCGCTGGCAGCGCAGGCGCGGGCGGTTGTTTGTTCCAGGAGAGCGTTTCCAAGTAGTCGCGCACATACTGTTTGTCAAAACTCGGCTGGCCGCGCCCGGCTTGGTATTGGTCGGCGGGCCAAAAGCGGGAGGAATCCGGCGTGAGCACTTCGTCGATCAACACCAGTTTGCCATCGATCAAGCCGAATTCAAACTTGGTGTCCGCGATGATAAGCCCGCGCTGCAACGCATAATCAGCGGCGAACGAGTAAATCTTCAGGCTCAAGTCGCGCGCCTTCTCGGCGATATCGCGGCCTGTGATTTCGCACGCCTGGGCGAAGGAAATGTTTTCGTCGTGGCCCGTCTCGGCTTTGGTGGCAGGTGTGAAGAGAGGTTCAGGTAAGCGGGAGGAATCGCGCAAACCGGCGGGCAGTTTGAGGCCGCACACGGCGCCGGTCTTCTGGTAATCCTTCCAACCGGAGCCGGCGAGATAGCCGCGCACGACGCACTCGATGGCCAGGGGTTGGGCCTTTTGCACCACCATGCTGCGGCGGGCGAGCAGCGCGTCGAATTTTTGCAACTCGGTCGGCAACGGATCGCCGGCCCTGGCGGCCAGATGGTTTGGCGTCAGGTGCTTGGTTTGGTCGAACCAAAAGTAGGAGATTTGCGTCAACACCTCGCCCTTGCGTGGGATGCCGTTGGGCATGACGCAGTCGAAGGCGGAGATGCGGTCGGTGGCGACGAACAAGAGGCGCTGGCCCAGATCGAAGACTTCGCGGACTTTGCCGCTCTTGAGTTTTTTAATACCGGGCAGTTCGAGTGTCAGCAATGGATCGTATGTCATGGCGGCCAGAAAAATACCCGTGATGGAGAAAGTTTAAAGTTTAAAATTGCCAGAATAAAGCGCACCCTAGCCGACGAGCCGTATCGAGCCGAGAACATGAAAACTATTTCAAATGTCACGAGAGGCCTGCTTGGGAAGCTCTGTTGGGGTGTGGAATGGGAACGGCAGCTCAACCTCACGATGAGTTTTGGAAATCCGATACTGAGAATTCGCGAACCGTATGTTTCAAGTTCGCCGCATCTGCACATTCAGGAGCGGGCTTCGTGTAGGATTGTGCATGTTAAAGGCAAATGGTGGCTTTGGATATTTTGCGCTTATTGGAGGATTGGGATCTCTAAATCGCTGGTAGCAACCAGTTCATCGTCTTTGCGGGCAAAGCGCGCAGCGATGGGTCGACTGAGCGGCCAGAGGCTTGAGGGGATTCGGGTTAACGCAAGTAACGGCGCCACTAAATTCTTATTTGATTTGGGCGCGATCCTTGAAGTCAGGAGATTCGAGAAAGATAGCGATTCCGACGTGTGGACCCTCTACAATCATACAAATGGGTGTGTCTTGGGTGTAAGAGGCAACGGGACGTTCACATACGAAAAAGGTGATACGCCTCTCCACCAGAAGGTGGCACACCGCATAAACTGAAGTCAGTTTGCCTTGCGCCGTCATGTTTAAAGTCTAACCTGCGTCGGTGACTGAGATTGAAAAACTCGCATGCGAACTCATTGCCTTGCCCAGCGTCAATCCCGCCTTCCTGCCCCAGAATCATCCCGACGCTGGCGAGTCACGCGTAACCGATTTCCTGGCCGCCACCGCCGGCAAGGCTGGCCTGGACGTTGACGTGCAAGAAGTCCGGCCCGGCAGGTCCAACGTCCTGGCGCGGATTGTGCCGGTGGGCGCGATCAAACAACGCATTCTGCTCGCGCCGCATACCGACACCGTGGGTGCGTTCTCGCCAGGCCAGTTCGTGCCGCGCCGCCGTCACGGGCGGATTTATGGCCGAGGCGCGTGCGACACCAAAGGCTCCATCGCATCCATGCTAGGCGCTTTGATGGCCCTCGCGCGAAACCAGTCGCGCCCCGCGTCCACCGAGATCATCTTCGCGGGAGTGATCGATGAGGAAAATGAGCAGGCCGGCTCGCGAGCGCTGGCCGCCAGCGGGTTCAAGGCGGATTTGGCCATCGTCGGCGAACCAACCCGCCTGCGCGTGGTGACAGCGCACAAGGGCAGTCTCTGGCTTCGACTTGAAACACGCGGCAAGGCCGCGCATGGGGCGCGTCCGCATTTGGGGCGCAACGCGGTGCATGAAATGGCGCGCATCGTCGATCTATTGCAAACCGATTACACGCGGCAATTGCAACGACGACGCCACCCATTACTGGGTTGCGCGACCGCCAGCGTCGGTTCGATCCAAGGAGGCAGTCAACCGAATATTGTGCCCTCCCATTGCGAAGCCAGCCTGGACCGGCGGACTTTGCCGGGCGAAACTGAGTCGTCCGTGCGTAGGGAAATGCAACAGCTTTTCCGCCGACACAAACTCCGGGCGATTATCCGCGACGAAAAGACCAGCCCGTGCTACCCCATGGAAACCGGCACGGAACTGCCGCTGGTGCGGAAGTTCATGCAGGCCGCCCGGCAAAAGAGGCCGCTAGGAGCGCATTATTTTTGCGATGC
>DASYNM010000226.1:0-15738 GCA_036008545.1 Verrucomicrobiia bacterium
CCAGCGCTCACATGGCCAACGCCAGGATTCCGTCCGGGTCCAACTTGGGCATGTTCGACGGCCATGTCGAATGGCGTCCCTTCCAGCAGCTCATCCCGCGCGCCGGCGGCGGCAATGAAGGACCTTGTTTTTACTATTAAATAAACCAACATTCTTGTTGCGTTTGGTTTTCCACGCGGTAACCTGAGTGGCTCGTGAATAGCGAATACATTAAGCTAGCTTTGGCCAAGGTGGGCAATCCCAACGTCTTGGTGAATATCATCTCGCGGCGCGTCCGCCAATTGACTTCCGGTGGTGGCAACAGCCGTCCCTTGGTCGATCAAGCGGGCAACCTCGGCGCCGCCGATATTGCTCTGCTTGAACTCATCGAGGACAAAATGGCCTATATCTCCAACCCGGAAGGCGAGGAAGAAATTCAGCCGACCACCAAGAAACGGCGCGGACGTTAGCACCCGCCCCTGGCCGCCGGCCTGGAAGGATTGCCGTCTAGCTTATGGCTGAAATCCTGCACAACTCCAAAGCCCGGCGCGACTACAACATCCTGGAAACGTTTGAGGCCGGCATCGTTCTGCACGGCTCGGAAGTGAAGGCCCTTCGCGCCGGCAACGCGCAAATCAACGACGCTTTTGCCCGCGTAGAAAAAGAAGAAGCCTGGCTTTACAACGCGCACATCGACGAATACGCCCAGGCCAATCGCTTCGGTCACCAGCCCAAGGCGCCTCGGAAGTTGCTGCTGCACAAGTCAGAGATTCGCAAACTGCTCGGCCTGGCTTCGGTCAAAGGCAACGCGCTCATCCCGCTGTCACTTTATTGGAAAAATGGCCGAGTCAAAGTCTCCCTCGCGGTCGGCAAAGGCAAGGTGGAATTCGACAAACGCCACGATATCAAGGAGCGCGACGCGGAGCGCGAATTAAAGCGCGCTACCATGCACCACTTGAAAAGGAAATAGCGGAGGGCGGGTTAAGCAGCGGCTGGCTTTGCGGCCAATTGGTCTTTGCTCCAGCGCCTCTTGGGCGCCTTGGTCACCAGGCCCTTTTTGATCGCCTTGGCCGTGACGCGCATGTAACGGACTTCCCCGTCCACCAACGCTTTGACACGTTGGAGATTGGGCATGAAACGCCGCTTGGTAATGGCGGTGATGTGGGTGCCGATGCCGCCCTTTTTCTTGGCTTTACCACTGCGCCAAATATGGCTGCCCTTTCGGGAGCCGACGCCGGTTAGTTCGCAGATTCGAGACATAATCTTAAATAATAGGCCGGGAAGTTAACCCATCCACGCGCGGATTCAAGCACAATTTACACCTGCAATTTGGGACCAATCTCATCGCCGACCCTGAGCCAACTTCGGGAGGGGCGAGCGCCGCGAGCCCGTGAAATGGATCGGACTCGTCAAGGGACTCGCGGGCGCTCGCCCCTCCCGAACATCCTTTAAATCACGCCTTGAGTCCTTTGAGGTCGGCCTCCCATTTCTCGTTGGCCTTGATGATTTCGTCCCATGTGACATCAGCACGCCGATAGGCGGCCGTGCGGCCGAGAATGGTGGTCAGGTTGCTCCGCACGCTCGGCGCAACGGTTGGATTGGAATAGTCACCCGAGGTGATGAGCCGGTGAAAAGTGGCGATATTGATGACGACGCCATCGGTGTAAAGATTGGCCATCTTGCCGCCATTGTAAGCGTCGTCGCACAGGACCTTGATCTCGCCAAAATAATGCGTGTCAATCGTGCCGTTCTGGCCATACACGCGGCAGGCGATGTCATCCCAGCCCCTGCCATCCTGCTTGGAACTGAAAGTGAGGCGAACGTCGTTGGGATATTCAAAGATCACCGAAAAATTGTCCCAGACGCCGTTCGGCAATGGTGGGCGAGTGCGACCACCGGCGCCGTAGGCGCTCACGGGTGCAGCGTCAAGGATCCACGAGGCGACATCGAGCGCGTGAATGTTCTGCTCGGTGATAATGTCGCCGGACAGCGTACGGTCGGCTCCCCAGCCGCGCAGGCGAGCCTCGATGTCATTCGGATGCTCCCTGATCATTGCATCCATGCTGCTCCAAGTGTCGCCGGTTTGGTAGCCGGCTTCACCGGAGATAATTTTGCCGATGCCGCCCGCATGCACGACACGCACCGCCTCCTGGTAGGAAGGATGGGCGCGGGTCTGGAAGTCAATCAGAAGGACCTGTTTCTTCTCTGTGGCTTTGCGCCCGCTTTCGGCCATGAGCTGGCAGCCGGGCACATCGACGGCGATGGGCTTTGCGCAATAGACGTGCTTGCCCGCCTCGACGGCCGCGGCGGCTTGCTCCGGATGGAAATAGGGCGGCGAAATAATCGCCACCGCGTCGAGCTTCTGCTCGAGCAGGCGCTGGTAGGCGGACAGACCGGAGAAGCGGCGAGACTTATCAACTATAAATTTTTCTCCCGCCGCCTCGGCCCGGTCCGGAAAATAGTCCGCCACCGCTACCAGGTTGTAATGTCCGTTTTGCAGGAACAGATCGGCAATCCACGTGCCGCGACCGCCGCAGCCGATAAGGCCGAGATTGATTTTGGCACCGCTGTCATCGGTGCGGGCCAGCCCCGGTTGCGCGACTGCCAGCGATAAGGCCGACGCCCCGGCGGTGGCCAGAAACTGGCGGCGCGTGAGAGTGGAATTCGGAAGGGAGATTGAAATTTCGTTGCTCATAAAATTGTCAGGTGGCAGTTCCACTCATTTGCTTTGCCCAGGTTCATTTCAACAGCGTGCTCCAAATTGCGCCTTGTTCAAGCCGGGAATATGCCCTTGAGAAATTTCAAGTCCGCGCGGTAATCCTCCACCAGCGAATGCGGCGCCTCGGCTTCGATCTGGATCCAGCCCCGGTATTCGATGTCGTCCATTGCCTGGCGGACTTTGCGAAAATCGATGCGGCCCTGGCCGAGCATGAAATTTCCGTCCTTGGCGTGGAATTCGCAGACGTGGCCCTTGAGCATCCGGATTTCCTGGTAAATGTCGTAGCCCTTGTCGGTCGAATTGCCCACGTCATAATAAACCTGCACCGCAGGCGAACCAACGTGCTGGAGAATATCCAGATTTTCCGGAGCGCTGAGATAATTTTCCAAGCCGAGAATGACGCCCGCTTTCTCGGCGCGCGGCGCAAATTCCTTGAGCAAATCCACCGTGCGATCGACCCCTTCCTTGTCGCCCTTGAGTTCGCCGTGGTAAAACTCGGCGACCAAAATCACCTTGACACGCAGCGCCCGCGCCACGTCCATGGAATCCAGCAGCCAAATCGTGGCGCGAGGATCGCTTTTGAGCGGGATATCGTTCAACGCGGCCAGGGCCAGTGAGGCTATCTCCAATCCGTTTTGCCGGGCGGCGCTTAAATAAGCCTGCTGCACGGCCGGCTGGCGGAGGTGCATGTGGTCGCTGAGGCTGCCGAGGTTGACCTGCACGCCGTCGAGGCCGATTTCGCGCGCGACCTCGAAGCAGGAAGGGTCGGTTTTGCGCAAAGACCATTCGGGAGCGCCGATCTTAAAACCGCGCCCGCCTTGCCCCTCTAGCAAAGGGGCCAGGGCGGAACCTAGCGCCAGCGTCGCCGCCAAACGGGTGGTGCGCCTGATCATCTCGCGGCGCGTGGATCGCGCATAAGCGTCGATCATGGGCGCGGGAGTATTTTCGTTCATCGTCGGCTTAATTAGGCTTGAAAAGGCGTGGTCCAGTCCAATCAAATCAGCTGACTGGTTTGACTGGGTGCGACTGGGTGCGACTGGGTGCGACTGGCTTGACCAAGCGGAACTGCCTGGGGCGGAGTTGCGTGAAAACCGCGCAAAACGTCGGAGGGCTGTAGAGATTTGAACAGAAGCTCGCGAAGGTAACGAAGGGGCTTTGGCTTGGTTCCGATTCCGTGCGGGAGAATCCAACTTCGTGACCTTTGTTAGCTTCTGTAACCCAGTTTTCCGGTAACTGGTTTGACTGAGTGCGACTGAGTGCGACTGAGTGCGACTGATCAGGCCGGGACGACTTTCCAATAGAAGCCTGAAAATATCCAAAACTATCTTGGAAATCAATGACTTACATGACCCCAAGGCTAATTCACCACGAAGATCACGAAGAGACACGAAGGGGGATAGAGTTGGATCGACCCGGGAACAAGACCCCTGAGTCGGTGTCACTCACCAGCCGACAAGGCTTCAGCCTTTAGCGTTCTTCCTTCACTTCCCGTCCCTCTGCAAAATGTCAAAGAACAGGCGCCGGAGCGCCACACAAATGAACAATACCACACCATGGTGGGAACGCAAGCAACAATTTCTAACGCGTTCCATTCTCGACCAGCTTTGACTCTTTTCATGGATCGATCTCGCGCCCAACCGTCAAGGCAGCGCCTCCCCACCGGCGTCCACGTTGCTTTTGTCGAACAAACATGTGCCCAGCACGATCTTTTTCGGCACTTGTTCGCCTTTGAAGATTTTCAGCGCGGCGTCGATTGCCTCCGCCCCGCCTGTCGGATAACGGAAGGTCGCGGCCAGGATGCCTTGTTTCACGTAGGGCACTCCTTCCTGGGGCAAGCCGTCGATGCCGACGAAGAGAATGCCTTCCCGCCCGGCCTCCTTGGCCGCCAGATAGGCGCCGTGCGCTCCGGGATCGTTGTGGCCATAGACCAGGTCGATGTGGTCGAAGCGCGAGAGCGCGGATTCCATTTCCTGGCGCGCGTTGGGCTCCAGCCATTTCATGTCGGCCTCGAAAATGACCTTGATATCCGTGCCGGCAATACCTTCCCGAAAACCGTCGTGACGATCCTGGCCGGGAATGGAGGTCATCAGACCTTTTAATTCCACCACGTTGCCTTTGCCGCCAAGCTTTTTGGCAATCCATTGACCGGCGGCCTTGCCAATTTTCTTATTGTCAGCGCCGATGAAACAGGTGAACTTGTCGCCCAGCACTGCGCGGTCAAGAACAATTACGGGGATGCCGGCCTCGAAAGCCCGCGCCACCGGCTCGGTCAACGGTTGCGCCTCCTTCGGGCTGATGATGAGCAGATCGACCTTGGCGCTGACGAATTCCTCGACTTGCGCGCGCTGCTTGAGCGTGTCGTTCTGGGCATCATTGAAAATGACTTTAAGTTCGGGGTGTTGGGCGGCGGCGGCGCGGATGTCGGCATTCATCTGCACGCGCCAAGGTTCGCCCAAGTTGCACTGGGACATCCCGATGGTGTAGGTGCGGGCCGGAGTTTGGGCGAAGGCGCCTGACGCGAGGGCCAAGCCGGCGAGAACCGAGACTATTTTTGCGCGCATAGAGAATCGAAATCGTTTACGTTCGGCCGCGCCGTTGTGTCAGCACCGCGGCCACAATGATAACGCCCGTGAGCACCAATCGGCCAGCCTCCGGCACGGCATTGATGCTGAGGATTTTATCGAGATAACCGATAGTCAGGACTCCCAGCAGCGTCAAGCCCATTCCGCCGCGCCCGCCCATCAAGCTGGTGCCGCCGATGACGACCATGGCGATGGCGGTCAATTCGTAACCGGCGCCGGCTTCGGGATCACCTTGCTGTTCCTGCGCCGCCTGACACAGGCCGGCCACTGCGGCGAAGAGGCCTGAGGCCGCGTAAGCGCAAATCTTCGCGCCCACCACCGGCACGCCCGAAAGCCGCGCCGCCTCTTCGTTGCCGCCGATGGCGTAGAGGTAACGGCCCCAGCGATGCTTGGACAAAGCGAGCCAAGCCAGCACGACGCACGCTACGAAAATGACCGTGACCATGGACAAATTGCCGCGCAGCACGGAATGATCGATGTTGTCAAACAGAGCGGGGACATCGACTTGACGATAAGTGCCGTCGGGATTTGGTACGGCGGTGGAAACCTTCATGCCGCCGGAAGCGTACTTAGCCAGACCGCGCGCCAGAACCATCATGGAAAGAGTCGCGATGAAAGGCTGCACACGCAAACGCGCCGTCACCCAACCCGAGACCGAGCCGCACAACGCGCCGACCGCGAGGCAGGCGGGCACGACTTCCCACCCAGGCCAACTCCAGTGGATCGCCATTTTCGCCCCGCACACTGCCGCCAGCGCCACGAGGCTGCCCACGGCCAGATCAATTCCGGCCGAGATGATCACCAGCGTCATGCCGCAGGCCAACATGCCGCAGACCGAGGCCTGCCGCAGTGTGTCGCGATGCGTGCCGACTTTGAAAAACGCGCCGTCTGCATTGAAGACTGCGCCCGCCGCCAGCACGAGCAACAACGCCAGCAAGGCGCGTCCAGCGGAACTGGCCAAGGCCGATTTCCACGGGGAGGATTTCATCCGGTTTGCCCCATGGCCGCCGTCAGGATTGATTCAGGATTGGCCTGTTCGCGGGAAAACTCGGCCGTGACGCGGCCTCGGTGCATGACGGCGATGCGGTCGCTTAGTGTCAACAATTCGGGCATCTCCGAAGTGATCAGCAGAATGGCGATGCCGTCGGCAGTCCATTGCTCCACCAGTTGGTAAATTTCGCGCTTGGCGCCGACATCGATGCCGCGCGTCGGCTCGTCCAGCATGAGGAGGCGGGGGCGGGTTTGCAGCCACTTGGCCAGCGCGACCTTCTGCTGGTTGCCGCCAGAAAGCGTGCCCACTTCGTCCTCCAGCGAGGCTGCGCGGAGGCGCATCGGCGTGGTCATCGCTTCGGCAGCCTGGCGTTCGCGATCGGGACGCCGCCAGCCGCCGGGGGAAAGCGGACGCAAGCCGGCCAACGTGGCATTGGCGATGATTGACAGAGAGAGCACCAGGCCGGTCGCCTTGCGGTCGTTGGTCAGGAGCGCCACGCCGGACTCGATGGCTTGGCGTGGAGAATTAAAACGCTGCTCAGTGTTTTCCAGGAGCAAGCGGCCACGCGTCGCCGCGCCGTAAGCGCCGAAGAGGCCCAAGAGCAACTCGCTTGCGCCTGATCCTTGCAAGCCGCCCAAACCGAGAACCTCGCCCGCGCGCACGGACAGGGAGACGTCCTCAGCCGCAGGGCGCGAGGAGAAGCCGGACGAATAGACGGAAAAATTCTCCAGGCGCATCCGTTCCGCACCCAAATGCGGAGCGCGGCGCGGGAATTGTTCGCCCAAATCGCGCCCGACCATCCATTGAATCAACTTCGGCGCGGGCAATTCCGCCGCCGGAGCCGTGCCGACGCATTGCCCATCGCGCAGCACGGTGACGCGGTCGGCGATGCGCTCGATTTCCTCCATTTTGTGGGTGATGTAAATGATGCAACAGCCGCGCTGCTTGAGCGATTGGATGAGGGCAAAAAGTGTATTGACTTCAGGGGCGTTGAGCGCGCTGGTCGGCTCGTCCATCACAATGACGCGCGCGTCCTGGCTGAGCGCCTTGGCGATTTCGATCAATTGCTGGGTGGCAACGGGAAAGCGTTCGACGGCCTGGCTCACGTCCAGATCCAAGCCAAGCTGGCGGACCCAGTGTTGCGCCGCCTCCTTTTGTTTCGCTTCCTGGACGAACCCGGCGCGGGTCGGCGTGCGGCCCAGAAAAATATTGTCCGCCACGCTCATCGGGCCGATGAGCGACAGTTCCTGGTGAATGACGGCAATGCCCAGCGCTTTGGCTTCGAGCGGCGAGCGCGGGCGGACGGGGCGGCCCTGAAGTTCGATGGTGCCCTCGAAATCGGTGTGGATGCCGGCGAGAATTTTGATGAGGGTGCTTTTGCCCGCGCCATTTTCACCGGCGAGGATATGAACCTCCCCTGGCTGCCCCTCGAATGATACTTCCCGCAAGACCGTGACGGAACCAAAGCGCTTCGTAATACCAGTCAAACGCACCGTGGCCGGAGGCGATGTGGATGGATCAGGCGCGGCGCTCACTTTTTTGAGTTGCGACTTTTGCAAGCCCGGCACAGAGCGTGACTCCTTCGAAAGCAAACGAACCGACCCGGTGCGTTAATTTCCTCCGGGCGAATCGATTTAATTGCGGTCATGCTGTCCAGTATCATAGGCGCGCGCCGGAGCAAGAGCAAATCGCGCTGGCGGCGTGGCAGGGGCACATCTCACTTTTTAGACGACTTCGCTCAACTCCCTCTCCTCCACATGCTTGTGGAGGAGAGGGCCGGGGAGAGGAGGCTCAACCAGACGCACCCCTCTCCCTGTCCCTCTCCCCGCGTTGCCGCGGGGCGAGGGGACGCTATCGGACGCGCTCAGAGTAATGTGCAAAAAATGAGATGCGCCCGCTTGGCAGGGGTCGGTGGCACATCTCGATTCCGATGCTTCCAACACCTGAAAACAAAGCCGGTTGACGCTGATCACTCAGAATGCTACAATCCTTACAATAGTTACATTTGAAAGAGAAAGCGATGAAAACAAACGATTCCGTGGTGATCAGCATGCGTCTCCCGAGCAAGAGCAGCCAACGCTTGCGGAAGATGGCCCGACAGCATGGTTGGACACCCAGCGACGCCAGCGCCCGGTTGGTGGAGGAAGGACTGCGCCGGTCGGAGTTCGCCTTCGTTGACTTCCGGGATTCCACCGTGGGACGACATGCCTATGTCCAAGGCAGCACGCTGGCGATATGGGAAATCATGATGGTGGCGCGGGGTTATAAAAACGATGTTGCGAAGGTGGCTCGTCATCTGCGCTGGCCGGTTGCCAAGATTCAGGCCGCGTTCAGCTACGCCGAGGCGTTCCCGAATGAAATCAACGAGGCTCTGGCCGATAACGACGCGATGGACTTCGCATCGCTCTCGCGCCTGCTCCCGCAAGCAGAAGAGTTCATCCTCAACGATCGAGCCAAAGATTGACGCCATGCTCAGGCTTCTGCTGGACGAGCACCTGTCGCCCGACTTAGGGGAGGGGCTGTGCCGTGCCAATAAAAGTATCGTTGTCCACTGGCTGGCCGAATGGGAAGGCGGACGTGGCATGGGACGGGCCGACGATTTCCTCCTCCGCGAAGCGATGGCGCAAGGATTGACGCTGGTTACTTACGACCGGAAGACCATTCCGCCTTTGCTCAAAACTTGGGCGGAAGCGGGCCGCGACCACGGCGGCATAATATTTGTCGATGAGAAAACGATTCCCTCCTCGGATATTGGCGGACTCATCCGCGCGCTGCAAAAGATTTTCAAAGAAACGGCGCGATGGAACTGGACGAATCGGATTTGCTTCCTAAGGCGGTAGTGTTTAAGCGTCCGCCGGTCGAATGACAGCGATGACGGCGGCGGCGGGCTGCAGATATTTCGCGGCCACGGCTTTGATTTGCCCGAGGGTCACGGCTTCGTAATGGGCGTCCTCGGTGTCGATGTGGCCGTAGCCGAGGCCGTAAAGTTCGTCCAGCGCCATCGTCACGGCCAGTCCACCGAGGTCTTGTCGGGCGATTTTTCTTTGGCCGATGACTTTGGCTTTGCAGCGCGCCAATTCTTCGGCGGTCAAGCCTTCGTTGCGCAGCAACTCGGCTTCCTGCATGAGTTCGCGTTCGACCTCCGCCAATTTTTCGGGCGCGGTGCCGACGTAAAAGGCGAAATAGCCGGGTACCAATCCGAGAAAATTCTGCGCGCCAACAAAATAGGCCAGGCCCAGTTTTTCGCGCACGCGCAGAAAAAGGCGCGAACCGAGGTCGCTGCATCCCTCTTGCAAAAGTTCCAATGGGTAACGGTCTGGATCTCTGATCGTCAGGCCCGGAAAACCGACCAGCATCACGGCTTGCTTTTTGTCGCGGAAGTCGGTGACGCGCTTGATTTCCGTCAACGCGGGCGCGGTCGGAGCCGGCCAGCGGAGCGGCGGGCCTTTTTTCCAGCGTCCAAAGGTTTGTTGGACGGCTTTTTTGACGTCACCCGTGGACACGTCACCGTAAATGGCAAACACGCAATTTTCAGGGGTGGCCAGCCGATGGTAAAACTCGGCTGCGTCGCCGGTGCGCAGCTTACCCACGCTGGTTTCCGTGCCGAGTGGGTCCAATCCGTAGCCGACGGGACCGAACAGGGCTTTGCGCATGGCCTGGTTGCAACTTTGCAGCAAATGGTCCCGCTGCGAGCGAATCAATTCCAACTGGATGCCTTGCTCGCGCGCAAAAGCCTCGGCGGGAAAAGACGGGTTGAGCAGAACATCGGCAAAAACATCGAAGCCCTTCTTGAAATCGCCGCTCATCACTTCCGCTGTCAAACCAAAACTGTTGTTGCCTCCGAAGCTGTCGATGCTGCCGCCCACCGACTCAACCGCGACAGCGATCTGCTCCGCGCTACGCCGACGCGTGCCCTGGAGCAACATTTTGGAGGCGAGTTGCGTCAGGCCGTTGTTGTGCTCATTTTCGACCAGCACGCCGCCCTGAAAGACCGCGCGCAACTCGACGAAGGGCAGGCGATGGTCTTCCTTGACCAGCAGACGCAGGCCGTTGGGGAAGACGATTTTTTGGGTGGCGGATTCGACGGAGACTTGTGCGGTTTCCTTTGCGCTGGGCGCGGCGCCCGCCGGCAACAGGGCATAGAGAGTGCGGTTGGAGGGCGTCAAGTATTGGCGGGCCACGCGCTGCAATATGGCCGGAGTCACCTTGCGTGCGGCGGCGAGGTAGCGCTCGGAAAAATTCAGGTCGCTGGCCGCCATCCAGCTTGAGCCAAGATCCTGGGCCTGGCCCTGCATGGTTTTGCGCGTGGCCAGCGTGGCGGCGGAGAATTGTTTGATAACTTTGGCCAGCTCGGCGGCGGGCACGCGCTGATGCTGGACGCGCTCGACTTCCGCCAGCATGGCGTCGCGCGCGGCGGCAAATTTATCCGCCGCCATGACCGCGCTCATTCCGAAAAGCCCTTGTTCACCGGGGCTGTAGGTCCAGGCGTCGGCAGAGGTGACCAGGCCCTTTTTCTCGCGCACTTGTTGGTAAATGCGAGAACTGCGCCCGCTACCCAGAAGCGAGGCCAAAATATCCAGCGCCGGCATGTCGGGATGCCGAATGTCGGGAATGTGCCAGGCAAAATGAAAATAGCCCAGTTCGATGGGCGCTTCCTCGACGATATCGCGCGGGGCGGTTTGGCGCGGTTCGCGGGGGAGCACGAGTGGGGACAACGCCCGCGATTTGCTCTTGGCGAAAGCCTGGCGGATTTGCTCCGTGGCATCCGCCGCTTTGATGTCGCCGGTGACGACAAAGAAAATGTTATTGGGCACGTATTGCTCGCGGTAATAGCCTAGAATGTCGTCCGACTTGAGCGTGTTGAAAATGTCTGGGTAACCGATGATGGTGAAGCGGTAGGGGCTTTTGGTGTAGGCGGTCTCGAACAAACGCCGCCCGGCGCGCCGACCCGGATCGTCCTGGTTCATGTCCATCTCGCGGCGGATGACGTCCAATTCCTTGTGCAATTCGTCCGCCGGCAAGGTGGCGTTTTGCATGATGTCGCAGAGAATATCGATGGCCACTTTGGCGCCGGTATTGGGCACATTGATGTGATAAACGGTGCGGTCGAAGGAGGTGAAGGCGTTCATGTAGCCTCCAGCCGACTGCACTTCCTGGTCGATGCGACTGCCGGGGCGTGTAGTGGTGCCCTTGAAAAGCATGTGTTCCAAAACATGCGAGAGACCCGCCCCAAGCCATTTGCCCTCGGTGATGCTGCCGGCGTGGCACCAGGCCTGGGCCGAGACGACCGGCGCGCTATGATCTTCACGCGTGATGACCACCAAGCCATTATCCAGCGTCGTGAGGCACGTCCCCGGCGGCATGGGCGGAATTTCCTTCGCCAAGGAATGGCGTGCGCCATTGCGGCGGGCGGCCTTTGATGTTTGACCATTTCTCATCTGTGCCGGGCAAGGTAAGGAATCGCGGCGAGAGACGCAAGATATTGCCCGCCATGAATTTGCCCGGCGAAGGAGCGCGTCTTGCCGAAGCATTTTCGATGTCAAATAATTTTCGGTTGACACACTGGCAGTTGGCGAGTAAGAAGTGCAGAGTAAGGACGGTGTTCCCGGAACAATTCTATAGGCCTCGGCGATTTTGTTTGCGAGAGGCAAGGAGTTCCGGGCGGGATAATCGAGTCGGAAAACAAATACTCAGCGTTACCAACACTTATGAAATACACGTCAAAGTTTGCACTCGTTGTCATGTTGCTGATCTTCATTGATTCGCACCTTTCGCAGGTCTTTGCGCAAGGCACGACCTTCACGTATCAGGGTCGGCTCAACATCAGCGGAAGCCCGGCCGAGGGATTCTACGATTTCCGCTTTAAACTGGCCAGCGATCCATTGGGCAACAATTACGTCAGCAGCAACTCCTTTTCCACCAACGTGCCCGTGACCAACGGCCTGTTCAATACGACTGTGAATTTTGGCGCGGATGTATTCACCGGCAGCAATTACTGGCTGGAAGTGGACGTGCGCACCAACAATCCCGCCAACACCCTGGCTTACACTCCGCTTGATCCGCTGCAGGAAATCACGCCCACCCCGTATTCGATCTTCGCGAATGCGGCGAGCAATGTTTTGGGACCGGTCGCCGCGGACCAGATTAGCGGCCCCGTGGCTTCGGCCAATGTATCCGGCACTTACGCCAATGCCGTGACGTTCGATAACGCGAACAACAGTTTCACCGGCAATGGCACGGGGCTGACCAACGTCAACGCGGCCCAACTCGATGGCTTGGCGGCATCGAGTTTCTGGCAGCTCTCCGGTAACAGCGGCACAACTGCCGGCGTAAATTACGTGGGGACATCCGACGATCAGCCCATGGAACTGCATGTCAATGGCGAACGCGCGATGCGGGTGGAGTTCGGTGGGGCGTCCACTTTGGCGGCAACCACCAATATCACCGGGGCGCCGAATATCATCGGCGGCGCACCGGTGAACTCCGTTGCGTCCGGCACGGTGGGATCGGTCATTGCCGGTGGCGGGGCGACAAACTGGAACGGCCAGGTGTTCACCAGTACCATCGGCCCGGTTGCGGATTTTTCTGTCATCAGCGGCGGCCTCATCAACAGCATCAACAGCAATTCCTACGCCTCCGTCATTGGCGGAGGCCAAGGCAGCACCGTGGATATCAATTCCAGCTTTTCCACCATGAGTGGCGGAGATTTCAATACCATCTCCAGCAATTCCTCCTATTCCACCGTCGGAGGCGGATACTCTAGCCGAATCCTTGCCTCATCAGGCGGCTCCACGATCGGCGGCGGCTCTGAAAACGCCATCGAGACGAATTCCACCGAGTCGACCATTGCTGGCGGTGACAATAACCTCATAGGGCCCAACACCGCCAACGCCGTTGTTGGCGGTGGCCTCAACAACCTGATTAGTTCCAACTCTGCGTCCGCGACCATCAGCGGTGGCGATGAAAATGCGATCTACGTTGAGGATGCTTTCATTGGCGGCGGCCAGCAGAATTCCATCAGCAATGGCGCCGACCACGCTTCAATTGCCGGCGGCTGGTTCGACACTATTGGCGAGAATGATTGGGAGGGCGTGATCGCCGGTGGTTACGTGAACGCCATTCTGGACAATTCCCCGTACTCCGCGATTGGCGGGGGTTTATATAATACCATTCAAGGTGACACCAACAACTACGGGACCGATGTGATCTGCGGTGGATATACGGACACCATCTTGAGCAACTCATGGAACAACGTCATCGTCGGTGGCGGGTTTAATACCGTCCAAAGTAATTCCTCTTACTCCGCCATCGGTGGCGGGAGTGGCAACCTGGTCAGCAACAATTATTCCACCATTCCCGGCGGTTTAGGCAATATCGCCAGCGCCGCGCAGTCCTTCGCGGCCGGGACCACCGCCGTGGCCAATCAGCCAGGCGAATTCGTCTGGGCCGATGCGAACCCCTATGTTTTCAACCCCTTGTCCCAAGCTGCGCCTGGAGGGATAGAAAACTCCTTCAATGTCCGCTCCACGGGCGGTTTCTATGTCACAACTGGAATTGATGG
The DNA here is from genome assembly GCA_036008545.1 of Verrucomicrobiia bacterium. Classification (GTDB taxonomy): domain Bacteria; phylum Verrucomicrobiota; class Verrucomicrobiia; order Limisphaerales; family Palsa-1400; genus Palsa-1400. The sequence goes on from DASYNM010000226.1 coordinate 13,833, forward strand.
CAGCGGCACCATCACTAGTCAAATGGCGCTTGAGGACGGCGGTGTTGTTTTCGCCAGCGACCTTACGACAACGGCCGAGGAGGTGTACTGGTTTCCAGGGGACGCCAGTTGGAGCTTCACCAGTGATAGGAACGCAAAGGATCGATTCGAGGCAGTGGAACCGGAATCGGTGCTCGACAAAGTGGCGCAACTGCCGATCAAGGAGTGGAGCTACAAAGGTCATCCTCAAAGGCACATCGGCGCCATGGCGCAGGATTTCCACTCGCTCTTTCCTTTGAACGACCGCGACACCTCGCTCAACGACTCCGATCTCCACGGCGTGGAACTGGCGGCGATCAAGGGGTTGAACCAGAAAATGGAGGCGAAGGAGGCCAAGTTTCAGGAGCAAGAATCCAAAATTCAAGATCAAGCCGCGGAAATCACGGACTTGAAACAGGAACTTGCCCAGCTCAAACAAATGGTGGGCACGCTCAACCAAAAGATGGCCGATCCCCAAAAATGAGGTTCAAGGCTTGACGCCCCAAACCTCGCAGAGCAAGGCGAACATGTCCGGGTCGTATTCTTTCAACTCGGCCCGGACAAAGGGATAAAAATCGTTGGTGCCAAAGAAGGCTTCGGTCGATTCGGCGAAGTATTCCTTCTCGTTGGTCATGGCGTAGGCGCGTTCGTGATGGCCGTTGATGCGCAGAATTGAGGCGTAAAGACCGGTGGCTTGGGCGTGCTGATAGCAACGGATGACGCGCGGATCGTCGTCGCCCAGAACGAGGTGATGATAGCCGTGCGCCAGTTCGTGCAGCACCATGCACGGTTGTTCGAGTGACCAACTCACGAAGTTGGTCGCATTCGCCAATTCCACCGCGCCGGTCTTGGCCGGGTTGACGCCATGCGTGGCCAGCCAGTCGCGCGACGGATGGAAGCACATCCCCGGAAACAGCGGGTCGTTCAGCTCCACCCAAATCGGAATCTGCCGGATTTTGGCCAGCGCCGGTTCGGGCACGACGCGCGTGATCTGAAAGAGTTGCATCGACAGGACTTTGATCGTCCGATCACATAGGTTTGTTTCCGCGAGCAATTTCTGGTTCACCAAAATTCGCCAGCCCTCGATTTGACGCGGGGTGTAGGCGGACTCGGGGTCATAGGAATTTGTTTGCGCCGACGCGCTGCAGGCCAGGGCGACAAATACAAGGAGATAAAGCCGTCTCATCCGCGCAAAGGGTCAAGCACGGGCGGCGCGCTCCTCTTTTAGCAAAGCATACCACGACACATTGACCCAATCCTTGCCGTCGAACCAGGATTTGACGAATTCGCCTTCCTTGCGCAGCCCTGCTTTGGCCAGCATCCCGCTTGCGGCGGTGTTCGTGGTGGCGGACGAGACGGCAAGGCGGCGCGCGCAGAGTCCGTCAAAGGCGAAATCCATGACGGCTCCCGTGGCTTCCAAGCCCAATCCCTGGCGGCGGCGCGCGGGCGTGATTGTGAGCGAGAATCCGGCCGTGGTGCGGCTTACATCCGAGTAATAAAGCGATACGTAGCCGGCCAGTTCCCCGCCGTCAACAAGCTCAATCGCCAAATAAATCCCGGCATCGCTCTGCGTGAAGCGAGCCGCGCGTTGCTGTTCAATCCATTGATCCACATCCGTTTCGTTGACAGCGAGCGTGCTGGTTTCGTCCTGCGCAACCATCTCCACCAGCTTGACGGAGTCGTCGGGACGGAACCTGCGGAGCAACAGCCGCGGCGTGCTCATGGGCAAAGGCAGTTTGCCGCCAATCTCGACGCCGGCTGAGGGCACGACGACCGAGGCCATGCAGGAGGCGCATTCTTGCAGTGTGTTGGCGGAGGTCGTGGGAAAGGAATTCACCGCCCCGCAATAGGGACACTTAAAATCGAAGAAGGAGTCGTCGGAAGGAAT
>DASYNM010000227.1:0-6198 GCA_036008545.1 Verrucomicrobiia bacterium
GATTGCCAGGCAGGAAGCAACCGCCTCGCGCGCCTCTGCAAACCGATGGTTCTGTTCGAGCAATATGGCCAGGGCCAGGCGCGGATTGATGCCGCGCGGGTCCGTCGCCGCCGCCCGCTCAAAAGCGGCCCGGGCCTTCTCGGGTTGGCGCAGACCCTGGTAGCGGTGGCCCATCTGCAACGGAAGTTCGCTGTTGTTCGGTTCCAGTTCCAGGGCCTTGCGCCAGGCGCGCTCGACGAGATCGAACTGCCCGGCGCCGCCCGCCGCGCACCCGTATTCAAACCAAATCCGAGCTTTGTGTGGGAACTGCTGCGTCAGCTTTTCGTAAGCCGGCACCGCTTGGGAAAAGTTATACTCCTGCAAGAATTGGCGGGCCTCAGCGAGCTTTTTCTCTGCGGGCGCGGGGTTCATGATTTAGTGCTCTCTGGAAAAACATAATCTCAAACTTTCTGGAACGAAGAAGATTAAGATTACGATTACGATTAAGATTAGGATTAGTGTGGGGAGAACACCACTCCAAAATGTTTTGCGGACAGAAATTGCTGCGACCTTTCGCTCTTCACGGCGTTGGCATGAAATAGGCTATAATTCCGAGTCGAAGGGCTGCTTGGGAGAATTTCTTAGAACGGGGGAAAGCTGGAGGTGGCTTGGGGACCCCCGTTCTAGGAATGTCCGTCGATCCGTCTTCTCCCGGTGCAGCCCTTCTTCTTTTTTGCTTTAAAGTGGCCGAATCGGGAGGTTCGCTTCGATTTTTCGCATTGCAACTCCATTTTCAAAATCAACCCTGACGCGTGAAAACCACGCGAATGCGCGAAAAAGCTCTCAATAAAATGTTATTCGCGGCCGGAGAGGGCGAGCCTCATTTGCAATTGCTGGGCAAAAAGGAACAAATCACTTGACAGAGGGGCGACGCCGGCCATGGCATGAATCTGGCTTTAAGGAAAGAACGACGGAGAGGTTGTTTGGAGTGAAGATTTTCCGGGCCGTGGTTCGCTCGCGAGGTGAGGTGGGGATCGTGGCCGGAGAACGAAGTTCAACGCTCTTTGCCCAAACTGCCTCTCTGTCGTGAATGCCACCGGCACCGGCTTTTGGAGAAGGCTCTCGCAGCCGGGAGAGCGGGGCAGGCAGATGAGTCTTTTACGTCGTCCGCGTTTGACATTAAGTGTGCCGGGCCGTTAGATTAAATGCTCAGGACAGCATTTTGAGAGGATGTAGATTGTGGCCGCGAAAGACGACTATTTGATCGATTTATTGGTGGACATGGGGCAAGTGAGCAACGAGCAGCTTGCTACCGTGCGGGACGAATCCAGCGCCAACGGTGAAGGTGTCGTTGACACCCTTTTAGCCCATAAATTCATCCGTCCTATCAATGTCGCGCAGGCCAAAGCCGCGCACTTCGGATACGAATTCATCAATCTGGGCGAGGTGCGCGTTACCGATGATGTCATTGCCGCCGTCCCGCGACACGTTGCCAAGCGCTATCGGACGATTCCAGTAGCCAAGCACGACCACACCGTAGCCGTCGCCCTGGCCGATCCTTCGGACCTGGACGTGGTGGACACGCTGCAAAGGTTGCTCAACGCCGACATCGAATTGCGAGTGGCGACGGACGAGGACATCGACCACGCGCTCAACAAGTATTACGGGGCGGCGGATGATTCGGTCTCGCAGTTGATTCAGGACATCACCGAGGGTGAAGTGGAGGTTGGGCTGCCCAGCAAGGGCGTGGAAGCGGACGACGGGGCGACGGTGGAATCGGACGCGCCGATCATCAAGCTGGTCAACACGTTGATCGTGGAGGCGTTCAAGGCGCGCGCCTCGGACATTCACCTTGAACCGCTTTCCAAGTCGTTTCGCGTGCGTTACCGGATTGACGGCGTGTTGCACGAGATGAAAAGCCCGCCCAAGCGGTTGCAGGCCGCTATCATCAGCCGGCTCAAGATCCAGTCCAACATGTCCATCGCCGAACGGCGCATCCCGCAGGACGGACGCATCCAGACGCAGGTCGGCGGCAAGCTGATCGACTTGCGCGTATCGTGCCTGCCCACCAATCACGGCGAAAGTATCGTCATGCGTATTCTGGACAAGGAGGGGTTGAAGTTGGGCTTGCCAGAACTGGGCTTTTTCACCGACGACCAGCAAACTTTCGAGCGGCTGATCGGATTGCCAGACGGAATCCTACTGGTGACCGGACCGACCGGCTCCGGCAAAACCACGACGCTTTATTCCTGCTTGAACTTCATCAACCGGCCAGACCGCAAGATCATCACGGTGGAGGACCCGGTCGAGTACTTGCTGGCTGGCATCAACCAGGTGCAAGTCAGCGAAACCGTTGGGCTGACCTTCTCGTCGGCTTTGCGCGCCATGCTGCGCCAGGCGCCCAACGTGATCATGCTGGGTGAAATTCGAGACGTGGAGACGGCAACCATTGCCATCAATGCCTCGCTCACCGGCCACTTGGTGTTCTCCACGCTGCATACCAACGACGCCCCCAGCGCCGTGACGCGTTTGATTGACATTGGCGTCAAGCCCTTCCTCGTGGCTTCGTCGGTGCGGGCGTTGATGGCGCAACGATTGGTGCGCAAAGTCTGCAAGAAGTGCGCCCAGGGCTATGTGCCGTCGGATAGCGAACTGCAATCCTTGAACCTGGACGCCAGCAAGGCTGCCGGGGCCACGTTCATGCGCGGCAAAGGCTGCAACGATTGCAATAAGACAGCTTATCGCGGGCGGTTCGGCATCTTTGAGATATTTGTTATTGACGACGAAGCGCGCAAATTGATTTATGAACGCGTCCCATCTTCAGTCTTGCGTTCGCGCGCGCGGGAAATGGGCATGCGCACCTTGCGCGAGGATGGCGCGCGCAAAGTGATGGCCGGCTTGACCACCGCGGAAGAAGTCATCCGCGCCACGGTGGGAGATGTTGATTGATGAAAAGATTCATGAGAATTTGCTGATCTATGTCGTATTCGATGTCCGATTTGCTGCAGTTGGTGGTGTCCGAAGGCTCCTCGGATTTGCATATTCGCGTGGGCGTGCCCCCCGTCATCCGCGTGCATGGCACTCTCCATCGCGTCGATGGGCCGGCCTTGCGTGCGGAAGATACTGAGGAATTGATGCGCAGCATCACCTCTGAAGACCACATCCAGCATGTGCGCGAACAAGGCGGAGCGGACTTCGGGTTCGCTTTTGGCGAAGCGGCCCGTTTCCGTGTCAGCGTTTTCAAGGAGAAGGGCAACTTCGGATTGGTCTTGCGGCAGATTCCCACCAAGTTGCTCACTCTGGAGCAGATTGGCTTGCCGATGCATACCGTGCAGGTGCTCTTGCATAAACCGCGCGGTTTGGTTCTAGTCACCGGCCCCACCGGATCAGGCAAAACCACCACCCTGGCCTCGATGATTAACATCATCAACGAGGAACGCGACGACGCCCATATCATTACCATCGAAGACCCGATCGAATATTACCATAAGCATAAAAAGGCCGTCGTCACGCAACGTGAAATACACGTCGATGTTCCCAGTTTTGCCGAAGCGTTGCGCCGGGCTTTGCGGCAGGACCCGGATGTGATCCTGGTCGGCGAATTACGAGACTTGGAAACGATGGAGGCAGCCGTCACCGCGGCGGAAACGGGGCACTTGGTCTTCGGCACGCTGCACACCACCGGCGCGGCCAAGACCATTGATCGCTTGGTCAACGCGTTTCCGATGAACCAGCAGGAAACCATTCGCATCCAGTTGTCCACTGTTTTGCAAGCGGTGATTTCGCAGCTCTTGATTCCACGCATTGACAAGCCGGGGCGCATTGCCGTTTTTGAAATCATGATCAACACGCCCTCGGTCGCCGCGCTCATCCGCGACAACAAGACTTTCCGTATTAATTCCGATATTCAAACCGGGGCCAAGTACGGGATGCTCACGCTGGACGGCTACCTGATGGAAAAATACACCGCCGGCCTTATCGCCCGTGATGAAGTTGTCAACAAGGCGCAAGACCCCACCACGATCATTCAGAAACTGGCGGAATGGGAGGCGGCCCAAGCCGAGTTGGCCGCCGCTCAGCCCGAGGTGACCCACTGACCTATGCCTGGCAACGTTTCCAGCCCTCTTTTGGATTTGATTCGCTCGCAAGGCCTTCTGGACGACCTGCAATTGGAGGAAGTCATGGAAGAGCACAACCGGAGCGGCAAAGCCTTTTCCGAAATCCTGCAGGACTTCGGCTTTCTGGACATGGACACTCAGTTGCAGATCATCGCGACTCACCTGGGCACCGAGGTGGTGCAACTTAACGAGCGCGAGTTAACGCCGGAGATCCTTTCCGCCGTTCCAGCCGACGCTGCCCGCATGTATAAGTGCCTCCCGGTGGCTGTCCATGATTCCACCGTGCAATTGGCCTTGGCCGACCCGCTCAACCCCGCGATGGTGGACGAGTTGGCCTACGTCATCCGCAAAGAGATAGTGCCTGTGGTGGCGGACCCTGGTGATATCGAAAGAGCCGTCATCCGCTATTACGGTGACTCTCAATCGAGCGTGGCGGACATCCTCAAGGAATTGGGACAGGATAACGACATCGCCCGTGAAGCCGCCGAAGCGGCCGCCACCGGCGCCACAGCCGACCTGGAAACACTGGCCAACGAGACACCCATCATTCGTTTCGTCAACCTCGTGCTCTTTCAAGCCGTCCAAGATCGGGCCAGCGACATCCACTTTGAGCCGTTCGAAGATGAATTCAAAATCCGCTATCGCGTGGACGGAGCGCTCTACGAAATGTCCCCGCCGCCGAAGCACTTGGCGCTGCCGGTCATTTCGCGCATAAAAGTCATGTCCAACCTGGACATTTCCGAACGGCGCCTGCCGCAGGACGGACGCATCAGTATGCAAATCGCCGGGCGCAACATTGACCTGCGCGTCTCGACTTTGCCCACCCAGTTCGGCGAATCGGTCGTTTTGCGCGTGCTGGACCGGGCCGCCGTGAACCTGGATGTCAAATCCCTCGGTTTTCCCAAGGCCGTGTTTGATTACGTGCTGACGGCCATCCAGCAGCCCAACGGTATCTTCGTTGTTACCGGTCCGACCGGCTGCGGCAAGACGACGACTCTTTATTCCTGTTTGCGCAATATTAACACCATCGATGCCAAACTGCTGACCGTGGAAGACCCCGTGGAATACGACATCGAAGGCATCATGCAAGTGGCTGTTCATGAGGCGGTGGGGATGACCTTCAGCAAAGCGTTGCGCGCCTTCTTGCGCCAGGACCCGGACATTATCATGCTTGGGGAAATGCGCGACTTGGAAACCTCGCAGATCGCCATTCAAGCCTCGCTGACCGGTCACCTTGTGTTAAGCACCTTGCACACCAACGACGCGCCCGGCGCGGTCACGCGCTTGATCGACATGGGGGTGGAACCGTTTTTGATCTCCTCCACGTTGATGGCGGTCCTGGCGCAACGATTGGTCCGCACGACTTGCAAAAAATGCCGCACGCCTTTCGAGCCGACCGAAACCCAGTTGTCGATGCTCAACCTTTCCCCGCATGACGTTGGCGACAAGGTTTTCTATTACGGACGCGGATGCGCCAACTGCAATGACACCGGCTACAAAGGCCGACGCGGGATATTCGAGTTGCTGGTTGCCTCGGAGCCAATCCGGCTGCTCATCAACGAGCGGGCGCCGACGGTCGTCATTCGGCAGAAGGCCGTGGAACTGGGCATGGTCACCCTGCGCGAAGACGGCTTGCGTGGGATTTTTGACGGGGACACCACCATTGAGGAAGTCGTCAAGTACACCTGAGTCTTATGCCAAAATTCAACTACGTCGCCATGGACTCGCGGGGCAAGGAAACCAAGGGCACCCTCGAGGTCGCGAACCAAAACGAAGCCATCGGCCGGATTAAAGAGATGGGGTTCTTCCCCACCAAAGTGGTCGAGGACAAAGGCGGACCCGCCCAGCCCGGAGCCAAGAAAGCCGCGGCCAAAAGCGGCAAAAAAGGCGGCGGCGGCGCCCTGAATTTTCAAATCAAAATCCCGGGATTGAGCGGCAGGGTCAAGTCGAAAGTTCTGACCACCTTCACCCGCCAATTGGCCACCCTGGTGCAGGCCGGCCTGCCGTTGTTGCGCGGCTTGCGCGTGCTGCAAAAACAGGAGCGAAACGCCAACCTTAAGGGTATCATCGGCGAACTCTCCGTGTCCATCGAGGGTGGCAG
>DASYNM010000228.1:0-4358 GCA_036008545.1 Verrucomicrobiia bacterium
CACCGATCTGGACCGGGCGATCAAGGAATACATCGCCGCTCACAACAAGAACCCGCGTCCCTTCCGCTGGACGGCGTCAGCCGATCTGATTCTCGCCAAAGTCCATACATTATTTAATGAACTTAAGTGACACTACACTAGCTGTTTAAGCGGCGAACTTCGACGCAACCTGAAATTGGCTGAACGAATCGAAGCACTGGCGATGTCGAAGAAAACCGCTTCACCAACACTTCGAAGAAAGGGCTAACGTAATCTTCGGGGAATTGGCAAATGTAGGGGCGGGTTCAAAACAGGCAAACCTGAAGGAGCACTGCGGCGACTTTCTCGAGGACGGGGCGGATTCGAATCAGGCGGGGGTTGGTCGCAAGGCACATCTCGCGGTCGAATTCTTTCAAAAACGTGACAGCTACTTGCTTTGCGCCATTGGCCTGTAGATCAGTAGCGGCGATGCTCGGAAGGATCGCGGCAACTTTGCCTCTGGCCACCGCACGGGCGGCAAGTGGAAATGACGGGCATTCCACCTGTACGTTTACTTGAATCCCGCGCTTCCTCGCGAAATTGGCCAATGCGCTCCGAAAGCTGCCCTCCCCCTCAAGGGTTGCCAACGGCAAACCGTCCAGGATTTTAAGGTTATCCTTTTTGTTGTCGGCGGCATGCAAGTTGCATGGAACGAAAAGGGAGTAACCCATCACACCAACGGTCTTCGCCTGAAGGGGGCGTGCGACGGCATCTTTGCGGACGAGTGCGAAGTCAATCAATCCGTCTGAAAGTTGTTTCACGGTTTCCTCGGTGGGAAGGTTTAAGAATTTGAGGCGGACGTTCGGCATGCGCTCGCGGATTTGATCCAGCCGCGGCATCAGAAGCCATTGGATAACGCTCTCTCCCGTACCGATGACGACCTCGGCTGGCTGATTTGTGCATTCACGCTTGAAGTCAAGAAGGGACGCGAAGCACTCGCGGGCCACGACGTTCAAGCGCTCACCCGTTTCGGTTAGAACAATTCCACGGCCTTTCCGCCGGATGAGTTCCGTCCCAAAGAACTCTTCGAGTTCGTTGATTTGGCGACTGAAAAGGCTTTGCCTGGCCGCGTCGCCCTTTGCGGCCTTGGTGACCCCACCAGCCTGGGCTACGAGGCAAAAACTTTGGAGGCGGTCCAAGGACAACCCCCTTTGCTGGAGCAGCTCTGCAAACATGACTCTAAAGTTATGATATTGTCAGAAACATGTATAGCAGAATATAATCTGTTCCGGCACAGTATCCGCAGGCCGAGAATTAAAATGCGGCTGTGTGATTAAATGAACGAAAACGAAGGCCAAAAGAACAACGGGAAAGAAGAGCAGCATCCAACGCTGAATTTCTTTCGCGCAACCCCTCATCTCATGCTGGAGCATCCCCCTTGGCGAGTTCTTTGCAGTCGTACGAGACTTGCTTATTTCTTTTTGCGCTCGGCCGGTTCCCAAGTGCGTTGGTGGTGTGCGCCACCGCATGGGAGAGCGTGATGAGGGCAAAGCTTGGTTTGGCTCTTGAGAATGACTTGTCACTGGATGCATTGATTGATCAAATCCAGAACTCATCGGGCACCCTAAAGACTTACGACAGAAATAAGCTTCACACATTCCGAAAGACGCGTAATCGCATCGCGCATTACGGATTCAGCCCTAAAGACGACGAAGAGTGTGCGCGCCTGCTGCTTGAGACCGGTTTGCCGTTTTTGAATCGCTGCTACCGTGAACTGTTTGATTTTTATCTGGACTGGCAGGACATCCGGCCAGGAAATAATGATTTTTCGGCACTCAATTCTGAAGAAATGGCTAAAGCAGGACTCTTACCGGAAGTCGCAGAGCATCTTCGGGTTGTCAGCCGGGTGTATGCACGCGCAAGGCAGTTGGGGGGCTTGGGCCTGAGTTACTGTTTCCGAGGTTTCGGGAAATATATTTCCGTTCGGCAAAACGAGATGTCTTTTACAGCAACAGAGGCCAGGATACTTCAGCGAGGCGATGAAAATGGCGTGAAATTCGAACACGAAATGAAGGAAAAGGAGGAAGTGGCAAAAATATTCGACGTACCGTGGGAGTTCGATTGCCCAATCTGTGAAGGTTGTGATTGCTTAATCGGTGAGCTGGACGATGGCCGCCTCGATATAAAGCAAGTATCGGTACGACGCTGCGCTTGCGTCAGCTGTGGGCTGGTGGTGCCACAGGGAAGTCCTTTTCTGGCGGATGAATTACTCCGTGAGCAGCTTGAAAATGAATCGCCGCGGATATTGAAAGAACTTGGAATTCGTTGATTTCTTCGGAAAATGCACCAAAACAGCATAAATGGCTAAGCAAGAGACAGAAGCCGATGCGCGCATTCTAATCGATGCGCTCTTGCGGCAGGCGGGCTGGGATCCGGCGGACAAATCACAGGTCCGCACGGAGGTCTCGGTCTCGGGCTCTGCTGCGCTCCATGATGCCCCCGCCAGCGCTGACGTGTCGGAGGAGGAGGATTCGCGCCGGACGGATTACGTGTTGCTGGCGACAAATGGCCGACCATTGGCGGTGACAGAGGCGAAGCGAGGGCGCATTAACCCGTACACGGCAAAGGAGCAGACGCTGCCGATGGCCAAATACATTGAGGCGCCGTTCATCTTCCCGGCGGGCCGGCGTCATGCCGCCACGCTGAACACCTTTGTTGCTTCTGTTGCCATCACAATAACCAAGAAAAATATATGAATCCTGATTCACCACTAAGAATACAGGCGCTGGAAAAATTCGCCGTCTTCGTGACCAAGGAGAAAGTGGCCGAGGCGCTGGGCATCGGCACGCATAACATTCCGCTGCTCATGCGGGCGGGCCTGCTCAAACCGCTCGGCCATCCGCAGCATTATTGCGTGAAGAAGTTTTCGCGGGAAACCCTCGCGCGCCACATTGCCGACGAGACCTGGCTGGATAAAGTCGCGGCGGCCATCCACCGGCACTGGCGCATCCAAAACGCGCGCAAACGGGCGCGGCAGGCGCAAATGAATGGGCAACTGGCGGCACCGACGAAATAAAACGGGCGAGGCCGTTGCGCAGCAGGTCGTGGGCGATAGGAGAACAGGGTGAAATTCAGTCTTGCACATATCCTCAAATTAGTTGAGGGTATATGCCATGCCGAAACGAAGACAACCAGACCAGTTCAATGCGCTGATGCAAATCGCACAGGAACAACAAGGCTACTTCACCACGAAACAAGCCATTGAATCCGGCTATTCGGACAATACCCATCCCTATCATGTTCGCAGCGGCAACTGGGAGCGCATTCAGCGGGGTATCTACCGTCTGGTTCATCTGTCACCGCCGGAAGATGGACGGACTCCCGCTTTTCTTCTATGGACGCGCGGACGTCATGACCAGCCGGTCGGCGTCCTTTCGCACGAGACGGCACTGAGTTATTTTAACCTTGGCGATTTCAATCCGGCGAAAGTCCACATCACGGTGCCGGTTGGATTTCGGCGGAACACTCCGCCGCCGAGGACGGTTGTTCTTCATCGGGATACTCTTGCCCCTTCGGAAATCACTCTGCTGCGCGGGATGAGGATTTGCCGTGCAGCCCGCGCACTCTGTAATGTGGCTGCTAAAAACCCCGCTGCACTGGAAGAATGCCGGCTGGTAGCCAAAGATGCCATCCGACAAGGACTGATTCTCGAAAGCGAAATCAAGGCGGCAAAGGCGAATCCTAAGTTCTCTGCCATTGCCAACAAACTTTTCCCATGAATCGTTACAGAACCGCAACCGCACTTCGTCGCGCGCTTGAAGACCGGCTGATGGCTCTGGTCGGCAAGGAAGGTGGTGAAATCCAACGGTTCCGCCGTCAAGCCGCCTTTGACCGGCTGTTGTGCCGGCTTTTTCAAGACCACACGTCTCCCTGGCTGTTGAAGGGTGGTTACGCGATGGAACTTCGCATCCGAACCGCGCGCACGACGCGAGACATTGATCTTGCACTTCGGCCGCCACCGTCCGGTCCAGTGGAATGGAGCGCTGAAGCCGTAACCGTCATGCTGCGTCAGGCCGCCGCCATCAATCTCGATGATGGTTTTGAGTTCGCCATTGGTGCCCCAACCCTTGACCTTGATGCCGCTCCTTACGGCGGCGCACGTTTTCCGGTGGACGCGCAAATGGCCGGCCGCCGCTTCGCGCAATTCCATTTGGATGTCAGTTCTGGCGATGTTCTCAGTGAGCCTTTCGAGGTTCTTGATGGCCGGGATTGGTTTGGCTTTGCCGGATTGAGCCGGGCGCGGGTGCCAGCGGTTTCACAGGAGGAACAATTCGCCGAAAAACTGCACGCCTATTCCTTGCCGCTGTCGGCGGGAGTTCAAAAGGAGAATTCTGCGCGAG
>DASYNM010000229.1:0-16799 GCA_036008545.1 Verrucomicrobiia bacterium
TTCATAATCATTTATCTTCCTCCGGGTAAACGGTGATGCCAACGCGCTCGATGTGTTCGCGCAACGGACGCAGTGTGATGAGATGAAAGGGTTTGAGGTCGTATTTGTAAGCGGTTGGCAGCTCATCCAGTTCGGCCGCGATGGATTCGGCGCGCAGGGCATCCACTTCGCCCCAGAGCGCGAGGTCAATGTCTGAAGAAGGCGCGCTGGTGCCCTTGGCGCGCGAACCGAAGAGTTTTACCGTCTTGACTTCCGGATGCCGGTGGAACACGCGTCGCAGCATGGCCAATTCGTCAGGTTTCAGATCGGGAGTTTTCATTCAGCGCTTTTCTTGAGAAAGAACTCGTGCAGTTTCGCCATGGCGGACAGATACTGCGCGGCGATGGCTTCGACGGCTTGTTCAAAGACGGAGGAGTCGTAGGTGTGGGAAAGCAGGTTGCGGTTGTCGAGCATTCTAATCCAGACGTCGCCATCGGAAATCACTTTGGCCGCGAAGGCTTCCTTAATGACTTGGCGCGGCGTAACTGGAGAAATGACCAAGCCGCCTTCTTCGAGGTAGTCCTTGATGGTTTTCCAGGCCAATTCGAAGGTGTACTCAAAACGTTGAATCACCCCTTCCTTCTCCAACATGGAGAGGCTTTCCGGCTTGCGCTCCAGCGCCTCGCGCAGCAGCACAAAGCCTCGTCCGAAATTCTGAAACCGCTGTTTCCAGCGGATGTCCGGATTCATGCTCCGCTTTATAACAGGCCAGCGAGTGCGACACAACACAAAGCCGCTGGCAGTTGGGGAGGTAGGGACGTCTCGTTGCGCGGCGTCCCTGGCAGCGAATTTGTCAAAAGCTGATGTGCGCCCCATTAAAAGCAGGCTGTCAAATTTTAAGTTGCGGTGCGGCAAAATTCCGTAAAGAATTCGCGTATGACAATTGCAATGCATCAAGGCACCGGTGTCACCGCGCCTGATGTGCGAATTCAAACGGCAAAACCTCCTTCCGTTACCCACTGATATGCAACCGATTCATCTGGCTTGGGTTGATTACGCGATCCTGGTCGCCTATACGTGCTTTGTCATCGGCATCGGCTTCGCGCTCCGGCGCTACATGAAGACGTCTTCGGACTTCCTGACCTCCGGCCGTTCGATCCCCACCTGGGTCACCGGGCTGGCGTTCATGGCCGCCAACCTCGGCGCCCTGGAACTGGTCGGCATGTCGGCCAGCGGCGCGAAATACGGCATTGCCACCGCGCATTTTTATTGGGTCGGCGCCATTCCGGCGATGGTTTTTCTGGCGGTGTTCATGATGCCCTTCTACTACGGTTCCAAGGCCAGGTCCGTGCCGGAATATCTCAAGCTCCGTTTCGACGAGCGCGTCCGCTGCCTGAATTCGCTGACCTTCGCGGTCATGACGGTCTTCGCCTCCGGGATTTCCATGAACGCCCTGGCCAAATTGTTGACACATCTTCTGCCGTGGAAACTGGATGTGACCGTGGCCAGCATGCAATTTGGCACTTACGACGTTTATCTGTGGATTTGTTCGGCCGTCGTGCTGCTCTACGTGCTCAAAGGCGGATTGACTTCGGCCATTTACACCGAGGTGCTGCAGTTCTTCATGATCGTTCTCGGTTTCGCGCCTGTCGTCTTTCTCGGCCTCAAAGACATGGGCGGATGGGCCGCAGTCAAGGAGAAATTGGTGGGCGTCGCGACCCATCCGGCGGCGCTCTCGCTCAACGACAAGACCTTCGCGCCCGACGCTTGGACCAGCGCGTGGAAACCAGTGCTGGCCGGGTCCGACGCCAACCCGATGGGCGTGGATATTTTCGCCATCGTGTTCGGCCTCGGCTTCGTGCTTTCGTTCGGCTATTGGTGTACCAACTTCCTCGTCGTGCAGCGCGCCATGGCGGCCAAAGACATGACGGCCGCGCGCCGCACTCCATTGGTCGCCGCCATCCCGAAAATGGTTTTCCCAATCCTGGTCATTTTGCCCGGCATCATCGCCATTGCCCTGGCTTCTTCGCCTGACAAAGGCTATCGCCTGCCGCCCGTCGGCATCAAAGCGAGTGCCGCCGAGCAGGCGCTCAAGGATCTCAAAGCGGCCCAACCGTCTGACGCGGACGCGGCTTTCGCCACGCTCAGTAAGGACATCGGCCTGAAATTGGACAAAGCCAAAATCACGGCGTTGATCGGCGAGAATTCCGCGAAACAGTTGACAGACGATCAAATCAAAGACCGCTTGCAAGACTCGGTGACGGAGAATGATTACGACAGCATCATCCTCTCGCTGGTAAAGCGCTACTGTCCGTCCGGTTTATTGGGGCTGGCTCTGACGGCGCTGCTGGCGTCGTTCATGTCGGGCATGGCCGGCAACGTGACGGCCTTTAACACGGTTTGGACGTATGATCTCTATCAGGCCTACATCGCGCCCAACAAAAGCGATCAACATTATTTTCGCATGGGCCAGGGCATCACGGTGGTGGGCATCATCTTGAGCATCTTCTGCGCTTACTTTGCCGCCCACTACTCCAACGCGATGGACGTCGTGCAGTTGGTCTTTGGCTTCGTCAACGCGCCGCTGTTCGCCACGTTTTTGTTGGGGATGTTTTGGGCGCGCACGACAGGGACAGGCGCGTTCCTGGGTTTGCTCGGCGGCACGCTGACTTCAGCAGTGTTTCATGCGTTGACCATCGCTGGCACGAACGCGCCTGGCATTAAAGGCGGCTACATTTCTGTCGTCCATAATTATCCCAGCGAGATGGCGCAGAATTTCTACCTCGCCGCTTTTGCGTTCACCGCTTGTTTCGTGCTCACGCTGGTTATCTCGCTGATGACCAGTCGCACCAAAACCGACGAGGAGTTGAAAGGGCTGGTTTATTCGATGACACCGAGGCTGGCCGACCATGATCAACATTTCCTGCTGCGGCCGGCCGTGCTCGGCAGTATTCTGCTTGCTGGTTGTGTCATTCTTAACATTATCTTTTGGTAGAAAGCAAAAACTATGGGACTCGATATTCGCTGGCCAATTGGAATCATGTTCTCGCTCGTCGGGGTGCTGCTCGCCGTCTTCGGCGCGGCCACCAGTTCCGATACTGAGATGTACCGCCATTCCCTCGGCATCAATATAAACCTCGTGTGGGGAATTCTGCTGCTGGTTTTCGGGGTGGCGATGCTTTTGGGCGCTGTCCTCGGACGCAAAAATCCGCCGAAGCCTTGATCACGGACTTCTTCCATGAATCTCCAGGAACTTTCCAAGCACGTTGCGCTCGAATTTGAAAAGGCGTTCGGCCGTGCGCCGCGCTGGGTGGTGGCCGCTCCCGGCCGCGTCAACGTCATCGGCGAACACATCGATTACAATGATGGCTTTGTTCTGCCGATGGCCATTGAATATTACACGGTCATGGCCGCGGACCGTCCCTCAGGCGGCAGCGCGATGCTGCAAATTCGTTCCACCGCCGAAAGCGAAGCCGCCGACATCGACACCTCCAAACCGATCACCAAGAGTCCTTTGAAATGGAGCAATTATCCGCGGGGCGTCGTGGCAGGTTTCGCGGCCCGCGGTATCAACCCGGGCGGGTTGGACGTCCTGCTGCACTCGACCGTCCCGCTGGGCAGCGGTTTGTCCAGCAGCGCCGCGTTGGAAGTCTGCACCGCGACTTTGATCGAAGCCGTCACCGGCAAGAAAATCGACCCCGTCGAGAAGGCGCTTCTGTGCCAGAAAGCCGAGCAGGAATTCGCAGGCGTGCCGTGCGGCATCATGGACCAATTTATTTCCGTCATGGGCCGCAAGAGTCATCTGCTTTTGCTTGACTGCCGTTCGCGCAAAACCGAATTGGTGCCGATGCGCGATCCGTCCGTCGAACTGCTCATCGTCAACACCAACGTCAAACATGAACTGGGCAGCGGGCAATACGCGCTCCGCCGCGCCCAATGCGAAACCGCCGCCAAGATACTCGGTCTTGCATCCTTGCGCGACGCCTCCTTGGCCGCGTTGGAAAAAAGCAAGGGCAAGATGGATGGCGAAGTTTTTCGCCGCGCGCGTCACGTCATCGGCGAAATCGAGCGCACAGTCCAGGCCGCCGAAGCCATTCGCGCCTCGAACTGGCAGAAGACCGGCGAATTGATGTACGCAAGCCACCGCTCCTTGCGCGACGATTACGAAGTCAGTTGCGCCGAATTGGATGCGCTGGTGGAAATCGCCGAATCCATCGGTCTCTCCGGCGGTGTCTATGGCTGCCGGATGACCGGCGGCGGTTTTGGCGGATGCACAGTGGCCCTCGTCAAGAGCGACTCCGTGGCCGCGATCACCAAAAAACTCGCCGCCGGTTACAAAGAAAAAACCGGCCTCGATGCTACAATTTTCGGCTCCCGCCCCGCCGCCGGCGCGACTGTGATCAAGGGCTGATGCTTCGGGACGCAGTTTTGGTAGGGTCGGCGCGCTGCGCCGACCGGACACCGCAGCGCGGTGTCCCTACCTGGAATATGTTGAAATACTCTGGCGATACAGACGCCTCAGTCTATCCCGCAACCTCTTTCCACGGTGGCAAGGCAGGCAGGCTGGCGTCGAATTCAGCGAACTTACTCTTCTCATATTCGCCCGCAAATTTCCCAGCGAAAAACCGGCCCAAACCCACATCAAAAAGTTCCTTCCACGACTCTTCTTCGCGATTGGGCACGATGGGAAAGAACAGCACGTGGTTGGATTTGGCGGCCTTGTGGTCGCCCGGCGCGTCACCAATCATCAGGATGTTTTCGCGCGGGTACTTGCCGGCGGCGGCCAATTTCAAATGCTCGCTCTTCGACCCCATCTCCTGACCGGCGATGAGGCGCACGTGTTTGTCGATGCCATGCTCCGCCCACTCACGGCGCAGCGCCTCGCCTGGAGTCTGCGAAATGACCATCACGTCTGCTTGCGGCGCAATTTTCTCCAGGACTTCCCGCACCAGCGGAAACGGCGGCACACCATGCACGATGTTCGCAATGGCGGCGTTGACCGCCTTGGACCAATCCAGCAGCGGCGCCAGTTCCGTGCGGCCGGCTTTGATTTCCGCCGCCAACGCGCTCTCGCTCAATTTGCTTGCGCTTGCGATCCACTGCTCCAGCGCCTGCGTGTCAAAATGTTCGACTTGACGCGCCAGCACTTCCGGGCGGCGCCGCAAGAGGCCCAGGCTCAGCGCCAGCGCTGGAAACCGATTGCAGCCGCGCGATTGGGAATAAAGATTGACGAATTCCCAGGTCTGCCGCGCATACTTGCTCGCCGCCTGCAAATGGAAATCCCGGATGAACATCGGGGCGAAACATTCCTTGTGCTTGATCTCCATTGTGTCAAACACACAGCCATCGGAATCGATGCCGACGAAGAATTTCTTGCGCGGCTCGAAGTCGCGCAACGCTTGGGCGGGGTCGGCGTGCGTCATCCGCGGTTCAAACAGTGTAAGTGCCCGAGGAGGTCACCCCGCCGTGGCCGGTCCAGTTGGTGTGGAAAAATTGGCCGCGCGGCTGGTCGATGCGCTCGTAAGTGTGCGCGCCGAAGTAGTCGCGCTGCGCCTGGAGCAAATTGGCCGGCAACCGTCCGCAACGATAGCTGTCGTAAAAATTGAGCGCGGTGGAAAAAGCCGGCGTGGGAATGCCCTTGCGCGCAGCGGTGGCAATGACCGTGCGCCAGCCCTTCTGGCACTTCTTGATTTCGCCGCGGAAAAAATTGTCCAGGAGCAAGTTGGTCAGCTTGGGATTTTTATCGTAAGCCTCCTTGATCTTGCCCAGGAAACGGCTGCGAATAATGCAACCGCCGCGCCACATCAGCGCCACGCCGCCGTAATTGAGGTTCCAGCCGTATTCCTTGGCGGCCGTCCGCATCAGCATGTAACCCTGCGCGTAGGAAATAATTTTCGAGGCGTAAAGCGCCAGGCGAATGGCCTCGACGAAAGCCGCTCGGTCGCCGGAGATTTTGGGCCGCGGGCCTTTCAATTTTTTCGCGGCAGCCACTCGCTCCTCCTTCAAAGCCGACACGCAACGCGAATAAACCGCCTCGGCGATCAGCGTGATCGGGATGCCTAATTCGGTGGAATTGATCACCGTCCATTTACCGGTGCCCTTCTGGCCGGCGGCGTCAAGTATTTTGTCCACCAGCGGCTGGCCGTCCGTGTCCTTGTAAGCCAGAATATGCGAAGTAATCTCGATCAGGTAGGAATCCAGTTCTGTCTTGTTCCAATTGACGAATTCTTGCTGCATCTCAGCGGCGGTCATACCGAGGCCGTCCTTCATCAATTGATACGCCTCGCAAATCAATTCCATGTCGCCGTATTCGATGCCGTTGTGGACCATTTTAACGTAGTGGCCCGCGCCGTTTTCGCCGACCCAATCGCAGCAAGGCGTGCCATCCTCGACCTTGGCGGCGATGCCCTGAAAAATATCCTTGACGTGCGGCCACGCGTCCTTGGAACCGCCGGGCATGATGGAAGGCCCGTTGCGTGCGCCTTCCTCGCCGCCGGAAACGCCGGTGCCGATGAAGAGCAACCCTTTACTTTCGAGATACTTGGTGCGGCGGTTGGTGTCCTCGAAAAGCGAATTGCCGCCGTCGATGATGATGTCGCCCTTTTCCAGGTGCGGCAGAATTTCCTCAATCAAATCATCCACGGGTTTGCCCGCTTTGACCATGAACATGACGCGGCGCGGGCGTTTGAGGAGCGCGGCCAAATCCGCCAGCGAATGCGCGCCCACGACCTTCGTGCCCTTGGCTTCGCGGCCTAGAAATTCATCGACTTTGGCCACCGTGCGGTTGAACACAGCCACCGTGAAGCCGTGATCATTCATGTTGAGAACGAGGTTTTGGCCCATGACAGCCAATCCGATCAATCCGATGTCAGCTTGCGCGTCCATAAAACATTCTCCAATCGAAGCTGAACATACAAAACGCCCCGCCATTGGCAATAGGAGAATGCCTGTAGCCAACGCTAGTCCTCCCCCTTTGATGGTAGGGCAAGACTCCGTCGAGCCGTGATCTTGCTCAGCGGAATCGAGTCACGGCTCGGCGGAGTCTCGCCATCTACCAACACAACGCTTCAAACGCAATTTGGTCAGAATCGTTTGCTCAACCCAAAATTCCCTTGTCTTTTCGCGAGGAATGCAAGATGTTGAATCAGGTTCCCTTCGTGGGGGACAAGTTTTGCGATCGATGGCGGATGCCCCAGTATATGCTCTCATTTCTCAAACGATGGCTGATCACGACGGTGGCGGTCTGGCTCGCCGCCAGCATCGTGCCGGGGATCAGCTTCACGCCCCCGGGCCTGGTCCTGGCGGCGCTGGTGCTTGGGTTGCTCAATGCCATCGTCCGCCCCGTGTTAGTAGTATTGTCGCTGCCGCTGCTCGTTTTGACGATGGGCCTCTTTATGCTCGTGATCAACGCCGTCCTCCTTTGGTCCGTCGGTGCCGTTCTCAAGGATTTTCACGTGGACGGCTTTGCCCCGGCCTTTTGGGGTTCCCTCATCATCAGCATAACCTCGCTGGTGCTCAATTTCCTGACTAAAAATAATTCGGGTCGCATGGAAATTAGAGTCGGCAAATCGCCCGGGCGCCGCCCGCCGAACGACGACGGCGGCCCGGTCATTGATGTTTGATTTTGCGGAAAGCCGCGCGCAGGGTCTGGATGCCTTTCGCCAAAAAGCCGCGCTCAAAATCGGTCAACGTGCCCGCTAATTCCTCCGGTGTCGGGGTTTCCGCAAAAGCGTCGCAAGCCGCAAAGACCTCTTTCATCTGCGCGAAGTAAGCGGCGTCATCGGTGCGCAGATAAACCACGCCACCTTCAGCCAGAGCCTGGCGCGCCAGTGAAGGAAAGCGCTCATTGATGAGGCGATGCTTGTGATGACGGCGCTTGGGCCACGGGTCCGGAAAATAAATATGTAAAGCCTCGGCGGATTCCGACGGTAGCAGGTGTTCCAAAAAATAGCCGGCCTCGATCCGCACCGCGCGCACGTTGCTCAAACCCAGTCGGATCGACTTCCGATCTAGTTTCCGCAACCGCCCCAGCAATCGCTCCACGCCTATGAAGTTGCGTTCGCGATGTCGCCCAGCGTATTGTGACAGAAATGAGCCGTCGCCGCTGCCCAACTCGATCTCCAAGGGCTGCGCTTGCGGGAACATCCGCCCCAAGTCCAGCCGTTCGACCACCGAAACAAGCGGATGAATGAAGGAGGCGGCGGGAACGTGGATGGCGTCAGTGTTCAATCAGCCGCAACTGGAAGTTTTTCAACTTCGCCGTGGTCGAGTAGGTCGCGACACCCAATGGTTCGGACATGGAAATCGGGCCGGCCCGCAGTGAGACTTTGCGCCCGACGATGGAAGCGTCAATAATTTTCTCCTTGTCCAGCCAGACCTCGATTTTTTGTGGCGTCACGCGCAAGTCGATATGGTACCAATGCCCGGTTTCAAGGTACTTGGAGCGCATCGTGTCGTTTTCCGACGCGTCCTGGCCGTCGAGGCTGGAGAGTCCGACGACGCTTCCGCCCCAGCCGCCCACGATCAGGCTGCACGAGGAATCGGCGACGGGAAAAGTCAGGCCGCAAAAGAAATCGCCGCCGTCCACTTTGACGGCGTCGAGTGAAATCTCGTAACCGGTTTTGGGCAAAGGGCCGTTGGTCCAATTAATGCCGGCCAGGTCGTCGCCCATGGCGATTTTCATTTCTCCCGCATCGACTGTGACGGGGCCGTGCCCCGCGAAATCGGTCACCGCCCAATTAGTCAAAGTTTTCCCGTCAAAGAGAGCGGTCCAATTGGTGGACCAGTGATTGGTGGCGGGCGATACCGACGGCGGCTCGGCCGAGGCCGGCCAGACCAGGGCCAACAAAAGACCAGCCAGCATCAACGGCAACAAGCCGCCCCTTGAAGAGATGTGCATGCGCATCATGGGCAGCAAGATTAAAGCGAATCGGACGGCAAGAAAACATAAAGATGGACGAAAATTCAGTCTCAGTCCAGCTCTCGGATTTCATGAAGCAACGGCAGCAACACAGCGGCACAGATGAGCACAGATTTCTTGGAGCAGACTGTGACATAGAAATGGGCGACAACTATTGTTATTAAAACCTCTAGTCGTCCGTATATTCTCCAGCGTTTTGAGTTATCTACCGGCTCTCTCTCAGGGGAGAGTGGCTCTGTAGAAACGGTAGGCATGGGCCGCGGTGTTGGTGTCGGTGATCTGCCAGGAGCCGTCCGCGCTGGAGAGATTGGTCGCAATGACTTGCCACGATGAAGGGGACGACAGATCGCTTGTCGCCCAAACGCGGTGATCCAGGCTGGGCATCCCCAGCCATGTCATTTCTATGCCCCCGTTCGCGTCGCGCGTGATGTTGGAAATGGTGATGCTGGGGGAAGTTACCGCCACATCATCCATGACGAAGTGGCCCTGCGCGACCAGGTCGCCAAACTGATTTTGAGTCGTGTCTGCCGTGGCATACCAAGTTTGGGGATTGACCGAGGGCGTTCCATCGAGCCAGACCCGAAAATAAAAAAAGCCCGTGGCGTCCCGGTTATAAACCGCCTGGATCGTCACACGCGCGAATTGGTTGGAGGCCAGACTGGTATCCAGCATTTCTGTCCACCCATTGCCCGGCGCGGGCGCGTTGGTGCAATTCCATACAGCCAGGTGGCCGTTAGTATTAACGCACAGCGCGAATTGCGTGTTGCTTAAGTTGAGAAAAATCGGATCGGTCCAATATCGTCCCTCCACAATTGCGTCCAGCCAGACGTTGGAATAACTGGACGCGGCGAACCTGTTGGTCAATACGCCATTGACCTGCAATTCCAATTCGTGCGTGCCAAAGATCGGGAAGCCGCCACTGTAGGAATTCGTGTAATCGAAATTGGTCACGACGCCCATCATCGAATCATCGGCGTACCAACCGCTGGCGTTGGTGATGCTAAACCCGCTGGCGTAGGATTCGAAGGATTCGCGGTAAGGGATGGTTTGGGTTCCGCTGCTCGCACCTGTGGCAAGCGACAACACCATCTCATCGCGGTCGAGCGCCACTTTGACAATTTCGTTTGTATAGAAGCCCGCCTGCGCATCCGCGAAGTCACGTCCGATGTAGGCGAAGTCGCGCACGGAATCATAAACGATGCTTCGGGCGAAGACCTCACCCCAATAGCTCGCGTTAGTCGGATTAGTGCCCCATGCCGGGACATTCGTATTGGTGGTGTTGAGCATTGGCAGATAGCCCGTCTCCACGGGCGGGTTGGTGCCGGGGTTCAGCCGATAGCGGAAGACCTTGGCCGGATAATCGAGATCGCTCGCGCAAAAGAACAATCCCTGGTCCGGCTTGATGACCGCGACGTGACAAAAACCCTCGTTGGTGTGCATATCCACGTACGACAACAAGCTGGGCGCGCCGGTTCCGTTTAAGGCGAACTTATAAACGCGCCCATGACCGTAAACACCATCGCTGTCGTCGCTGCAGACATACCCGCAACCGTTGGCAATATCGAGTGCCATGCCGCCGAGTGAGCCCTGGTTTGTGTCCAACTGCACACCGCCCATGTTGGTCGGCCCCAATGCGCCGTCACCCAATGCGAACTTAGCGAGCCACGGCCCCGAGTTCGCAATCAAAGGGCCAAAATAGGCAAAGCGGTTGGTCAGATCTATCGCGCCGTAATATAGCGCCGGCTGGGCTGCGGTCGTGGATGCGGACCCGATAATCGAGTTTGCGTTCGGATATTGATTGAGGGCGATTTTGTATAAAGTCGAACTGGCCACGTTCGATTCAGTCAGCACGTAAAGGTAATGGTTTGCGGGGTCCGATTCATCGACGAACAGATTTTGGGCATTTTCCGAGTAGGGGAAGGCACCCTCCATGATCTGCCCAAGCGAAGGTGCGTTGGTGCCGTTGGCTAGAATCTGGCAGATAAGGGGGCCGCTCGCGAAGTAAGCACAGTTGCTCCCCACATCCATCGCGCCAGCAGGGGATTGATGCCCCTGGAGGTATACGCCAGCACCCACTTGGACCGGCAGCGGTCCGCGGATGTCAACTTTATAGGCATAATTCGCCCCGAAGTAGGCAAAGCCATTGCTCGGATCGATGCAGGCCCCATAAAGTCCTTTCTTCTCGTTGCTGCCCAAGTTCAACGAAAGTGCCCCTTCGCGCCGCATATTTGCACTGTCGGCCTGGAGCGAGGCTGAAGCAAGCGTCAATAACAATCCCAGCGTGGCTCGCGCCGTGCCGCGAATTCTATCGTTTGTGTTCATGTCCGGCCAACCTAACACGGTTGGCTCCGTGTGCAATCCCCGGAGCGCCTCCCGGCCGAAACCAACAGGAGCGGCGTGCGGCCAAAATCAGATTTGACAACACTTGCTTTGCCATGCAAAGTATGGCGATGCAAACAGACTGGGCGTCGGAAAATCTGCAAGTGATTCGCACCTTGATGGAGCGCAGCGCGGTGTATCGCCGCGCGCTGGCTCCGGTCATGGGCGCCATCGGGTTGACAGGCCTGGGAGCCGCCGGCCTCGCCGTCGTGGCGGGAGTCAAATCGGGCGGCGCCTTCGCCGGTTATTGGATGGCCGTGGCGGCCGTTTGTTTGGCGGAAGCCTTTTTGCTAGTGCGCCGCCAGGCCCTCAAGGAGCAGGAGGCGTTCTGGTCTCCGCCCACGCGCCGGGTGACGCAGGCGCTGGGGCCGTCCCTTTTTTGCGGGTTAGTGGCAGGATTGGCCGGCCTGCGCATGAACTCGGACATGGCGTGGCTGCTGCCGGCGGTTTGGATGGTGCTCTACGGTTGCGCCATGCACTCGGCGGGGTTTTTCATGCCGCGCGGCTTCAAACTCTTTGGCTGGGGCTTCATCGTGGCCGGTTGTTTTTGGATGCGGGCGGCCACGCCTTCGTTGATCGCAGCCAACTGGGCCATGGGCCTCTTTTTTGGCGGCGCGCACGCTTCCTACGGCTTCTACTTGTTTTTTACCGAAAAGCACGGGAATGCGACGTGAACCCAAAACCGTTTCTCCAGCTCGACCGCGTCATTCACGAAAAGGGGCGGCTCCCCATCATGTCGCTCCTGGCCGCCGCGCCCGAGGTTTCCTTCACCGATTTGCGCGACACGCTCAAGATGACCGATGGCAATTTGAGCATGCACATCAAGACCTTGCAGGAGGCTGGCTTCATTTCGGTGACCAAGTCCTTCCGCCAGCAACGGCCTTTGACGACCTGCGCCCTGACCCCTGCTGGGCGGCGGGCGTTTGCGGAATATATTGATCTGCTGGAAGAAATTGTGAGGCAAGCGAAAGAAAACAAATAATCCCCGTAAAAAAATGAACACATTTCCTATTGCGCCATCTAACTTTGTAATGCAAAGTGAACAGGCATTACTCGCGCCAACGCGGCGCGCCGTCCGCATTGTCCGGGCCGGCCATCTCGGCATGTGTTTCGGCGTGCGCGACGCCATTGCCCTGGCGCTGACGGAATCGCGCCGCCAGCCGCTGACCATTTTGGGCGAGCTGGTCCACAACGAATCGGTGCTGAGCGATTTGCGCGCGCGCGGCATCGGCATTGAGGCGCACGCCTCTGCGGTGCAAACGCCGGCGGTGATGATCACGGCCCACGGCGCTTCGGAGGAGGCGCTGGAGCGGGCGCGATCCCACGGTTTGCAAGTTCTCGAGGCCACCTGTCCGCTAGTCCATTTCGCCCATCGCGCCGTCCAACAATTGGTGCGCGAAGGTTTTCATCCCGTCATCGTCGGCCAGCGCGGGCATGTCGAAGTGCGCGGGTTGACGGAGGATTTGGCGGAGTTCGAAGTCGTGCTGACCGAGGAGGACGTGCGCCAAATGACCGAGCGTCCGCGCTTCGGCGTTGCGGCACAAACAACGCAACCCGTGGACAAAGTGCGCCGCCTGGTGGAATCGATTCGGCGGCAATTTCCGCGCTCCGAGGTGCGCTATGTCGATACGGTCTGCCAGCCCACCAAACAGCGGCAGGCCGCGGCGCTGGATTTGGCGAGGGAATCGGACGTGGTGGTGGTGGTAGGCGGGGCGCACAGCAACAACACGCGCGAACTGGCGGCCACGTGCCGGCGCTACTGCGCGCGCGTCCACCACGTGCAAAGCGCGGACGATTTGCGACTCGATTGGTTCGAAGGGGCGGGCACGGTGGGCCTTACAGCGGGGACATCCACCCCGGACGAGATTATCGACTCAGTCGAAGAGTGGTTGAAGACAAATCTGGCGTCGTGGCAAAACTCAGGACATGGGTGAAAGCCTTCGGATCGGAACGTGATCGCGACGGCGAGGCGGGCCGGATCCAAGTAAGGCTGCCGCTGGGGGCGCCTCCGGCCAGATTCACCCAGCCTGACAACAAGCCCGTTTGATGGTAGAGGCTGACATAGATCGGAAAACTTCCGTCGCCAGCGATGGGCACCGTTTGCGCGACAGACGCTCCGTCCCCGAGCCATCCGAGCAGCGAAACAATGCCGTTGGAAGCGACGGTCAGCTCGCACAAGCAATGGGCCGGTGGGTTGGATTGCTCCGTAGCCGGCGGGCAAGTGAAGAAAAACTTGGTCTCCGGCGCAAAAGCATTCGTTGCCAAACAAGCGGCCAACGGAGCCGCCCAGGGGTCCGCCGAGTCCATATTGGAAACGACGCCTGTTAATCGTCCGGTTCCCAAGGCTGGTTCCAAGTGCAGTGCGACGTTCAAATCGGGAAGGTCGGAGTCGCGGCGATTGAGGACAGCGGCGCTGTCTCCGCTGGCATTAAATGTTCCAGAAAAGGAATAAAAATTTCCACCGCAACCAAGCCGTGCGCTGTAATGTCCGTTGGTTTTAACGACGCAATTCGCCAGGAATCCGACCGTGGCCTCCGTCATGATGGGCGTTCCGGCGGCGTTGGTTTGATAAAATAAACCGTTGTAAACGTCGGCGGGCTCCTCCGGCGCCGGGACGGCGGCAGGCGGGCGAGAACTCTCATCAAGGCTCTCTGTGGTGGTCATTCTGTGGGGAATACTCAGCGAAGTCTTCTCCGTGCGCCGATGTTTTTTCGTCAAAGAGTGTGAGGCCGGCGAATCAATAGGCGTGGAACCGAAAATCGGCGATGGGGTGGAAGCGGACGGCGACGTGGTGGGAGCGGAATTGAGGATCTCGTTCGAAAAGGGGCTTACCGCGCCGGAGGAAGTGTAGGCGGCCGTCGCGAAGTAGTAGGTCTGCCCAACCACCAAGCCGTTCACCGTCAGCGCCGTATTGGTGCCTGCGTCCAGGCAGAATGTGTACTGGCGGCTGGTCGCGCCACAAAAGATAAAGTACCCGGCGATATCGGTGGCCGGGCTCGGATTCCACGTCAGCGAGATACTGGCGCCGGCAACCGCGAAGGAGCCAAACAGCAGACAGATAATACTGCAAATTAAACCAACTTTGGCCGCGATAGACTCGCGACACCAGCGAACTGAACACATACCGGTTGAACGAATTAGGTTGATTACCGCGCTACTTAGTTGTTTGAGCCCTCGGGGCGGTAATCGTCCGTCACCCGGTCTCAAGTTCCATCGTGGGCTCCAGCAACAAACCCACGGCCGATCAGATACAGAACCGCAATAAAAAGTGCTGCCCCGACCGTTTAAATGTCATCCACCTCAGTCAAAAAAAAACGCAAACCCCGCAACCCAACATGGCGCGATCTCAAACTCATTTGCCAAATCCGTTAGCTCATTTCGTGCCACTGTTAAGCACGACCCTTAACTCAATTTAAGGGCGGGCTGTAACTCAACTTAGGGTTAAGCTCTACGTCGCGGCCTCCGCCTTCTTTCGCTGCAAATCTCGCGATCCTTCCTCCGCTTCGGCCCGCGGAAGATTTCCAGCCACCAGCATCGCGTCATTCTGCCGCAAAATGCGCTGATAAAACGCGGCGCCAAATTCGATGCTGGCCGGATCATCTTTCGTGGCATCAAGAACGGAAAAAAGGCTGTCCTCGGCCTTGGCCAATTGCCCAGTGCTCTCGTAATGCTGCATGAGCAACACCTGAGTGCGCAACGGCAGCGGTTCGCCCGCCAGGCATTGGACCAACACTTCCGCGCGAGGCACAAAGGCCGGGTGTCCATTTGGATCGTCCTGCGCCGAAATATCCAGCAACAAGTGCAACGCCTTCAGGTAAATCTCCCGCGCCTCAGCCATGCGGCCTTCGCCAGCGGCGATGTCCCCGGCCTCTTGCAGCAATGAAATCACCAGGAACAGCCGCGTGCGAACGGTTTGAGTGGGTTGATCCTGCGCCACCCGTGCCAGCAACTCCGTTTCCGAAAGCCGCGCCAGATCCTGCGCTCCGCCGGCGGCCAACTTTTCGCACTGCTCATCAACCGCCTGCCGGGCCTCTTCCCAACGCTGGCTCTGCCCCAACGCGCGAATATTAGTCAGGGCCTGAATACATTCCTCGATCATTTCCAGGATGTAGTCGCGTCGAACCATCTTATCGTCCTTCCTTCATGACCCACGAGTCGTCTGGCGCAGCCGCAAGATATTTTTGCGCATGCGAAAGCGTCGTCGCAGTGCCGATTAGCCCTTTCAATTCTTCGTCTTTAAGGACGGCTGCCATAAAATTTAAAGTGCCGCGAGCATGAGCATCGCCGGAAAAAAGATCAACACTTCTAGTGTGAATTATATTGCCAAACGAGTCACCGAGTCTTGTACGAATTATGAACAAGTTATTCACAATCTTACGCCGGGTTGTTGATAAAACGCCGCGACGAATGGGAAAACCCTTACCGCACTTGAACTTGCCTCGCCATGCGCCGCCGAGGCGAGAAAGAGATCCATCAGCTCTGCGGCGGCCAGGCAACTCCCTCCAACTCTTTCGGTAACTGTTTGGGATCAACTGGATACAACAGCTTCGGGTCCGGTGTTTCGCCGGCTTCCAATTCCTTTTCCGGGGCGCCAATGATCAGCCAGAGCACCTCAGTTTCCGTATCGTTGAACACCTGGCGCAATTCTTTCGGCCCAACGAGCACACCTCCATGCTTCGGGACGGTGATGGTTTGATCCCCGATGCGCATGCGCCCGACGCCTTCCACCACAAAATAAAATTCCTCCATCTTGGGATGTCGATGCAGCGTGTTGGCGCTCTTGGGTGGCAGCCGCCATAATCTGGCGCCCAAAAGTTCGCTCTTGGTTCGCTCAAGATAATCCGCGTTGGGGATTTTCATGAGGTTCGCCGGCCTCCAAAAGAGGTCGTCCGGTTTGATAAGAAAATAACCGTCTATGGTCTTCATAAGATTTAAATAACAGGGACGTTACCAGCGCGGCACGGCGTTGATGGTCAAATACGCCAATTCCTTGAACTGGCTCCCATCGGCGCCTTTCAGATTGAGGCGAAGCTCGACTTGATTCACGGGGCGGACGTCAGGAATGGTCAGGAAGACTGAGCGACCGTCGTCGGACAATTTGATCGAGGCGATCTTCATTTGGTCGTGGCCCTTGGTTCCTGGATGTTGAAGAGAATATTGCTCCGAGCCGTACGTCTCGGCCCAAAGGTAATTCCACTCTTCCAAGTGGTAGGAAGCTGCGTCCAGCGCGCTGGCAGGATCAAGCGCGAAATTAAATTTCAGGCTCAGCCCATTGCGCTTCACCTTCACGTCGTCCAGCAATTTGCTCGGCTGCCCAGTGTAGCGCAGCCTTTGCAAACATCCATCCTTGCCGCCGTCCGGCCCTTGCCAACCGGATAGGCCCGTCGCATAGACTTGGCCATCGACCGGGTTGACGCGCGCGCGCATGATGCCTGCGTCAAATTGAAACGGCAGCGCCACGATAGCCGCCTGCGACACGTCGCCAACGTCTTGAAGCATGAGGTAATAAATCCAACCCTTG
>DASYNM010000230.1:0-6264 GCA_036008545.1 Verrucomicrobiia bacterium
CCAAGATGACCATGACCACAATCTCAATCGAACGCATGAAATCGAATCCCTTGGGATCAATGGACAACGTGTAATGCCCGTACAGCCCGCCTGTCATTCCCGCAAAAAACGCGCCAACCACGAAGGCCACGATTTTGTAACGCGTCGTATTCAGTCCCATCGCTTCGGCGGCCACCTCGTCGTCGCGCACCGCGATAAAGCCGCGGCCGTAAGTGGAGTGAACCATCGTGACAACGACATAGGTGCAGATACAGGCCACAGCCAAGATCCAAAAAATATTCGTGTAAGCCGGGATACCATTGAGGCCCAAGGCGCCACCGAGCGAATCAATGTTGCGAAAAACAACCCGAATAATCTCGCCGAACCCGAGCGTAACGATCGCAAGATAATCGCCCTTCAAACGCAGAGACGGCGCGCCGACTAGGAAGCCGGCCATAGCGGCGGCCAACCCTCCAGTGAGCAAGGCGGCCAGGAACAGGCCGTCGGTGGCTGGCTGGAGGCAACCGGCGGGCACCATCGCCAGAAATTTCGGCCCAGCGAACATCGACACCGCCGCGGCCGAGTAAGCGCCGACCGCCATGAACCCCGCGTGGCCAAGGGAGAATTGGCCGGTGTAACCGTTGATCAAATTGAGGCTCACGGCCAGGATCACGTTGATGCCGATCTTGGTCAGCACGTCCATGAAATACGGGTTGATATGGTCCGAGATGAGCCAAAAGCCGAAGCTCGCCAGGAGACAGGCCAGCAATGCGGCTTTGGGCCAGGCGAGCAATGCGGTCGTGCAGCGATTCATCGGCAATCAGACTTTTTCGACGCGGAATTTTCCCAGCAAACCGGCCGGGCGAAAGAGCAAAATCAAAATCAACACCGCGAAGGCGATGGCGTCGCTGTAGGTGGAAAATTGGCTGCCCTTGACCAGCGTTTCGATCAGCCCCAGCAAGACACCGCCCAGCGCCGCGCCCGGTATGTTGCCAATGCCGCCCAGCACGGCGGCGACAAAGGCCTTCAGACCCGGCAGCACGCCCATGTAAGGATCGATTGACGGATAGTTCATCGAATACAAAATGCCGCCGGCCGCGGCCAGAGCGGAGCCGAGTCCAAAAGTGAAGGAGATAACGCTGTCCACGTTAATGCCCATCAAGGCGGCGGCCTGATGATTGAAGGCGACGGCGCGCATGGCCGTGCCGATTTTGGTGTGCAAGACGATCCACTGCAAGGCGACCAACAACAACGCCGTGACCGCAAACACCAGCAATTGATCGCTTGACACGGTCAAGCCGGAGGCGCTGGTAAAACTCCGCTCCGGGAAAAGCGCCGGAAAGGCCTTGGGGTTTGCTCCGAAAATCAGTTGCCCGGTGTTCTCAAGAAACAGCGACACGCCAATGGCCGTGATCAGCACCGCGAGGTTGGATGATCCTCGCAGAGGCCGATAAGCCAGCCGTTCAATGATAATGCCCAGCAGCGCGCATACGAGCATAGCGATTGCCATCACAAGCAAGCCGCCCGCCAGCGAGTGCCCCGGGTCCAATCTGCTGCAATAAAAGCCGCAAAAGGCTCCCACCATGAAAATGTCGCTATGGGCGAAATTGATGAAGCGCAAGATGCCATAAACCATCGTATAGCCCAGCGCGATGAGCGCGTAAATTGCGCCCACGGAAAGGCCGTTGATCAGTTGCTGGAGGAAAACGGTCATGCCGGGGCGCAGGGCGTCAGTCGGGACTGATTTTTTGGATCAAATGGAATTTCCCGTTCTTGACTTGCAGGATGACCAGCGGCTTGTTGGCATTGCGATGCTCGTCGATGGTGATGTCGCCCGTAATGCCGGTAAAATTTTTCGTGGCGGCAAGGGCGTCGCGCACCTTGGCGCCCTCGGTTGAACCGGCGCGTTTGATGGCGTCAATAAGAATCAAAGCGGAGTCGTAGCCCAGCGCGCCCATGGCGTCCGGCGCGGTTCCATATTTGGTCTGGAAGTCCTGCACGAATTTCGTCACGTTCGTTTTATTATCCTCCAGCGAAAAGTGCGTGGAGAAGTAATCGCCTTCGACGGCCTCGCCGCCGATGGTGACCAGTTCGGAAGATTCCCAGCCATCACCGCCGAACAAGGGCACGGTCAGGCCCAATCCGCGCGCCTGGCGGGCGATCAAGCCCACCTCGGTATAATATCCCGGCACGAACAGGGCCTCGGGATTGGCCGCTTTGATGGCTGTTAATTGCGCGCTAAAATCCTTGTCGCCGCCCGTGTATTTTTCCTCCGCCACGATGGTGCCGCCACCGGCCGTAAAAGCGTCCTTGAAATAGGTGGCCAAGCCGACGCTGTACGCTGTACCGGCGTCAGTCAAGACGGCCACGCGCTTGGCCTTGAGTGTATTGAGGGCGAATTGGGCGAGGACCTTGCCTTGTTGCGGATCGGTGAAACAGATGCGGAAGATATAGTCGCCCATCTCGGTCACCTTCGGGTTGGTGGAAGAAGGGGAGACTTGCGGAACATGGGCTTCCTGACAAACGGGCGCGGCTTCCAAGGATCGACTGGAAGCCACTTCGCCCAGGAGCGCGATGACGTTGTCGCGAGAAATGAGCTTGCGCGCAATGGTCTTGGATTCGCCCGGTTTGGATTGGTCGTCTTCGGTGAGCAATTGAAGTTTTTTGCCGAGCA
Source organism: Verrucomicrobiia bacterium (assembly GCA_036008545.1). Lineage (GTDB taxonomy): Bacteria > Verrucomicrobiota > Verrucomicrobiia > Limisphaerales > Palsa-1400 > Palsa-1400. Next base: position 2,654 of record DASYNM010000230.1, read on the forward strand.
CCCCGCCGCTGGCGTTCGCTTCGTCAACGGCCAATTCGGTGCCGTGATGGGACATCTGCCCGAAGGTGGCCTCCTTGCCGGTAAGCGAGGCGAATTCCCCGATCTTGATCACGTCCCCGCCTTGGCCGCCGGCGGCCGGCGTCTCGTCGGATTTCTTGCAGCCCGCAGCCAACAGCGCGCAGAGCACGCCCATGCAAGGCCAAAGCCACCAACGAACGGTCCGTCCTGTCTTAGTCAAACATTTAGTTATCATGCGTGAACTTGTTTTTTTGTTATGCAACCGCAAGCCGCCGCCCGCGCGATCACGGCGGGTGCCAGCATAAGGGAGAAGCGCACCCGTTATCAACGCCTAATGCCTCGCAAGTGACAGGTTCATTGATGGCGCCCTGTGACGGTTTACAACCCGATTGGACCGCAGGAGGATTGCTGGGATTCGACTTGCGGCAATAACTAAGACTGCCCTTGCCAGGACGTTGAAAAAAGAAATCGAACACCCAACTGGCATCTACGAACTCAGTCATTGCACCCGCAGCCACTCTTCGAAAGTGCGAATTTCGCTTTCGTGCTTCACGAAAACTTTATGGACAACTTCAGCGTCATCGGTGTAGCCGCCCTCCCTGCTGTCTGGCGTAAAATCGTCCATGACCAGAAAATAATCGACCGCCTGAAAAATATCCACCGTCGCCCGCAGTGAAATAGCGCCGTATCGACGTGTCCCAAGCCCGAGCAACAATTCCTGCACCACCTTAATTTCCTTGGCCAATTGGGGGTATTGCTTCGCATCGACCGGGCTTCCATTCAGCTTTTCTCGCAGCGCTTCGGCGAGCAAGAGGGGATTTTGCCAATACTCTCCCATGGAGATGTCTCTCAGGCCGTTTACGACCGGCGACTTGCGCGTGGCTTTCTTCATCATCGACCTTTCTTGGCGCCATTTAACTCCCCTGCCCGATTGAAGTCACTCCCAATCGTCATGCATGAATTGCCCCACTCGCTATGAACCCGACACGAAATGCACCCACGCCGGTCTAATCGACGTGATCTCATTCATCGTTCCAGCGCACAATGAAGAGGCCTTGCTAGGGCACACGTTGCAGGCGATCCATAACGCCGCTCGCGTCGTGGGTCAGCCGTATGAAATCATCGTGGTGGACGACGCCTCCACCGACGCCACCGCCGAGGTCGCCCGGCAAAACAACGCGACTGTTGTGCCAGTCAACAATCGGCAAATTGCCGCCACACGCAACGCCGGCGCGCGCGCGGCGCACGGCGACCGATTATTCTTTGTGGACGCGGACACGACCATCAATGCAGGCGCCGTCGGCCAGGCATTGCGCTACATGGACAAAGGGGCGGTGGGCGGCGGCGGTCCGGTGCTGTTCGATGGAAAGGTGCCGCTGCCCATCCAGCTTTTTGCTTACTCGGCAGTTGTCATTGCGAAACTGGCAGGATTCACGGGTGGGGCTTTCATGTTCTGCACACGCGCGGCTTTTGCAGCGACCGGCGGGTTCGACGAGCGTTTATTTTGGGCCGAGGAAGGCGTGTTCGCGCTGGCGTTGAAGCGGCAAGGTCGGTTTGTTGTGCTCTGGAAGCCGGTCCTCACTTCTCCGCGACGTCTCCGCACATTGTCGGCGGCGCACTTGCCGGAGTTTATCGCGCGCATCATTTTGTCTCCGCGTAAAATGCTCACGCGCCGCGCCTCGGTGCAAAAAATCTGGTATGATTCAAATCGTTCCAAGGACACCATTATATCGAATACGCTCCGCACCAAGCTGGCTGGCTGCGTCGGATTGTTGTTCTTCCTTCTGCTCGCCACCTCACCGATTTGGTACTTTATTCCCTGGTCGTGGACACCTTGGGGCACCCTGCGCGGCGATACGAGATTCGTCATCGAAACTTTTCTTAGCCATATGGGATTGGTCTTCTGGCCGATCGCCTTTGTCGTTTTCGTAAATTTGTTTCGACGAACCCACTGGCTGGAGTGGATCAAAATGGCGGCGATTGCCGCTTTGTGTTTCAAGGTGGCTTTCGACAGCACGAAAGGGGTCGTCTTTTCCTGGACATGGATTTGGTATAAGGTGGCGCATTTCTTCAAAGGCTGAAGCTCCGCAATCGATTGTCTTGGCGTTGGCCGCGTCAACTTTCAAATTTTCTTTGTCTTGTCTCCCGCGCTCCAAACGCTCATCATTCCTGCCAGTTAATCTGAACGAATCAAATTGTGACCCAACAAAAAGTGCATCATGAATTCGCCTCATCTCCCAAGTAAGCATCGCCTTGTCCTCGACAACTCAAGAGCACTCCTGCTCAGCAGCCTCGTGTTCTGCGTTGCCGGCGCCGCGCGCGCGGCGGACCTTGAACCCGGCTTCACCGCGATCTTCGATGGCCGGACCCTCGATGGTTGGTGGGGCGCATCCACCGAGGATCCGCGCGGATGGATGGCGCTGCCGCCCGACGAATTTAAAAAGAAGCACGACGCCAGCCTCGACGACATCCGGCAGCATTGGCACGTGGATAACGGCGAACTGGTTAGCGATGGCGGCGGCCTTTACCTGACCACCGAAAAAAATTACGGTGACATCGACCTTGTCGTGGACTACAAAACCGTTCCGCTGGCCGACAGCGGCATTTATCTCAAAGGCTGCCCGCAGGTGCAAATCTGGGATCACACCAATCCCAAGGAATTCAAGAACGGCGCCCAAAAAGGTTCTGGCGGTCTCTGGAACAATTCCCCTGGCGCGCCCGGCAAGGATCCGCTCGAGCTGGCCGACAAACCGTTCGGCGAATGGAACCATTTCCGCATTCGTCAACTCGGCAGCCGCACCACCGTTTTGTTCAATGAGCAACTGGTCGTGGACAACGCCATCCTGGAGAATTATTTCAACCGCAAGCTGCCCATCCCGCCCGTCGGTCCGATTCAACTCCAGACTCACGGCGGAGAAATCCGCTGGCGCAATATGGCCGTCCGCGAAATTCCTACCGACGAGGCCAACCACCTCTTGCGCGGTCAGGACCCCGAGGGATTCGACCCGATTTTCAACGGCAAGGATTTCGACGGTTGGGCCGGCCCGCTCGATTGTTGTAAAGTCGAGGACGGCGCCATTGTGTGGCAGCGCGGCAAAGGCGGCACGCCTTACTACAAGGCCAACTACACCAATTTTATTGTGCGCCTTGAATTCAAGCTCCCGCCCGGCGGCAACAACGGCCTGGCCATTCGCTATCCCGGCGAAGGCGACACCGCCTACGTCGGCATGTGCGAATGCCAGGTGCTTGACGACAATTATGAAAAGGCCACCGGCGATAAAATAGATCCGCGCCAGGCGCATGGCTCGGCTTACGGCATGGTCGCTGCCGCGCGCGGCTATCAACGCCCCATCGGCGAATGGAATTACGAGGAAGTCACCGTCATCGGCCCGAAAATGAAAGTCGAACTCAACGGCTCCATTATCCTGGATTGCGACTTGAGCAAGGTGACGGAATTCCTGGATGGCAAATCGCATCCCGGCAAGAATCGCAAAAGCGGGCACTTCGGTTTGGCCGGCCACGACGACCCGGTTATGTTCCGCAACCTGTCCATCAAACGCCTCCCGTAACTCCAGCCATGCCAACTTCACTCA
>DASYNM010000231.1:0-11813 GCA_036008545.1 Verrucomicrobiia bacterium
CAATCCGATGAACGATTACGACTACGTGACCAACCAACTGGCGTCCCAAAATGTGGTCACCATCGCGGCGACGGACGCGGCCGCCACTCAACCTGATCCAGGAGGAAAACCGACCCTCACCGGACAATTCACCGTCACGCGCGGTGGCTTTCCGTTGGACGCCATCACGGTCGATCTAGGGCTCGGCGGGCCGGGAGTTGGATTTGCGACCCCGAACGTGGATTATGTGGCCTTGCCGTCCTCTGTCTCGTTAGGAGTGGGCGTGAGTTCGCAGACGATCACTTTGACGCCGATGGCCAACACAAATCTGGCGGCGCCTGTGCTCGCCCAACTGCAAGTGTTGCCCGGCGCGAATTACACGGTGGGCGCGGCAAGCAACGCCAGCGTTGTCATCTATCCTTCTCCCACGCCAAGCGGGAGCGGACTGCTCGGCGAGTATTACACCAATTCCAGCACAACTTACACTAATAGCAAAAATTTCAATCCAACCAATCTCTTTCTGACGCGAATTGACCCTCAGGTTGATTTTCTCTGGAGCAACGGCATGTCGCCGAACTTGAGCAACGGGTATTATACGGTGCGTTGGACGGGCCAGGTGCAGCCTCAATTTTCGGACCTGTATTACTTCGATGTGGCCAGTGATGATGGTTGCAAGCTTTGGGTAAACGGCCGGTTGCTCATCGACAAGTGGCAGCCGCAATGGGTAACGGACTGGACCAACGCCATCGAGCTGGAGGCCGGTGTGCGCTACGATATCGAGTTGGATTATCTCCAAGACGGCAGTTGGGCGCAGGCGCACCTATACTGGTACAGCGCGGACCAGCCCAAAGAAATCATTCCCACCACTTCCTTGTATCCCTCCAACAGCGTCGGGAACCCAAGCTCCAACGCCCCGGCGGCTGTAACGAGCGCGTTGAACGCGGTAGCCTTCCTGGGCCAGCCTTTCAGTTTCACCGTGACGGCTGCGAACACGCCGCTCGGCTTCACCGCCAACGGCCTGCCGCCGGGACTAACCTTTAACAACACCAATGGCGTGATCGCCGGCGTGCCGACACTGGCGGGCAGTTTTCAAACCACGCTCACGGCGAGCAATTTGGCAGGCGTGGGCGCATCGGTCGTGAACATCATGGTTTTTGACACTGGTAACTCCGTCGTTCAGGAAATATGGACGAATGTTCCCGGCGTTTATGTCACCAATATTCCCACGGCTGAGCCGGCCAACATCACGAACGCCTTGGGCGCACTTGCAGGCACTGTGAATTACGGGAATAATTACGGCGAACGCGTGCGCGGTTATTTCACCGCGCCGGTGACGGGCAATTATTATTTCTGGATCGCGGGCAGCGATTCCGCGCAACTCTGGATTTCAGACGACAATCAAGAAGTCAACCGCGTGCTGCGTTCCTGGGTCTCGCCCACCAACAATCCCACCAAGGCGGGGGAAAAAGGAACCACGAACCAGCAATGGAATTTGCAGGCGAGTCAGAAATCGCCCTGGCTCACGCTGGTGGGCGGACAACAGTACTACATTGAGATATTGCACAAGGCGGGTGTCGGCACGGGCGACAATTGGTCGGTGGGCTGGGTGCAAGACCCGACCGGCACGAATACCACGCCTGCCGGTTTGGTGCCGAATTACCTGTTGTCGCGCTACTATCCGCCCTTGCCGTCGAGCACTCCCGGCACACTCTACTCCGCCAATATGCTGGCGCTGCCCGGCGTCACGAGCCAGGGCGTCGGCTCGGCCACTTTGCGCGTCAACGCCGCTGGCACCCAGGCCACTTTGAATTTTTCGCTCAACAACCTCTCGGGCACTGCCACCGGCCAGTCCATCAATTCGGACCCATATTTGAGTGATCCGGGCGAACTCATCTTTGACATATCCGCGGCCAAGCCGCAGGCGAACGGCAGTTATCTGTGGGACATTCAAGGCACCGGTCCGCTTTCGGCCGCAGACATTGCGGAAATCATCAGCGAAGGTAAAGCGGCCATTGTCATCGAATCCACAGCTTTTCCCGATGGCGAAATCGGAGGCCATTTCACGCTGGCCAACGGTTCGCAGACTTTCACACCGCCGCCCGCCCCTCCCGTCTTGAAGGATGATTCAGCCAATTCCAACGCGGCCGTCCGCTTCCTGAACCAGGCAACTTTTGGCGCGAACGCCGCCGGCATCGCCGCCGTGAAGGCCAGCGGCTACAGCAGATGGCTGACCGCGCAATTCGCCATGCCAGCGACGCGTAGTTTGACCAATGTGTGGGCCAATGCGAATACGGATCCAACCGGTCCTTATCCCAGCCAGGTGTGGTTCAACAACTGGTGGCAGCAATCCATCACGTCCCCGGACCAATTGCGCCACCGTGTCGCTTTCGCTTTGAGCGAAATATTCGTGATTTCTGAGAACAACGACACTCTGTCGGGCCACGCCGATGCGCTGGCGTCCTACTACGATGTGCTGCTCACCAATGCGTTCGGCAATTACCGCACGTTGCTGGAAGCCGTCACGCTCCATCCCTCCATGGGTGTGTATTTGAGCATGCAGGGCAACAACAAGGGCAGCATCATCACCGGCATTCACGCCGATGAGAATTACGCGCGCGAAATCCAGCAATTGTTTTCCATCGGTTTGAACCGTGAATGGCCGGACGGCACGTTGATTCTGGATTCACAGGACAACCTGATTCCGACTTACGATCAAAATGTCGTGATGGGTTTTGCCAGTGTGTTCACCGGCTGGAACTGGTACCAGAGCAACCAGGCCAACGGACGGCTGCCGGCGAACTGGTATCCGAATCAAAACTTCACGAATTCGATGGTGCTGGTGCCGTCGCACCACGAGCTTGGCACTAAATTGTTGCTGGATAATGTCATGCTGCCGCAGGCGTGGGGCAATCAGACCGTTCCCTCGACCACCAACGACGCCTACTGTGCAAAGGAATTGGAATCCGCCTTGGATGTCATCTTCAACAACCAGAATGTCGCGCCGTTCATTTGCCGCCAACTCATTCAGCGGCTGGTCACGAGCAACCCGAGCCGGGATTATGTTTATCGCGTGGCGCAGGTTTTCAACAACGATGGCACTGGCGTCCGCGGCAACCTGAAGGCCGTCGTCCAGGCGATTCTGCTGGATTACGAAGCGCGCAGCTCGAACATGGTTTCCCAGCCGACCTATGGCAAACAACGGGAGTCGCTCCTACGAGTTACTGCCGTGGCGCGCGCGTTTCCCCCGCCCGCCAGCCTGCACGGCAGTTACAGCGAAACCACCAACCAACTCATCACCGTCACAACGCCGACCCCTCATCTCTTGAACAACGGCGACACGGTATGGCTCACGTTCACGGATGCTTCGGGCAAACCCGCGCCGACCGAGCAAGCCTACAGTGTCACCGTTACTAATACGAAAGAGTTCACTATCAATGCGCCGCAGCTTTCAGTCGGCACCTACACCCAGACCAACGGCATCATCACGGCCGACATTTCCGGCAACGGCTTGGCGGTCGGGAATCCGCTTTACCTGACCTTCATGACCGGCGGCGCGAAGAGTGGATTGTTCCAGGTGGCCACTGTTGTGGATGGGGCGCATTTCACCGTCACCAACTCGGATTTGGTTGGGCATGCCGGAAGTTGCGTGACGCCGAAATTGTCCGTGGGCGGTTACACGCAGGTCGGAACAACCGTTACCCTCGTCACGGCCGGCGCGCATGGTTTGAAACCGGGCAACAGCGTCTTCCTTAACTTTAGCTCCGGCTCACCTGTCACTGGCACCTACAAGGTGGTGAGCGTGCCGAACGCGACGCACTTTACCATCACCTCGGCCACTTCGAGCAGCCAGACTTCAGACGGCGTTACGGCCTATCCGCTTATCGCCCCGCCTTTGGCGCGCCATGGCAGCGTGGTCGTGCAGCTTGACACGTGGAACATGGGTTACACCGATACCGGTAACTCCGCCAGCCTGCCACAATCGCCGTTGCGCTCACCGACCGTGTTTAATTTCTATTATCCGACTTACCAATTCCCCGGCGCGTTGGCCTCGGCCGGATTGACCACGCCTGAATTTCAACTGACCACGGCCAGCACCGTCTCGCAGGAGATGAATTTCAATGAAGGCGCCATTTTGGGCAACACGGGCAACACCAATGGCTTGAGCAGTTTCGCCGGCGGCAACGGCTCCATCGTCCTGGACCTCGGCCCTTGGATGACGACCAAATACACGACCAACTCTGGCATCCCGGTCCTGGTGGATGCACTCAACACGCTGCTGGTGGCGGGTCAGTTGTCGCCGGACGTCCAGTCAAGCATTGTGAGTTACGTCGCCTCCACCAATTTCCCCTACAGCACCCCGCCTACGCAAACACAGATGCGCGACCGGGTCCGGGCCGTGGTTCATTTGATCACCAGCTCCCCTGACTTCCTCATCCAAAAATAAAATTATGAAGTACAACCCCTATTCCGATCTGACACGACGCCAGTTTATTCGGCGGGCTGCTTGCGCCGCAGTGGGCACCGTCGCCATGACCTCGGCCATACGCGACCTGCGGTTTATGAATGCCGCGGTCGCGCAATCCAACATCACCGATTACAAAGCGCTGGTCTGCATTTTTCTTCAGGGCGGCAATGACTCGAACAATCTCATCATCCCGACCCTCCAGTCCCAATACAACAATTACGCCAATATTCGTTCGCCCGTGCTGGCCATTCCGCAAAGCGCCATCCTGCCTGTTACGTCTTTGGACGGCGATGGCAACACCTACGGTTTGCATCCGAGTTGCCCCGAACTGCAGACGCTTTTTGGCCAAGGCAAGCTGGCGTTCATGTTCAACACAGGCACGCTGGTTTATCCGATTACACGGGCCCAGTATTTGTCTGGCAGCGCGGCCATGCCGCCGCAACTTTTTTCGCACGCCGACCAGCAGACGCAATGGCAAACTTCCATTCCCGACCAACCTCCGTTAACAGGGTGGGGCGGACGTTGCGCCGATTTATTGGCGGCAGTTCAACCCAGCGCGCCTATTTCATTGATGGTAACGCTGGCGGGCGCAAATATTTTTGAAGTCGGCAACATCGTTTCCCAGTACTCCGTCTCGACCTCCGGCGCGATTTCACTCAGCTTGCCGGGCAGCCCGTCCGGCGGCGCCAAAACCAACCGGTTGCCGACGTTGATGAACATTCTCGGTCTGCCTTACAGCAACCTGCAATCCCAGGCCTACGCTGGAGTGGCCGAACAGGCCATCAATACCGGCACCTTACTGAACACCGCCATTGCCAGCACGCCGGCCAGTTATTGGACGACCCCTTTCCCGACGAAGATCACTCCGCCCGAAGGCGGCACCGCGTTCAACTCCAGTTTGAGTCCGCAACTTCAAATGGTGGCGCGCTTGATCGCCGCCGGCAACACGCCCGTCGCCTCGGGTGGTTTTGGCATGAAACGCCAGATCTTTTTCGTGCAGGTGGGCGGCTACGATTTGCACACGGGCCAGACCGAATATGACCCCAACACACCCAACAATGTGCTGCTGGGCGCGCACACCAACCTGCTGGCGGAGCTGAGCCAGTCCATGTATGCGTTTCAAATGGCCATGGAGCAACTTGGTCTCTCAGACAACGTGACCAGCTTCACCGCCAGCGATTTTGGCCGCACCTTCCCCAGTAACGGAGAAGGCAGTGACCATGGTTGGGGCAGCCACCACCTCATTCTCGGCGGCGCGGTTAACGGCCAAAGAACTTACGGCGAGTTTCCCGCCCTCACCGTCAACGGTCCGAACGACACCAACACGGGGCGCTGGATTCCGACGACTGCCATTGACCAATACTTTGCCACGCTCGCGACCTGGTTCGGCGTGGACAGTGGCAATCTAGGGACGGTCTTTCCGAATCTGGGTCGTTTCGCCTCGCCTAACCTCGGCTTTATATGAAGAAGAGCGTTGGAGTCGCTGCGTTTTTGTTGCTGATCGCCGCTGCGATCTTTCTAAATCTCAATCCGAGAAGGCCATTGGTGGCAACGGCGCAGCCTGCGACTCCAAATCCGTTAGCCAGCGTAAGTAAGACTGCTCCAGGTGTGCCGACCGTTGCAGTATCGACAGCCGCCTTGAATTCAACCGCCATCGTTCCGCCGCCAACCCAGGCGCCACCGCGAGGCCCTGCGCCGCAGGCGGGCGAGCTCACACCAGATCCCGGTTCGCTCACGCAAGTGGGGCCGGAAACGGCGCTGCAAAATGTCCAGCGCGCCGTTCATCAATATGGGGAGATGTTTGGCGGCAACCCCGTCGGCACTAATCCCGAAATCACCAGCCAATTAAACGGGGATAATCCAAAGCACATCAACTTCATCAGCCCGCAACCGGGCGCGAGCATCAACGCCGAAGGCGAATTGGTGGACGCCTGGGGCACGCCTTATTTCTTTCATCAGATATCCGGCTCGGAAATGGAAATCCATTCCGCCGGCCCGGACAAAGTCATGTGGACCTCGGACGATCTGGTGGTTAAGTGATGGAGCGCGGGATCGTTTTTCAGGCCGAGCCCCGTCACGCGAAATCTGCATTAGCCTTTGGTAAGTTTTTTTGACAAAAGAACGCCCGTAAATTAGTCTTATGCTGCGGCAAGTCGCGATGAATCTGAGGACATCGTTGACAGCCGACATATACACGCTCTAAAACACTATGAGATCGCGAAGTCTCCCGCCCAAGGCACTTTTCGTGATTTTCTTCATCCGCGCTGTGGTTAAGCCGAGCTTTCTGCTTTCCTTTCTCGTGGGCGTTTTTGGTTCGATCTCAGCCCATGCGGGAGCGATGCATGTTCTGCACGGGCACCTGCCGGCGTCAGAGGCTCTCTCGCAGCCACTTGGACGGCTTCCCGAGACTAATTCGCTGCGCCTCGCCATCACTCTTCCTTTGCGCAACCGCGATTCTCTTACCAACTTGCTCCAACGCCTTTATGATCCCGCCAGCCCCGATTACCATCGCTACCTGACGCCGTCGCAATTCAACGAAATGTTTGGCCCCTCTTCCGAGGATTATCAGGCGGTCATTCAATTTGCGAAGACCAACGGCCTGGAGATTGTCGCCACGCGCGACAGCCGCATGTTGCTCGACGTCCGGGGCGTGGTTCTGGACGTTGAGAAGGCTTTCCATGTCCAATTGCAGAGCTATAAACATCCCACGGAGGCTCGCTCTTTTCGTGCGCCGGATAAGGACCCGTCGGTGGATGCGGACTTGCCCATACTGGACGTGATTGGACTGAGCGATTTTGCCGTGCCGCGACCGGCGCTGCACAAAAAGCTGGAGAACACGAAGCCGGTCACGGCGTCAGGTTCGCAGGCCGAAGGCTTTTATCTCGGCAGCGACTTCAGGAACGCTTATGTGCCAGGTGTTTCCCTCACTGGCACCGGTCAAATAGTGGGCTTGTTGGAGCTCGATGGCTTTTACTCGAATGACATCGTGTCCTACGAGAGTCTGGCCAAGCTGCCGAACGTCCCTGTGCAAACTATCTCACTGGGATACACCGGGCCTCCCGGCTCAGGAGTTGCGGAGGTTTCGCTGGACATCGAGATGGCCATTGCGATGGCACCCGGTCTGGATGCAGTGGTTGTTTTTGAGGGCTCCGATACCAACGGCCTGACCTCCTGGATCGACATACTTGACAGCATGGCATCCAGCAACCAAATCAAACAATTCAGTTCATCCTGGGGTTATACCGGCACTCCAGACCCCAACACATCCTTTGACACAGAGTTTCAGAAAATGGCCATGCAAGGCCAATCTTTCTTCCAGGCGTCGGGAGACGGGGACGCATGGGTCAACCCAATATGGGTGCCGGCGGACAGTTACTACTTGACCAGCGTCGGCGGAACCACTCTTACGATGAACGGCGCCGGCGTCTCCTACTCCTCGGAAACGGTTTGGAATGAGGGCATCCCGGGCCACGGGGACGTCTGGTCCCCGAACGGAAACGGCTATATCGGCAGCGGCGGCGGAGTCAGCACCGTGTATTCGCTTCCGTCCTGGCAGGATGGCGTAAGCAACAGTGCCAATCACGCCTCGTCGAGCATGAGAAACATCCCGGACGTCGCCCTCACTGGGGACGACATCTGGGTCATCTACGGCAACGGACAATCGGGCGGTTTCGGCGGGACGAGCTGTGCCGCACCGTTATGGGCAGGCTTCACCGCTCTGGTCAACCAGCAGGCGGCGGCTGGCGGCAGCCCGACGGTGGGCTTGATCAACACCGCCGTTTATACAATCGGACAAGGGTCCTCCTACTCAACCGCCTTCCACGACATCACCACTGGCAACAACACCAATGCCCAGAGTCACAACCTTTATCTTGCTGTTTCCGGTTACGATCTCTGCACGGGGTGGGGCACGCCCAACGGGGCCGGAATGATCAATGCGCTCTCAGCCGAGCCCCTTCAAATTACTCCGTCCGCTGGCTTCGTCTCCTCAGGTCCCTATGGCGGGCCGTTCAGTGTGACCAATCAGAATTTCACCTTGACCAATACGGCTCCGGCTTCGCTCAGTTGGACGCTGGCCAACCCTTCCACCTGGCTTTCCGCCTCTTCCAGCAGCGGCACGCTCACTTCCGGTGGAGCCGCGGATATCGTAAACATTTTCCTCAATTCCGCCGCCACCAATCTCACCGTCGGGTCCCATACCAGCATACTATGGTTCACCAACCTCAATGATACCAGGGCGCAAAATTTTCAGTTCACCTTGACTGTGTCAAAGGCCACTCCCACGATGACTTGGACCAATCCGGCCGCCATTACCTATGGGGCGGCATTGACTGCCAGCCAGTTGAACGCCACGGCGAGCGTAGCGGGCAGTTTTGTTTACAGCCCGACGAGCGGCGCGGTGCTCAATACGGGCACCAACACGCTGTCAGTAACGTTCACGCCGTCCAACACGGTGGATTACAATACTGCCAACGGCGAAGTGAGTTTGGTTGTGTCGCCGGCAGCCTTAAGCGTGGCAGCTTCCAATGCCGGCCGTGCTTACGGTCAGGCTAACCCCGCCTTCGGGGGCACGATTACGGGCTTGGAGAATGGGGACAACATTACGGCCACGTATAGTTGCAGCGCGGGAAGCAACAGCGCGGTGGGAACGTATGCCATTACGCCGGCTCTGGTCGATCCGGGCGACCGCCAGACCAATTACATTGTTAGCCTGGTCGATGGCACGTTGACGGTCGCCCAGGCCACACCACAATTGATTTGGACCAACCCCACTGCCATCACGTATGGTGCGGCCCTTAGTTCTAACCAGTTAAATGCCACGGCGAACACAGCGGGCAATTTTGTTTACAACCCGACCAACGGCTCCGTGCTCAACAGTGGCACCAACGCGTTGTTAGTCACGTTCACTCCGACCGATACAGTGGATTATACGAGCGCGAATGGCGAAGTAAGTTTGGTGGTTTCACCCGCGGCCTTGACGGTCACGGCCTCCAACGTCAGCCGTGCATACGGTCAGACCAACCCACCCTTCGGCGGTACGATCACCGGCTTGGAGAACGGGGACAATATCACCGCCACATATAGCTGCAGCGCGGGTAGCAACAGCGTGGTGGGAAACTATGCCATTGTGCCCACTCTGGTGGATCCGGGCGACCGCCATACCAATTACACCGTCAACCTGGTTGATGGCACGCTGACAATCGCCCAGGCCAACCCAACGGTGACTTGGACTAATCCGGCCGCCATCATTTACGGTGTAGCTCTCAACTCCAACCAGTTGAGTGCTACGGCCAGCGTGCCAGGCAGTTTTGTTTACAGCCCGACCAACGGCGCCGTGCTCAACGCTGGCACCAACACTCTCTCCGTCACTTTCACTCCGACCGATGCGGTGGATTACAGCAGCGCGGGCGACGACGTAAATTTGGTGGTGTCGCCTGCTACCTTGAGTGTAACCGCATCCAACGCCAGCCGTGCTTACGGTCAGAGCAACCCGGCTTTTGGCGGCACGATCAGCGGCTTGGAAAATGGGGACAACATCACCGCTAGTTACAGTTGCAGCGCGGGCAGCAGCAGCGTAGTGGGAACGTATTCCATCGTGCCGGCGTTAGTCGATCCGGGTGACCGTCAAACTAACTACACGGTCAGCTTGACAAACGGCACGCTGACAATCGCGCAAGCCGTTCCATCGGTGGCTTGGTCCAACCCTGCTGCCATCACCTACGGCACGGCCCTAAGCTCCAATCAGTTGAACGCCACAGCGAACACGGCGGGCAGTTTTGCCTACAACCCAACCAACGGCGTATTGCTCAACACGGGCACCAACACGCTCTCAGTCACTTTTACTCCGTCCGACACAGTGGATTATACCAGCGCCAATGGCGAGGTGAGCTTGGTGGTCTCGCCAGCGGCCTTGACGGTCACGGCCTCCAACGTCAGTCGCACTTACGGTCAGGCCAATCCGTTCTTTGGTGGCACGATCACCGGCTTGGAGAACGGGGACAACATCACAGCCACGTATGGTTGCAGCGCTGGCAGCAACAGCGTGGTGGGAACGTATGCCATTGTGCCGGCTTTGGTCGATCCGGGCGACCGGCATACCAATTACACCGTCAACTTGGTTGATGGCACGCTGACAATCGCCCAAGCCACTCCATTTGTAACCTGGACCAACCCCGCTACGATCACCTACGGCACGGCCCTCAGCTCCAATCAGTTGAACGCCACGGCGAATACGGCGGGCAATTTTACCTACAACCCGACCAACGGCGCCGTTCTCAATGTGGGCACCAACGCGATCTCAGTCGCGTTCACGCCAACCGACACGGTAGATTACAGCAGCGCCAATGGCGAAGCGAGTTTGGTCGTTTCCCCCGCAGCCTTGAGCGTAACCGCCTCCAACGCCAACCGCGCTTACGGTCAGACAAATCCTGTTTTCGGCGGCACGATTACCGGTTTGGAAAATGGAGACAACATCACGGCTACCTACAATTGCATCGCCGGCAGCAACAGTGCGGTCGGGACGTATGCCATTGTGCCAAGTCTAGTGGACCCTGGCGACCGCCAGACCAATTACATTGTCAGCCTGACCAATGGCACACTGACAATCAGCCAAGCCATTCCATTGTTGAGTTGGACCAATCCTGCTGCCATCACCTATGGCACGGCCCTTAGCTCCAATCAGTTGAATGCCACAGCGAATACGGCGGGCAATTTCGCCTACAACCCAACCAATGGCGCCGTTCTCAATGTGGGCACCAACGCGATCTCAGTCACGTTCACGCCAACTGACACGCTGGATTATACCAGCGCCGACGGCGAGGTGAGTTTAGTTGTTTCCCCCGCGGACTTGAGTGTGACCGCCTCCAATGCGAGTCGCGCTTACGGCCAGACCAATCCTGCTTTCGGTGGCACGATCAGCGGTTTGGAGAACGGGGACAACATCACCGTCAGCTACAGTAGCAGCGCGGGCAGCAACAGTGTGGTGGGAACTTATTCCATCGTGCCGACTTTGGTCGATCCGGGCGACCGCCAGACTAACTACATAGTCAGCCTGACAAATGGCACGCTGACAATCGCGCAGGCAGTTCCATCGGTGACTTGGAGTAATCCTGCCGCCATCACTTACGGCGTAGCTCTCAACTCCAACCAATTGAATGCTACGGCCAGCGAGCCGGGGAATTTTGTGTATAACCCGACCAACGGCGCTGTGCTCAATACGGGTACCAACACTTTATCAGTCACGTTCACGCCGTCCGACACGGTGGATTACACCAGCGCCAATGGCGAGGTGAGTTTAGTGGTTTCCCCCGCGGACTTGAGTGTGACCGCCTCCAATGCGAGTCGCGCTTACGGCCAGACCAATCCTGCT
>DASYNM010000232.1:0-4563 GCA_036008545.1 Verrucomicrobiia bacterium
GAACCACGCCAGTTTTGGGGATGGTACCTCTGACCGACAAAGCTAAATCGTCCTCGTTCCATCAACCGAGCCTCTGGCGGGAAAGAAGCTGAATATGAATGACCAAGAAGTTAGACGATTCATCATGGAGACGGGCGACGAAATAAATGGAATTACCGACCGGCTCAAGGAACGCATAAACCACCAGTTGGCGGTAAATGGATTCCGTGATGCGGTGCTGAACAGCAACGCTTTCTTCAGCGTGTGGAAATTGGAAATGAGCCACGGCCAGAATCCGCTTGACATCACCGCTGAGGCGGTCGAGCGGACTTTGCGCGACATCGTCGGGCGACTCGGATGGGCCATCCAGCATGACCTAATCGTGACTGCGGCACTCGGCGGGCAAATCAAATCACGCTTCTTCTTGTCACCGGCGGGCGAAGCTGGAGCAGCTTGATTTTGCGGCGCTCGGCCCTCGGCGACTCGCCGAATCGAACGCGCAGGTATTCGAGACTGGCTTGCCCACCCTCCTGAATATCCAGATCGTCATAGCTGCGCCCCGTCAGCGCCGGCAGGACTGCTTTGATGGAGGCCGAGCCGTGCTGCTCCGGGTGGTAATAATCAAAGCTCTGGAACGGCTCCAACAAATCGACTATGCGGTGCTTCACTTTTTCAACCCAGTCGGCGTGCTCAGGGAACGCGTCGGCCAGCGCGTCGAGCACACCCTTCTCGAACTTGGCGTTATAAACAACGACACTGCCCTCGTCACCGATATAGTCGTGCAGGCGGTTCAGAAACTCTGGTCGAGGGTCAACGCGCCCATCGGCGAGGAACGCATGGTGCTCCGGCTTCGCGCCTGGCGCGGCCTGCCGATGGAGGCTGAATTGAAACGGCACCTGCTGGTACGGCCTCAGGGCGTCGAACAGCGGAATCGCCGTGTTGAACGTCTCGAAATCGAGATAGCCAACCGGGGGCTTCAGCCGTTTGAGGAAGCTGGCCAGCGCCTTGCGGTCGATGTGCGGCTGGCCGGTGAGCGCCACCTTCCGCTGGATCGCTTGGCGGTAGGTCAGGTCAACGCCTTCAGGAATGTCTTTTACGTTGAAGACTCCATCTTGGAATAAACGCCAGCACTTTTTGCCGCCGTAGTACAAATCGAACACGCTGGCCGGCGGCAGGAAGGCCCAGCACTTGTCCTGTAACGGGCAGGGATGCGGGTTGGAACAATGCGGTCCGATCTTGATGTCCGGCTCCTGCTTGCGCCGGATGACGGTGAACATTTCTTCCAGTTGCGGCTCGATCTCGCGGCTGAGGCCGGAGACTTTCTTGGTGACATCGACGACCTTGAAGAACTTCTTCGGATCAACTTCGCCGTGCCGCACATAATCACGGTCAACGTGCATCACGCAGCAGCGGCGGATTTTAAGGCCCGCGCCATTGTACACAAACGCCTGAAAGGCGAGGTCGATCAGGTTCACGTCCTTGACCTCGGTGGCTGATTTGACCTCGATGATGTCCCACGCGTCGTTCGCTACCGGATTCAAAATATCCACGCGAGCGAATCCGCCGGCGTGTACAAAGCCAGCCTCGAACAGGGGCTTTCTCGCTTTGGCGGCCTCCAGAGATGCTTGGAGCACCTGCTCGAAGTCGGTCACATCCGCGCTGACCTCAATGCCGCCGGGGTCAAGTGACTTGGCCAGACTTCCGACTTCGTGGCCTTGATCGAAGATGACCTGCTGCGCGGCGTCAGGCTGTGGAATCTGGTCCTTGGCGTTGTAAGCGTATCACAGCAGCTTCTTGCACTGGCAGCCCCAAAGGAATTTTGACTTGGAAATGTACGGCCGCTTTGCCGAGGCGGTGGTGTTCAGTACGGTGCGGGCCATGCCAGATCATGCCACGCCCGATGCGCCGAGATCGAGCAGGAACACGCACCCTGCCGCTGCCGCAGCGCGGGCATTTGGGGCCGCGCCGGAGCGGTGGCAGATGGCGAAGCTCCACAGTTGCTGGCCGGCTTACAACTTACCGAAGAGGACCGCGAGTGCAGCATCACCCCAGAAGGTGAGCAGCAACGCGACCACCCCTGCCCCAATCACTACGGTCCAAATCGCCGTGATGCAGAAGGCCAGCAGCATGGACAGGTTTCATAACCGGGTGAGCACGCGCTCTTTGAGTGACCCGTTTTCTGGCCGCAGTTGGGATTGCGCTCCGTGACGTGGAGCGCGTCTAGCCTGCCTGCGCTTCAGGGCTGGGCCTTGTTCTGGACGCTCAGGCCCGTGACCACGCCGTCAGCGGCCAATTCCCACGTGTCGGCGTCGGGCCTGTAGAACCAGAGGATTCGTCGGTTTTTAATGAAGAGCTTGATGTACTGGGTATTCTGTCCCGCCGTGATGTGGGCCGTGGCGCGGTAGCCCCGTCGCCGCGATAACGCGACCATTTGGCTGCCAAATGTGATCTCAAATATAGAGATGCGACAGCCTTTGGCCGCGCCTTTCCGGTCAATGCACAGGAGGATGCTTTCGTCGCGTGAGGCCATCCGGTCAAAGTCTTCGACACAGCCCACGGCGTGCCGCAGCAGCCTCATGGCCTCTTGCGGCAACGGCTGGGATGGCAGGGGCGGCAGGACCACCACCGGCATGTCGACCACCGGCAGCAGATTTAAGTATTTTGTTCTCATTTGAATCAGGTCATCGCGGCCACCCGCGCACCATCGGGCTTGTAGCCGTCGACGCGGAAGGAAATACCTCCAGTGTGGTTTTTATATTCAATTACGCGCAATCGCTGTTTGTGCTGCTGCGGTTTGGGTTTGGGAACGACGGCCAGCGGTACGATGTTTGGGGAATGGGTTGCGGGTGCATTCATAATTTGGTGATTTTTCCCTGGTTCAACAGTTGCGCCGGAAAGCACCATTCCCGGCATGGCTTTCCTTTTTCTTTGATCTCGCAAAAGTCCAAGTCACTCTTGGAAACCTTAATTTCGATTTTAAGGACGGTATCCCTGCGAGCGCCTTGGTTGTCGTCCCAGATTATCTCGGAAACCCAATCACCTGTGATGGGTGGCAGCCCATCAGGCATCTCCTTGCTGGCGTCGCGGAAACTGGCTTTCAAGATACTGTCCGCGTTTTGGGCGGTCGTTCGATGGAAGAATTTCATGGGCGTTTTACAAAAGCAGGCTTCAATTTGCGAAATGATCGTACGCAGCCACGCTGATACCTGACGCCCGGCTGATAAGCTATTACAAGCCTGATCTCTTTTTCAGGTTTGAAGAACACGTTGCACACCTCCCGAATCTTTTAAGCCGCCGCCGACCACAGCGAAATCCGTGACGATTACCGCTTTGCGTTGGACAGCAGCGGCTTCAAAGACTCGAAATGCAGTAATCGTCACATCGCGACACTAGCACAGATGCTTAATCATGTCATCCTGCAAATTAGATTAAATAATAATGATGACGGAGCAAAATTCATGCCGGACCATGACCGACCAGCACGACCCCGGCCTCCATTACCAGCACCGGCAGCGACTTGCTGGTTGCGGGCAGAGGCTGGAACAGGACCATCGCCCGCTTGGACGCTCCTTGTCCTCTGCGTTATTGTAATGAAGCTCGAATGCGGGCCGCCCGCGTCGACGATCACCCTGGTGGCTGCTAGGCATAATTTTTGATATTGAATACTCCAAGCTGGAATTGTGTCCGGCAGCGCTACTTGTCAATGTTGGAATTTCCATCGACATCACCCGAAAACTGATACCGTTTTGCACAGACCTCCTGAGTAATTGTCAATATCGACAATTGCCGCGCTCAGCAACCAAGGTACACCAGCAAAATATTGTTGTTCTTCCCGGCATGAGCAGATTCATCAGCGATGAGGCAGCGCAATTTTTAAATTTGCGCCGGTTGCCGGCACGGTTGACCCTGGCGCAAACGGCGGTCCGGTTGGGCATCGGCGAGCACGACGTGGCCTGCCTCATCAAGACGAGGCTGTTGCTGCCGCTTGGAAACCCGGAGAGCAACGCGCCCAAATTCTTCGCCGCCAGACAGGTTGAGGAGATGGCGCACGATCCCGTAAGACTGGATAAAATGGTCAAGACGATTTCCAAACACTGGCGCGCAAAGAATCAGCGCCAGGACAGAGGGCTGTTGCCGAACGATGTGGAGCCAGCCGACCATGCGGGGACACCGACCTCGTCCCACCACGAATAGGTGTGCGGTAAAGTGTGCGGGAAAACTTGGCAAGAGCCGGTCCAAGTCGGTGCGAGTAGGCAGAAATAGCTTGCAGTTCCCCTCGAAATACCGCAAATTATCTCCGTAAATTGAAGGGTAAGAGTTCGAGTCCTACCTTTGGAGCCATTTCATAAGTCGTTGATGTTCAACGGCAAATTCCAAAGGCCAGGGGCCTCAAAGGCGCGTTCCCTAGGGAACTGTCAGAAGAAGTGCCAGAAGAATTGGCTGATTTTCAAAATCCGCCGCTACTCCGGCGCCATTCGGCAGAACTCGCCGACAACACCGTAACGGTGCCACTCGATCCGTTTGTATCATGCGATTATGAAATAACGGTTTTACCTCTTCCGGCGCGGACTGACCTTTTATTTG
>DASYNM010000233.1:0-20590 GCA_036008545.1 Verrucomicrobiia bacterium
GCGCAATCTCTTCCCGGGTGCCTTCCCGTTGATCGTACGAAGCTAGGATTCGTTCGCGCAGGTCCAGAGAAATCGTTCGCATAACCAGACCCTGCCAGAACTCGGATGCAACGGCTACAACTTTATTTAAAATGCTCTAGCCTGAGCATCAGCACGAGCATCGACAACGACAGCAGCAACAACACTGGTGCCAACGACGGCAACTCCCAACCGTCCGTCATTCGCGTCGGATTGTGATTTTGGCAAGAAAAGTGCCAGCAAACACCGCTTGGTGGGGGTTAAATTGAGTTAAAAAAAGTAGGGTAGAGTTATCCTTGACATAAAATGCAAACGCATTAAATTCAATCGATCAGCGGTGCCATAGGCCGTTGATTTCGAGTGGCTTGTGGAAGGCGGATGCGTTCGATTCCGACCCTGGCCTCCAAGTCTAAATGCCTGCGCATATACCATCGTCTCCGAACCCTCGCCTCAGCGATGACTAGCATACCGAAGCGGACACCAAAATGGACACCATTTTGGACACCAAACGAGTTATGACGAATTCTGAAGAATAGTGACGGAATTCTGTTGGATTCTGACGTAATTCGCGGCATACTCTCCCTCGTAAATGTAGTGCTGATTTTATTCGCAACCTCTTCATTTGGTGCAACTACCGAATGGAGGGCCAAACCGGCAAGAAAGCCCAAATCCGGCAACTGGCTCCATCGTAACAATAACATACATAGCACTTTACGTGATAATGTGGCATTTATCGTTGTAACATATCAAGAAAGCATTCTGACGTGAATTATAGCCCTGGCGACTAAGATGCTGGCCGATAATATAAGCGTTCTACGCCAAACGTGAATGATGGAGGCTTAAGTAGATTTCCGCGCAAGACAAACGGCGCACTCTCATTTCACTTGTTTCCGCAAAGCCAAGTAAAGAGAGATTACGTGTTCTGTCGTCGAGCAATAAGCAGTAAGGCTGGGCCTCAAATGAGCATGGTTTTGATTTGGAATTGGCTTCCGCACCTCAACACGACATAGTGCTGCCTGAGTTGGTTGCGTAGAAACGCATTTTCGGCGGTCAAGTCAAAGAATTTGTTTCAACGTCCCGCTTCAAAAAAATGGGTGATGTCCAGATAGTCATCGGCACCGGGTCTGCCGGGTTCGTTCTTTATTCAGTGAGATTGATCGTACTAGCGACTGTTTGTGTCGTTTTTTATTTCGTCGCCGAGGATAAAAACTCGAATCGAGACTCTGCCTCCGCTTGTTCTGAGTTGCGAGTTGTCCGGCTTGATGAAAGACTTCCGCACATGAATGGACTGTTGCTGAATCGCCTGCTTGCCCTGATGTTATTTGCCGCGCTTATCCTTCCTCCAAAAGTAGAAGCCAGTGAGGATGACGCCGGCAAAGCCGATGCCAAGTCTGACAGCAAGGGCGACGCCAAAATTTTTGAGGAACCGCCGCTCTCGGTCACCGCCCATTCCATCGCGATAGGGGCCAATATTCTGAAGTACCACGCCACTGCCGGCTACATCGTTCTCAAGGAAGAGGAAGGAAAACCGCTGGTCAAACAAGCGAGCCAGAAAACGTCTTCCGAGACCAATACAGAGACTGAACCAGGCAAGACTAAGGATGGCCTCAAGCCCAAGGCCAAAGTCTTTTTCGTCGCCTACACGCTTGACGACGCGGGCGACCCCTCGACTCGCCCGTTGACGTTCGCTTTCAACGGAGGCCCTGGCTCTTCCTCGGTCTGGCTGCACATGGCCTCGGTGGGCCCTCGGCGCGCCAATCTTACCGACGAAGGCGAGGCGCCGCCTCCGCCCTATCGGCTGACTGATAATGAGTCCACCTGGCTCGATCGCACGGACTTGGTGTTCATCGATCCGGTTTCCACAGGTTACAGCCGACCGGTGGCGAAGGAGGACCCGAACCAATATCACGGACTCAAAGAAGACATCGCCAGCGTCGGCGATTTTATTCGACTTTACACCTCGCGCAACACCCGCTGGCTCTCGCCAAAGTTCATTTTGGGCGAGAGCTATGGCACTACTCGCGCCGCCGGCCTGTCGGACTACCTCCAAGACCGCTACGGTCTATATTTCAACGGAATCATCCTTGTTTCCTCCGCGCTCAATTTCCAGGCCCTTGAGTTTTCTCCGCAGAACAATGATCCCTACATCCAATTCCTTCCCAGCTACGCTGCCAGCGCCTGGTATCACAAGAAACTCCCGGCCGACCTCCAAGCCAAAAGCGTGACCGAGGTTGTCGCAGCCGCCCGGACATTCGCGGCCAACGACTACGCCATGGCCCTAGGTCGCGGCGACCTGCTCTCCGCCGCCGAGAAGACGCGCCTGGCCGGTGAACTCAGCCGCTACACCGGACTGCCGGCGAGTGACATCTTGCTCTGGAAACTTCGTATCAAGGACTACCAATTCTTTGCACATCTCCTCCGGGCCGAAGGCAAAATGCTGGGGCGGTTGGACGCGCGCTTCAGCGGGTTCCGATACGAGCCGGGCTCCGATGGCATGGCCGATCCGGAATACGACCCCAGCAGCGAAGCCGTCAACGGCCCGCTCGGCGCGGCGTTTAACGATTATGTGCGACGCGAACTTCAGTTCGAGAGCGACATTCCGTATGAACTTGAAACTGACGTTGGGCCTTGGAACTTCGGCGACGCCGCCGGCGGATTTCCCAACACCGCCGAAGACCTCCGCAAGGCGATGACGAGGAATCCCTATCTAAAAGTTTGGGTGACTTGCAGCTATTACGATCTGGCCACGCCGTTTTTCGGCGCCGAGAACGTGATCGCGTCGATGAATCTCAATCCAGCGATCCGCGCCAATCTGCGCTTCACCTACTACGAATCCGGGCACATGCTCTACA
This sequence comes from Verrucomicrobiia bacterium, assembly GCA_036008545.1. GTDB lineage: Bacteria > Verrucomicrobiota > Verrucomicrobiia > Limisphaerales > Palsa-1400 > Palsa-1400. Next base: position 2,871 of record DASYNM010000233.1, read on the forward strand.
TCCACAAGCCGTCCCGGACGAAGTTTAAGTCGGACTTCGAAACCTTCCTCAACGACGCCATCAACCAGCAACCCGTCCACAGCGCGGCGCGAGTGGCGGAATAAATTGCAACGAGGGCGCCCGCTGTTAAAGGCAACGACAGGCGGGATCGTCACCAAGGTTAAGAGTATCGACTACTCCCCGCCCAGGGCCGCACTTCGCCCGCGCGGAATTCGTTCCAAGTGATAAATGATGAAGCCGTGCAGAAAGAGACGGATTTCGCGCGCTTGCGCTGAGCTCAATCTCAATCGGAAAATCTCGGGCCAACCCATTTCCAGCAACCGTTCCAAAATTTGCTTCGTGCCAGGCGTCAATTTAGTTTGGGCCAGATCGGGTTTCAATCCCAGTTCTCGCAGCCATTTCATCTCGAATCCGAAAATAGCTTGCGGTTGCGCGGGATGTTTTGGCATTTGCGCCAGCAGATTGGAAAAGTTCTGGAAGACTGTTGGCATAGGCGCGTCCGGTTCCGCCGATTGCTCGATGAGCGCCGCACAATAGGAAGCTTGCTGAAGGTAAATCAGGTCAAGCCGCAGCCCGGGATGGCTCTCCAACAATCGCACCTCGCGCAGCGTGTGCAATTCGGAACGGCTGGAGCGCGCGAAACTCAAATCAGCCAGGTAAAACAAATCCAGTTGGCCGCGAAACGCGGACTTGGGACGCCGCGCGCCTTTGGCCACAGTGGCGACACGGCCAAAATCGTGCGTAAGCCATTGCACGATCAGGCTGGTGTCCGTCAGAGGCCGGGTGCGCAGGACCAGGCCGGTCGTACGCGCGAGGTTCATCGCGCGACGTGCGGCGCGTCCACGTCCGACGGCGAGGCTGCCACTAGAAGGCTGGAGTGCTCGGGTGAAATGGCGCCCAAACTGATGGTGAATTTGATGGCGTCGGCCACGGACATGTCGAGCTTCGTAATTTCGCTTTCGGGCAACAGAATAAGAAATCCGGAAGTGGGATTGGGTGTGGTGGGAACAAAGACACTGACCAATTTTTCGCCGCCCAGACCGGCTTGTTCGCCGGTCACAAATCCGACCGCTCGCGACCGCTCGTGCGGGAAAGAAACGAGCACGGCCTGTTTGAAGGAGGTTTTGTTGCTGGAAAAAGATTCGTTGACCTGTTTGACTGTGCCGTAAATTTTGTTCATCAACGGCACGCGCATAATGCCAGTGTCAAGCCATTCGATGGCTTTACGCCCCAAATAATTCCGGCCATAACGCCCGACCAAACACACTAGGAACAGCGCCCACAGCAGCGCGATCCAACTCCAATACCAGTGGATGTCACCCCATTGCCCGCCGGGGAGACGCGGGCGGATCCAGGATGTGGGGACAAAGAACAGCATCTTGTCGGTCACGTTGGACACGTTTTCGAATACCCAAACGACAACTCCGATAGTTATTACCGCTGGCATGACGATGGCCAGTCCGGTGACGAAATTGGTCCGCCACCTCTTCAAATAATGATTCTCACTTAGCGTCATAGCCTTCCCAGTTTGCCCAAATTGAGCCGGTCGGACAACGCCTTTAAGAGGCTATTTTCCCGGCGTTTCATGACGCGGCGCGATGCGGGATCCCTATCGTCGCAACCTTCCAAGTGAAGCACTCCATGCACCAGGTAGCGCGCGAGCTCCCATTGCCAGCGAACGCGGAAACGCCGCGCGTGGACAAGAGCATCATCGACGCAAATGAAAATCTCGCCGTAGAGACGTTCACCGTCAGAACTTTCGTGATGGTTGAAAGTGAGGACGTCGGTCGAGCCTTCGTGGGCGAGAAATGTTTCGTTCATGCGTGCCATCTCAGTGGCGCCGATGAAATGCACGCCCAACTCGTAGCCGCGGCGCTTGAGCAATTCCTCCAGCAGGCATTGGGCCACGCGGCGCCAGAGCGTCCGCTCCAGTTTCACCGCGCGTTGCCGGACGAAGAGCCGCACCAGTCTCATCGAGGCGCGCGGCGGTGGTCCTCGTAGGCGGCAATGATGCGCTGCACCAAAGGATGCCGAACGACATCGCGCTTGGTAAATTCGACCATGGCGATGCCTTCGGTGCCGCGCAGGGCCAGGCCGGCTTCGAGCAGGCCGGAGCGTTTGTGCGGCGGCAGGTCGATCTGGGTCGGGTCGCCGTTAATGACCGCCTTGGAGTTCAATCCCAAACGTGTCAAGAACATAAACATTTGCTCGGCGGTTGAGTTCTGCGCCTCGTCCAGGATGATGAAGGCGTGGTTCAAGGTGCGCCCGCGCATGTAGGCCAGCGGCGCGATTTCAATGACGCCTCGTTCCATATTCTTCTGCAAGTCTTCCGCCGGCAGCATGTCGTGCAACGCGTCGTAGAGTGGCCGCAAATAGGGATTTATCTTTTCGTAAAGGTCGCCCGGCAAGAAGCCAAGCGCCTCACCGGCTTCCACCGCCGGGCGTGTCAAGATGATTCGAGCAACCTTCTCCTCCCGCAAGGACGACAGCGCCATGGCCATGGCCAGATAAGTTTTACCGGTCCCGGCCGGCCCGAGGCCGATGGTGACGTCGTGCGTGCGGATGGCATCGACATACTTCTTCTGCCCGACGGTCTTCGGGGCAACCGGCGCTTTTTTGGAGGAAGTCGTGATGCGTTCGGAGGCCAAGGCGCGCAGGGCCGAAACGCCATCATTCTTGACTACATTGAGCGCATGGGCGAATTCGCGTTGCCGCACCGTCCCGCCGTTTTTGAGCGAGCTTTCCAACGATTGGAATAATTCCCTGGCCCTTTCCACGGCGTCGTCGGTGCCGTCGAGCTTGATCCAATTCTCTCTCGCGACGGCTTTGACGCCCAGTTGTTCCTCCAGCGATTGCAAATTGCGGGGATCGTTATTGAACAATTGCTGCGCCAGCCTGGCGTTCTCGAAATGAAGTGTTTCCGTTGGCATCAGGAGGCGAGCGCGGCGCGCAAGCGGGCGGCGACTTCCGCCAGAGCTTCGGGCAACACGCTGGTCTGGGCCACGACCGGCATGAAATTGGTGTCGCCGCTCCAGCGCGGGACGACGTGAACATGAACATGTTCGAGGATGCCCGCGCCGGCCGCATGGCCGAGATTGATGCCGATATTAAAACCGTCGGGTTTCATCACTTTGGTCAACGCATTCTGGCAGCGGCGGGTCAATTTGAACAGATCAGAAAGTTCGTCCTCCGTGAGACCATTGAGATCGGGCGACTCCTTGTAAGGCACCACCAGCAGATGGCCGCCGGTGTAAGGATAGCGATTGAGCACCGCGAAGCAGGTCCGCTCGCGCACCACGACGTAATTTCCCTCGTCGTCGCTCGACTCGGCGATTTGCTTGAAAACGGCGGCGGTGGCGGGCGCCGGTTTCGGCCCGCGAATGTAGGCGATGCGCCAGGGTGCGTGCAGCGGATCCATGATGGTGACACGTTAATAAGCCGATTCTCGCGTGAAACTCGAGCAATTTCACCACCGACGCAAGCAAAATTAGCCTTCATCCTGGACGTTTGCGCGCTTCATCTCCTTGCGGCGAGCTCTTTCATCGCCGCCTCCAATTGGGTCAGACGCTCCGCGAGCAATTCATTTTGCAGTTGCAAGGAATGAATCTCACCATCCTTGGCCCTTACCGTTTGCCGCGTTTCCTCGAGCTTCTGATTCAACCCCTGGATGGCCGCCAATTCCACGCCGTCGAATTCCAGCGTGGTGATGCCTTTGTCGTCGCGACCTGGGTAAAATGCGTGCTTGAAATCCTGCGCCATTGGGCCGATGTGCGGCGTGTTGGTCTCCGGCTCCCAGTTGTAATGCCAGCGCGAAATCGGCACCTGCGCCAGCTTGTTCAAAACCTCCTGGCAATCCTCGGTTTCAATGTCCTTCTTGGTGTTTCGGTCCGACAGCGCGGTCCAGGAAGTGTCGGTGGGCTTGAGTTGCGCGCCGGCAGAACCGGTGCCGGAGTAAAAATAAAATCCTCCGCTGGCCCGCGCCACAAATTGATTGGAAGCAGTATCCTGGGTAAGTGTTCCCGTGGAATCGCTCCAAACAAATGAGCCATTTTTGTTGGCTGACGCATTATCGCCCGCTGCAAACGAATAAGTCCCAAAGGCTCCGTTGTTATCGCCTCCGGGCGCCATGGAGTAATCACCGAAGGCAGCGTTTCCCCGACCGCCGCTCACGGTTGCGTACTGGCCGTTGGCTTCGTTTCCAGCGCCGCCGCCCGTAACGGAGAAGGCTTCGGCAGTGTTAAAAAAGCCACCGGCCACGGCCGAGTATTGGCCGCTGGCGATGTTGCCAAACCCACCACCTATGGCCGAGAAACTTGCTGAAGAGGCGATGGAGTTGCTGTAGCCGCCGGCGATAGTCGATAAACCCGAATTCGCATTGATGACATTGCTGTAACCGCCTGAAATCGTGGCAAGAAAATTATTGGTGTCAACGGTGTTGTCTTGCCCGCCGGCGATGACGGCGAAGCTGGAGCTGGCGAGAATGGAATTGCTGTAACCGCCGCCGATAGCCGAATAACCGGATATCGGTTCGATCATATTCTCGTAGCCGCCCGCGATGACCCCGCCGAAGTTATTGGTCTCGACGGTGTTGTTCTGTCCCCCACCGATGGCGGCGTAAGCGGAATCAGATTGGATGATGTTGCCATTACCTCCGGCAATGACCGAATCCGCCGAGGCAATGGTGTTGCCGTATCCTCCTGCAATGACCGAATCATTGATGTTAGGTCCGACTTGATTCACGGAACCTGCCCCAATAAAGATGCCGCTGGAGTTGGATAAAATCATGTTGCCGCCGCCGCTGAAGCCACCTCCGGCGATGACGTCGCCGCCAGAGCCGGGCTGCTGCACGGCGTTCGCAGGATGGCCTCCTATGACATTGCCGGCATTGAGTCCGCGTTGATCCGGCTCCAGACGCAACACACGCGTGTTGTTGACGCGGAGCGCCAGCGGATTATTGTCCGTCGTGCCTAGGAACGCGCCGTTAGTCGGATTGACCCCTGCATTGCCGTTGGTGTTCCAAAAAGCCGCGCCACTCAAACCGTCCAGCGTCAGCGCGTTAACATTGGCCAGTGCAGCGCCGTCGCCGGCAAAACTGTTGGCCGTGTTGCTGAGGTTGAGCGCATTGCTGTAAGCGCCGCCCAAGCTCGACATCGGAATGGTCCCGCTGAGGCCGGCCGCGTTGGCGCCCTCGGCGAAAACGGCATAGGGCGTGGGTGTCAATTCCTGGCGCGGACTCAGCGCGATGAAGTTGGTGGCTCCGTTCGTGCGCACTCCGATTTGCAGCCACAGCGTGGTGCCGTCGAACACGTCCCCGAAATCAATGGTGACCATAAAGAGGCCGTTGCTGACGCCTACATCCAAGTTGGTCAACGGCCCGGCCACGAGCGTTCCGTTGGTAGCGCTATTGTAAAGATGGAATCTCAGATCGTAATCACCATTGGCCAAGTTCGACGCTTCATTGAGGCTGCCTTGATAAGTGAAGGCTGTGCCCTGCGCGAAGGAGGTGGCGAGTCCAGAGTTTAGAATGGAGAGTGCCAGCAAGGCAGGCACGATCACGGAACGGCTCAGTTTGCTTTTCATATTGGTTCTCGGATTTTCTTGTGTTCGTTGGGGCGACACGGGTCCTTACTTTTTTGTTTATAACCGCCGTCCAAATCGCATGCAACACGAAAGCTGCCTCAGCCAATGTGCACGGCTGCCAGGCAACGTTTGAGTCAAACGAAATGATTGACAATTCAACCCATTCCAAATTCCGCCCTTTCTTATAATTGATTGTCTCGCATCAGCGCAGTAGCGTCCGTTCGAAATCGAACCATGAAGAAGCTCAAGCGCAGCAAACGCATTCGCCTCTTGTTGCTCGGCGGCCTGTCGGCCGGCGCGCTGGCGGGTTGCGATCCTGCGGGCCGACCGGTCATCAGCGCTGATAATGTCTATACCAACAATCAATACGTGCCGGGAGTAGGCTATTATCACGCTCCTTTTTGCGCCTGGTATAAGCAGCCCTATAATTATCACGATCCGCAAAGGCAACTCTACTTCTACGGCGGCCAATGGGGAGCGGAGCCTTGCCAAAGCATCACCAACATTTCCTCACCCTCAGTGCAAACAGCCCGTAGCGTCGAGGCGGCGCGCACGGACATCCCGCGCGGCGGTTTTGGTTGTTACGGCGGCCATTTTTCCAGCTACAGTTGATGAAGCGCCACGAAATTCAACCTCGCCCCGATTGGCCCGCCAAGGTCGAGAGCATCGGTCTGACCTATCATTCGCACGAGGAAGGGCCTTACTGGGACGAATCGGCTTGCTACGAGCTGACCGCCCGCGAAGTCGATGTCCTGGAAGCGGCCGCCAACACGTTGCATTTTCTCTGCATCGATGCCGCCGAGGCTGTCATTAAGAATAATTGGTGGTCACGCCTCGGCATACCCGTCGCCGCCGTTCCCGTCATTCTGAATTCGTGGGAGCGGGACGATTTCAGCCTCTACGGCCGTTTTGATTTGAGTTACGATGGCCTCACACCGCCCAAGCTGCTGGAATACAACGCGGATACTCCCACCGCTTTGGTCGAGGCGGCGGTCGCGCAATGGTTCTGGTTGCAAGAGACGCATCGCGGCGCCGACCAATTCAATTCCATCCACGAGCGGCTCATCGCGGCCTGGCGCCGCTTCCGTGGCAAAACCATCCACTTCAGCGGCATCAAGGAGCACGCGGAGGATGAAATGACCGTGCTCTACGTGCGCGACACCTGCGAGCAGGCAGGCGTGCGGACCAAACCGATTTTCATTGAGGACATCGGCTGGGATGAAGCGCGCGGCCAATTCGTTGACTTGGACCTCGCTCCTATCGAACAATGTTTCAAGCTTTATCCGTGGGAATGGCTGTGGCGGGAGGAGTTTGGCGTCTGCCTGCCGAAAGAGAGCACGCGGTGGATCGAACCAGCGTGGAAGATGTTGGTCAGCAACAAGGGGCTGCTGCCAATTCTGTGGGAATTATTTCCGGACCATCCGAACCTGCTGCCTGCTTACGAACAGGCCGCTCCGCTGCACGGGCGCCACGTGCGCAAACCGATCCTGAGCCGCGAAGGCAGTAACGTTTCCTGGGTCGAAGGCGGTGTGGTCGTCGAGGAAACCGGTGGTGACTACGGCCAGGAGGGTTTCATCTATCAAGCTGTGGCCGATTTGCCCGCATTTGACGGACAACATCCCGTCTTCGGTGTCTGGGTCGTGGACCACGAGGCGGCGGGATTGGGCATTCGCGAGGATACGCGGCGTATCACAGGTAATCTGAGCCGTTTCGTTCCACATTTTTTCCGCTAATGAATCCACGATGAGCCTCGGCAACCCAACGCAAATCAAGCTCGGCATGACCGGCACGTTCTTCAAACGGACTTACCGCGTCATTGGCCGGGCCGTGCTGGGGGTGATCGAAGGTGGTCAAGCATATTACTGGAATGAGTTCTACCTGGAAAGCGCCGGAAGCGGGCCGGCCACGCTGGTCTTTGAGGAAACCGAGACCGGCTACGCCTGGCGTCTCTTCACCATGTTCGATCCGCCATCCCCCATCACTGCCGTCGAAGCCGCACAGAAACACGTTGGTGATGTCGTGGATCTCGACGGCGCGAAGTTTCACATCACGCGCGTGGATCGCTCGCAGGTTTATCGTGTGGAAGGCAAGACGCCCCAAGGCATCGAGCTGAATAAACAGGCGAACTACTTCAATGCCGAGGCCGCCTCGCGCCTGCTGGTTGTCAGTTGGACGGGTAATGAAGTGGAATTCTACTCCGGCATGACCACGGCCGCCTCGTTGGTGGCGTCAGCCTTCGATCTGGACGGATTTGCGGCCTGGCGCTTCACCGCGTCCAGCGGACGAAGCTGGCTGAGCACGCAAATCTGGATGCCGGGCGTGCTGGTGCTGGCGCTGGTCTGCATTCCAATGGCGTGCTTCATCGACCTCTCCCGCTCCGAGCGCGCACCTCCGGTGAGGATTAATAAAGCGCCCGTGTCGCCTCTGCGCGTCGGCGCTTCCGGAGTGCTAAATGGCGTCGAGTACAAAATCACCGGGCACGAGTTGGTGGAGGTGGCCGAAGTCGGCTGGCGCCGCCAGTGCCATGAATACGACTTGAGCGGGTTCGACAACAACGAAGCAAGGCTCGCTTACGATGTGGGTTCTAACGGCCCGGTCTGGCTCTTCTACACAGCATTGCAGCCGGAAAATCCGCTTACACCGCTGGCCGCCGGCGGCATGAAGGCGGGTCAAAGCGTTCAGGTGGACGGAAGCGTCGTGCCTATAAGGAAACTTTTCCGCGCCACCGTTCGTTCTTCCGAAGGTGTGTCCCCAGGTGGCATCAAGGTTGGAGATATGTTTTACGGCTTCAGCGGCGGGATGAGTTCAAATGCTGTCCTGGTAGTCCGCTGGAATCAGACCAACATCGTTTACGAGCAGGGGATGCCCGTGCAGACCAAAATGGTTCTGGCTGCTTTCGGCCAGCCGACAGGAAATCACACCACGCCGTGACGTCAATCGTTACAAATGAGGACTTGCTCATAATTTGTCTAAGCAGAATTCAGGTCTTGCTTGTGGGCTGGTTGGTCCACATTTTATGTTAAATGCAAGCCTGCGGCACCTTTTCAAATAAATTGCTTCAATCTCTTCCTATCCTCGCGCCCCTGACGCTCGCTTTGCTCCAAACGCCAACCTTTTCAGCAGGGGCAGCGGAGGACGCCGCCGGCTCGGCCAGGACGGCGGAAATGTTGCGCGGCGTTCACCGGATTGTATTTATTGGTGACAGCATTACCCAGGCCGGCGATTACGTCGTCGATTGCGAATGCTGGCTGCTCACGCACGGCTTTCAAGTCGAAGTACTTGACCTCGGCCTGGCCAGCGAAACGGTGTCCGACCTGACAGTTGAGGAGAACGCGCCGCATTTGAAGGCCTACGGTTTTGGACGGCCATTTCTCAGTGAGCGCCTTGACCGCGTGCTGGCCGCGTCGAAACCCGACTTGCTCTTTGCCTGTTACGGCATGAACGACGGCGGGAGCCTACCGGCGGATGCGACCGGCACGAAGAGATTTGCCGAGGCGATCACAAATTTGCGCGAGGCCGCAAGCAAGGCTGGCGTCAAGAGGGTCGTAATTTGCACGCCGCCGGTTTTCGACGACAAGGGCGATGCGCACCAAAGATTTCACGACGAAAACCTGGCGCGCTACACGGCGTGGCTGTTGTCCAAGCGCGCCAAGGGGTGGGACGTGGTGGACATTCACACGCCGATGCGCCGCGCCTTGGATGAAGGGCGGGCCAAGAATCCGGACTTCAAGTTTGCCGGCGACGGCGTTCATCCGGGGCGCGAAGGCCATTGGGTGATGGCGCATGAAATTCTCACGCAGTTTTTTGGCGCAAAGCTGGATGGCGCGACGTGCTCCGAGGATTTCTTTCCGGCGCACGGCAGCGAAATCCGCGAGCTCGTTCACGAGCGGTCGGTCCTTCTATTTGACGCTTGGATGACTCAGATCGGCCACAAACGTCCCGGCGTGGCAGGCGGGCCCGGCGTCAAGCCCGGCCCCTCGATCACCGAAGCCAACGTTAAAGCCGCTGAGATTGGGCAACAAATCCAACTGCAAATGGCCCCCAAGTGATGGGCCAGCCGCGGTCCTTACTGTTTCACGCGATAGGCTCAATTTGCACCTCCACCTCCAATTTGCGTTGCAGTGTTCCTTTGTAATAGCCGGCGACGGGCGGCACGTCCGCATAATCGCGGCCCGCGCCGATTTTGATGTACGTTTCGTCGATCTGCCGGTTGTGCGTCGGGTCCAAGGGCAGCCAGCCGATGGTGGGAATCCACAGCTCCACCCAGGCGTGGGTGGCGCGCGCTTTCTCGACGGCCAGGTAGCCGCTGACGTAACGGGCGGGCATTTTGAGCGCGCGGCAAAGGCCAAGCATGACGTGGGCGAAATCCTGGCAGACGCCGCGCCGCTTGGCCAGCGCCTCGCGCAGCGGCGTATGCACATGCGTCGAAGCCGGCGCGTAGGACAAATGGCCATGCACGAAACGCATCAGCGCCTGGGCGGCCTGCCAGGTGTCGTCGATCCCGATAGTGGCATCGACGGCCAAACGCCACGTCGCGGGCTCGATATCGACGAAGCGGCTAGGAGTGAGGTAATCGACGTAATCACTCGACTTGGCAAAATCGCTCAGCGCGGCCAGCGGAGCCGGTGTCGCTTCGCTTGACAGAGGTGGTGGCGGATGCGCCAGCACTACTGCCCGGCTTTCAATCAGCAGGCTGGCATGGGGGCTCGGAATCTCAAAGTGGTGGACACAATTGAAATAAAAATCGCGGTACTGCCGGAGAGGCGCGGATGGGGTTGTTGTCAAATCGAACGATTCGACGCTTTGGCACTCGTTGGTGGAAGGCTTCAGACGCACCTCGTTGAAACTCTCCCGCGCCGGGGCCTGATAGGTGTAAACAGTGCGATGCTGGATCTGCCAGCGGGCGCGGCTCATAGGTCGCTCACGGTCACAGCGACCTTGACATCGTGTTTGCCGCCTCCAGTCAGGATGCCGCTGATGGGGCTGACGTCGCCGAAATCGCGTCCATAGCCGAGCGTGAGGTGATCGGTTTCAGGCATGATGTTGTTCGTCGGATCAAAATCGACCCAGCCCAGGTCGGGGCAATAAACGGAAAACCAGGCATGTGAGGCGTCGGCGCCGACCAGACGCGGCTTGCCTTCGGGCGGACGCGTGCGCAAGTAGCCGCTGACATAACGCGCGGCCAGCCCCAGCGAGCGCAAGCTGGCGATGGCCAGATGCGCGAAATCCTGGCAGACGCCGCGCCGCTTTTCCATCACTTCCTCCAAAGGCGTCGCTACTGTCGTGGCCACGCGATCGTACTGGAAATCGTTATGGATGCGTCGGTTAAGATCGAGCACCGCGGAGAGCAAGGGCGTGCCGGCGGTGAAGCTGGCCCTCGCGTAGGCGGCCAAGGGGTCGGAGGAGCGGAGCAGTGGAGAGTCAAACACAAATTCATACGGCTCCACCACTTCCGGCGAAACGGGATCGGAAAACAATTGCACGACTTTTTCCCACGGCGGGGAAAGGGAGAGCACGGGCGGCGTGACGGCGGCGATGGTGACGCGGCTTTGCGCGACGATCTCCAGCCGGGAATGGACTTCCTGGATGGCGAAAAAGCAAACACGGTTGCCGAAATAATCGTCGCGCGTCTTGCGCACCGGCGGCGCTGGTTCGATGCTCAGGGAGAAGTTCTCGACAATCTGGCCGGGCAGCGCCCGTGGTTCCACGCGCGCCGCGTGCTGCGAAACGGTCACCGGCTGGCTATAGTTGTAAAGCGTGCGGTGGAAGACGTTGAAGGTCATATCACAAGTCGGCGCTGCCACCGGCGCGCGAGATGGCGGAATGCGCGAAGTAGCTCGCAGCGATGGCGTCGGAGAGGCGCGGCATCTGGCGCCGGATTTGTTGGATGACCTGGCCCGCGTCGCTTTCCTGCCAGTCGCCTTTGAGCTGGTTCAAATCGCGCGGATCCAGCAGGCGCAAAGCTGTCAGGGACTCGAGCAGAATGCGCTGTCCGGCACTGGGGAGGGCGCTTTCGCGTTCGCCGGGCAGACGTTCAAAATGTTTGACTAACTGGTTGAGCTGAAAAAGGAGCGAGCGCGGATTGGTATCGTCCAGCAACACCAAATCATAGACGGTGGCCAGATTGGGCAAGAGATTGTAACGGCCGCGATAGGTGATCGAGCTGTCGGCCACCTCCAACACCGCCTCCAGCACGCTCGGATTGTCGGCGTCGGGAGAAGCAAGCGCGTGATCCAAGAAGGCGCACAGATGAATCGACCGCTCAATGCGCTGGCCCATGTCAAGAAAACGCCAGCCGTGCGCGCGCGTCATGTTTTCCCGCGCCAAACCGCGAAAGGCCGCCAGACTAAGCAGCGTTTGATTGAGCAGGCCGACGGCGTCACCTGCCAGCAGGCCCAAAGTGCCGGCGGGCATGGCCAGCCTTTCCGCCAGGGTGCTTAGCACTTGCCAAAGCTCGTTGGAAGTACGTTCGCGCAGGAAAATGGCCAGCCGTTGCAGATTGTCTGCCGTGGCGCGCAGGCTACCGGGGCGGTCCGGATCAAACACCACCGCCCAGAGATCGCTTTCGGTGACCGGCGCGGCAACGTCGGGTACCCCTTCTTCAGCAGGCAATTTGAGCGTTTGCAAAATAGGCTCCAGAGGCGGCAGCGCACCGGCGGTATTTTCCGGCGTGAAACGGGAGAAGGCGCTGCGCAGCAGGCGCGCGGTGGCGTCGGCCCGCTCCGCATAACGGCCCAGCCAGAAAAAATTGTCCGCCAACCGGCTGGGCAGATTGTTGCCCACGCGCCGCAATTCGATGCCGCCAGCCGGAGAGTTGAGCAACGTGACAGCCTCGACGGGTTCCTCACTCAGAATCCAGGTGTCTTTACTCGCGCCGCCGTGCTGCATCGAGAGCGTATGCAAGCCGCTGGCCGCAGCCACGCGCGTCAATCCGCCGGCCATCGCCTTATAGGTGCCGTCCATGGCCACCAGATAAACCCGCAAGGCCACCGGGCGCGGCCTCAAACCGTCGGGCCCCCAGGAAGGAGCGGTGGAAAGTTCCACTTGTTCCTGCGCCGCGAACAAATGCGGTTGAAATTCGATGCGCCGCGCCAGGGCTTCGCGCTGGGCGGCGCTGAGTTGGGGATGCGGTTCCGGCTCCGGCTCATCCCAGCGGAAGGCCGGCCGGACGGGCAGCCGGTGCAAATTCTCCAGCACGTGCTCACGCGCCGACCGTTGTCCGCACCACCAGGTGGCGACGGAGGGGATTTTCAATTCTTCGCCGAGCAAATGCTCGCAAAGCCCCGGCAAAAAAGCCATGACGGCCGGGCTTTGCAGCAAGCCCGAGCCCAGCGCGTTGGCCACCGCGACGTTGCCCGCGCGCAAGGCCTCCAGCAAACCGGGCACGCCGAGGATGGAATCGTTGCGCAATTCCAGCGGATCGCAATAGTCGTCGTCCACCCGGCGGAAAATGACGTGGACCGGCTCCAAGCCGCTCAAAGTCTTGAGATAGACGCGGTCATCGCGTACGGTCAAGTCCTGCCCTTCGACCAGCATGTAACCGAGGTAACGGGCGAGGTAGCTTTGCTCGCAATACGTTTCGCTGTAGGGGCCGGGCGTAAGAAAAACCACGCGCGGATTGTCGGACTGCCGAGGGGCCATTTTTGCCAAGGACACTTGCAGATCGCGAAAAAAACCCGCCAGGCGATGAACATGGCAGCCGCGAAATGCTTCCGGCAGCGCGCGCGAAGTCACCAGGCGATTGGCCAGCGCGTAGCCGGCGCCGGTGGGCACTTGCGTGCGGTCGGAAATAACCCACCACTGTCCATCCGGTGACCGCGCCAAGTCTGCCGCGTAAAAATGCAGATAGGTGTCGTGCGGCGGCCGGATGCCGTTGCAGGGGCGGAGAAAATCCGGCTGGGCAAAAACCAAGGCGGGCGGCAACCGGCGCGAACGGATCAATTCCTGCGGCCCGTAGCAGTCGGCCAGGATGGCATTAATGAGAGTGGCGCGTTGGATCAGCGCGGCCTCCAGCGAGCGCCATTCCTCGGGCGCTATGACCAGAGGGATCGGGTCCACCTGCCAAGGTTGTTCCACGCCGCGTGCGTTGGCGGCGTCATGAACATTGTAAGTGATGCCTTGTTCGTGGAGCAGGCGGCGGCAGGATTCGCGGCGCCGCTTAAGTTCCGCCGCGCCCAATTTTTGGATCCCTTCGACAAAGCGGGCGTAATGCGGCAGCAATTCCCCGTCTGTCGAAAAGGCTTCGTCAAAGAGCTCGTCCCCTCGCGGGTAGCCCGCGAGCAAGTCGGTCAGCGGCGGCGATTCTGGCTCGACGGTTGTTTGGCTCATGTCGGCAAATCTTTATAACCCGTTTCCCGTTCTTTGCCAATGTGATTATCAGTTCGGCGGTCCCTGGAGTCCTTCAATTTTGCGGAGGCTCCTGGCCGTGCTCCGTGAACCAGAGGCGCAGGAAGGCAAGGTCAGACTGGTCTTTGGTGCGATGCGTGACTGCTTTCATCCGCCAGAGTAGGCGCGGAGAAGCAAAAGGAATAGGAACACCCTCCAACTCGCGCACAACCACGTCTTTGGCCGCCTCGGCGTAATTGATGCCACCAGCGGAAACCATGAGATCGACCAGAATTTCGTCGGCGACGCGGATGACGTTGTATTGCTGGAGTTCGCCCGGCTTCAACTCACGCACCGCGTTATCCGGCAGTGTGGAAAGGGCGGAAAAAACCTTCTGCTCATTTTCCGCGTCCGCCGCCACGATCAGGTCAATATCTCCCGTCACGCGCGGAAAGCCGGCCGCGATGATGGCGAATCCCCCAATAACCACGTAACGAGCACCACGCTCATTTAACGCACGACACAGAGCCGCCACGTCGGCTTGCAGCGGCGGGCGGCACTCTAAATCTTGCTCTGGTCGGCGCGCGCCAGCATTTTCATCATCCATTGGTCCGCCTCCTCGTGCGTTTTGAAGCGATAGACGCCCTTGGCCGCCCAGCGATGTTTGAACGCGCGGTGAAATTCCACCGCGGCGGCCTGCAACTGCATTCCGGCCTTTAGACTGTCGGGTGTTTTCGTGCGGCGGCCGACAAATCGATCGATCTTCTCCTCCAAGTTGACAAAGGGTTGTTTCACGCCGCTGGCACCATAAGTCCCAAAGAGGCACAAAGCAAGCCGGCTGTGGGACGACGCCCCATCACCGCGCCGGGCGCGCGTGGCGCAGGTCGAGCGTGAAGGGGAATTCGCGGCTTTTTTCCGCCACGCGAATCCTCATCGTTCCCGGCGTGTGGCCTTGGCGGAAGAAGCGAGCCAGACGGCGGCTCTCGGCTTCGTAAGCGTTGACCGGAAACGTTGTGTGGTTGCGACCACCCGGATGCATGACATGATAAGTGCAGCCTCCCACGCTACGGTTGTTCCATGTGTCAACTACATCAATAACCAGCGGGGTATTGACGCCAATGGTCGGGTGGAGCCCGCTGGGCGGCTGCCAGGCGCGATAACGCACGCCGCAAACAAACTCGCCATTGACGCCGGTCGGGTGCAGCGGCAAAGCCCACCCGCCAGCGGTCATGACGTGTCGGCCAGCGGTCAAGCCTTGCGCCTTTAGTTGCATCCGTTCGACGGAGGAATCCACGTAGCGGACTGGACCGCCCGGGCCGGGTTCTTCGCCGAGAACGTGCCAGGGTTCCAGCGCCTGGCGCAGTTCGAGATGGATATTCGACACATCGAGGTCGCCGCATTGCGGGAAACGAAATTCAAAGTGAGGTCCGAACCACTCGGATTTCACCGGATAGCCGTGCTGGCGCAAATCGTCAGTCACCTCGCAAAAATCGCTCCAGACAAAGTGCGGGAGCATCCAGCGGTCATGGATATCGGTGCCCCAGCGAACGAGGGATTGCGTGTAGGGTTTCTGCCAGAAGCGGGAGACGAGGGCGCGCAGGAGAAGCTGCTGGGCCAGGCTCATGCGACCGTGCGGCGGCATTTCGAAGGCGCGCATTTCCAGCAGGCCCAGCCGGGCGCTGCTGCTTTCGGGCGGGTAAAGCTTGTCAATTGAAAACTCGGCGCGATGCGTGTTGCCGGAGGCGTCGATGAGTAAATTGCGGAACAGCCGGTCGGTCAGCCAGGGAGGAATGGGTCCATAGCTGGGCACTTGTTGAAAGGCGGTTTCCAATTCGTAAAGGGAATCGTTGCGGGCCTCGTCCACGCGCGGACTCTGGCTAGTCGGCCCGATGAACAAACCACTGAACAGGAACGAGAGCGACGGATGATTCTGCCAATAGGATAAAAGAGAACGCAGCAGATCGGGCCGGCGCAGCATCGGGGAATCCGGCGGCGTCGGCCCGCCGAGAACGATATGATTGCCGCCGCCAGTGCCGGTGTGCCGTCCGTCCAGCATGAATTTTTCGGCGGTCAAACGCGTTTGTCGCGCCTCCTCATACAGGCCCTCGGTTTGCTGGATCATTTCGTCCCACGACGCGACGGGATGAAGGTTGACTTCGATCACGCCGGGGTCGGGCGTTACTTTGAGGACGTGCAAGCGGTGGTCGCGTGGCGGCGTATAGCCCTCGATGACGACTGGCGTGTCCAGTTCCGCCGCTGTGTCTTCCACTGCGGCCACGCATTCGAGATAATCCTCAAGCGTATGCACTGGCGGCATAAACACATGCAATCGACCTTGGCGCGGCTCGACGCACAACGCGGTGCGGGTCAGCCACCAAGCCGATTCGCCCGCAGCGGGAACTCGCGAAACATCCGCCGCAGCAAAACGCGGGAGGGCCTGGCGGCGCGTCGCCAGCGGCTCAGGCGGACGGGGTATATGCCGTTGCTGCTCCCGAGACGGACGCGGCGGCAGCTTCGCACGTTCCTCATGCGGCTCCTGCTCGTAGAGGTACGGGTAATCGCCCGCGCTTGTCCAAGGCAGGGAATCCAGCGGCAAGCGGTAGCCGATGGGCGAATCGCCGGGAATCAAGTAGCATCGTTCCGGACGCAGGAACCACGGCCCGGTTGTCCAGCAAGGTTTTTGGCCGCTCCAACCGCGCTGCAACGGCAGCACGTAGCCGATGACATTTTGCAATCCTTTCTCAAAAACTTTGGCCAGGCGAGCGCGATCCTCGGCGTCTTTGAGATTGGATTTGAAGGGATCGACGTTGACCGGCAGCCGGCGCTCCTTCCACAAATAATACCAAGCGTCCTCGAAGGCGGGCAGAATACATTTGCCGCCGCAGCCAAGGCGCTCGGCCAGGGCGTGGATGAATTGCTCAGCCTGTTTTTCGCCGTGGCCGTAGTTCTTGGATTCCAGCGCGAAGAGTTCTTCGTTGTTCCAAACAGGCTCGCCGTCCTTGCGCCAATAGGCCGCGAAGGCCCAGCGGGGCAGCGATTCGCCCGGATACCATTTGCCCTGGCCGTAATGGAGCAGAGCACCCTTGGTGAAACGCCGTTTGAGGCGGCGCATAAGGTCATCGGCCAGCAGGCGCTTCTGCGGCCCGAGCGCGACGGTGTTCCACTCCGGGTCTTCGCGATCGGAAATTGAGACGAAGGTCGGTTCACCGCCCATGGTCAGGCGGCAATCGTGCTTGATTAAATCGGCATCCACCTGGCGGCCGAGTTTTTGGATCTCGACCCATTGCTCTTCGGTGTACGGTTTGGTAACGCGCGGCGATTCAAACAAGCGCCTCACGGACATTTCAAAACTAAGTTCGCATTTGCATTCATCAACCGCGCCGCTGATGGGCGCGGCGCTTTGCGGGTCGGGCGTAGCAGCGAGCGGGATATGGCCTTCGCCGGCCAGCAATCCGGAAGTGGGGTCGAGTCCTACCCAGCCCGCGCCGGGCAGGTACACTTCGCACCAGGCGTGGAGATCGGTGAAATCCTTTTCGGTGCCGCTGGGGCCGTCGAGCGCTTTGACATCGGGCGCCAGTTGAATTAGGTAACCGCTGACAAAGCGGGCGGCGAGCCCGCAATGGCGCATCAACTGCACCAGCAGCCAGGAGGAGTCTCGGCACGAACCGCTGGCGCGAGTGAGCGTTTCCTCCGGCGTTTGCACGCCCGGTTCCAGGCGGATGAGATATTTTATTTCCCGGCACAGGCGTTGGTTGACCTCGACCAGAAAATCGATTGTGCGCGGGCGGTCGTCGCCTTTCCGTCCGGCCAATCCG
>DASYNM010000234.1:0-2454 GCA_036008545.1 Verrucomicrobiia bacterium
GAATGGCATAAAGACGGGAAAGAATTTGAATGGCGAATCCGGATTCCCACCGGCACGACCGCCACCGTCTATCTGCCCGCCGCCCTCCCAGCGGACGTCACCCAAAGCGGCCACCCATTGATGAGTGCTGTAGGCGTGGAAATTCTTCCTAAGGAATCAGGCCGCGTAGTACTGAACATGGAATCCGGCTCCTACGATTTTGTTTGCAATACCGCAAACTGATTCGTGTGCCGGCTCAAAAGCTAAGAGCTTTTCAGCTTCTTTTCCAAAATCTCCCCGACCAGATTCGGATTCGCTTTGCCTTGGCTCAATTTCATGACCTGGCCTTTGAGGAAATTCAACGCGGCGAGCCGGCCGGCTTTGTAATCGGCCACGGAATTGGGATTGGCGGCGATGGCGTCGTCACAGAATTTTTCGATGGCACCGGTATCACTGACCTGGACCAGGCCTTTTTCCTGCACGATGGCGGCGGGCGATTTACCGGTGTCAAACATTTCGGTGAAAACGTCCTGCGCAATCTTGCTGCTGATTTTTCCACCGGCCACCAGGTCAACGAGTTCGTTGAGGGATTCGGGCTTGAAGCGAAGGTCGTTGAACATCGCCCTGGGGGCCTCGGTTTCGGCCCAGGCGTCTTGTGCTTTGGCGGCGGCGCTGCCGGCCATGGCGGCGCGAAGATTGTTGATGACCCAGTTGGCGACGGCCTTGGGATTTTTCGATTGTTTAGCGATCGGCTCGAAATAATTTCCCAGCGCGACGTCGTTCTTGAAAGCTTCGGCGTCCCCGGCGGGCAGTTGGTAATCGCGCATGAAGCGATGCTTGCGGGCGAGGGGCAATTCCACGACACGCGCGGAGATTTCTTCGAGCCATTTTTCCGTCGGTTCGAAAGGCATCAGGTCCGGTTCGGGAAAATAGCGGTAATCGTGCGCGTGCTCCTTGGTGCGCATCTCCTCGGTCACGCCGGCGACGTCATCCCAGCGGCGCGTGGATTGGATGAGCTTGCCGCCGCTTTTTACGACTTCGATCTGGCGCGGGATTTCGTATTCCAGAGCGCGGCGCACGCCGGAAAAGCTGTTCATGTTTTTGATTTCGATTTTCGCGCCGAGTTCCTTGGTGCCTTTGGGGCGAACAGAGACGTTCACGTCGCAGCGCACCATGCCCTTTTCCATGTCGCAATCGCTGATGCCGCCATACATGAGAATGTCTTTGAGGGCGTTGAGGTATTCGTAGGCCTGGTCGGAACTGGTCAAATCCGGCTCGGACACGATTTCCAGCAGCGGCACGCCGGCGCGGTTGAAATCCACGCCGCTGGTGCGCTCGAAATGGAAATTTTTCCCGACGTCCTCCTCGAGATGGGCGCGGGTGATGCGGATACGCGCGGGGCTGCCGTTAAATTCAAATTCCAGGTAGCCGTTGCGGGTGCTGGGACGGTCGTATTGGGTGACCTGGTAATTTTTCGCGACGTCGGGATAAAAATAATTTTTGCGGTCGAACTTGGCGCTGGGCGGGACCTCGCAGTTCAGGAGCAGACCGGTCAGGACAGTGAGGCGCAGGGCTTCCTCGTTGGCTACGGGCAGGACGCCGGGCATGCCCAGGCAGATGGGGCAGACGTGGGTGTTTGGCTCCGCGCCGAAGGCATTGGCGCAGCAGCACCACATCTTCGATTTGGTCTTGAGCTGGACATGCGTTTCCAGCCCGATGACGGCTTCGTATTCCATTGGAGAAAAGTTTAGCTGTGAACGGGCGTTATCGCAATCCCGTGAGAAGGAGGCTACGCCGCTGGCTGGCCGGCATCGTTTTTCTGGGGATGGAGGGCGGCGGCAAACCGTTTCAGGAATTCCGAGCGCTCTTTTTGAAATTTGGGGTCAAACACGGACTTGCCGGTGATGAGCCGCGTCAATTGGGGAAAGGCCACGGGAAACATTGTCAGCGAGCGCAGGGTCAGCATCACATGGCGCGGGTCGAGGTCGCCGGCAATCTGGCCGCGTGCCTGGCGTTGGCGGATGCGCTCTAGTCCGCGCGCCGTGGCCGCGAGGCGTTGCTCCTCGTCAATGACCTTTTGCCAGTTGCCCTGGAGCGCTTCCCATTGAAACAGGCGCACCCAGTCGGCGTCTTTGCAGGCCGCTTCGAACCAAAACGGCAGGGTCTCCTCCGGTTCGCCGGACAGGGCTTCGGCCCAGGCCTGGCGTTCGCTGATCTTGCGGCGCAGCACGGCTTTGAACAACTCTTCCTTGTTCCCGAAATAGTGGTAAAGCATCCGCTTATTGATGCTGGCGCGGCGCGCAATGGCGTCCACCCGCGCGCCGGCAAAGCCCTTGGCGGCGAATTCCTTGAGGGCCGCGGCCAAAATGCGCGCCCGCGAGCGCTCGGGATTACGAAACGTCGCCGGAACTTTTTTAGACGGCGGGGCCATGCCACATAAGTAACCAATAAGTTACTTTAGTGCAAGCGCAATCG
>DASYNM010000235.1:0-7104 GCA_036008545.1 Verrucomicrobiia bacterium
ATTGCCAGGCTCTACCCACGCTTCCAACGTGATTGGCCCAGCGTAATTAAGCAGGCCGGCGTTGGTTCCCTGGCTAAGATCGATGGCAGCCGAGCCATCGAAATAAGTCGCGTTTGTAATGAATTCGGTTGGTCCTATAGCAGGGGAAATGTTTGCGGGCACACCGTTGTTGCCGTTGCCGCTCAGGTCGGGCGCATTGGTGGTGCCGTCCGTACCGGGATTTAATGCGTAATAGGCCAGCGGATTGTCGCCGAGCACCACGCTTTGATAAGCTGTCTGCGCCTTGGCGGCGGCGCACAGCGTCAAACTGAGCGCTGCAAGAATTAAACAGCGCCCGTGGCGCATCAAACATGGAGTCGTCAGTTGTAATTTCATAATTTTGTTTTAGAAGGGGTGTTATCTTAGCGCCGGCGCTGGAGCCGCCTTTTCAAATTGGATGGTAGTCATACTCCACTAATTCCACAAAGGGCTTCCATGCGGAATAGACAATCCGACGAACAGCATGGACAATTGACCGCTGGACTCCTGCCGCAGGAGCGGGCGGCACTGCCGCAATGCGTCTTTCCATTGTGCTTCATGCTCCCAATGTACCATTAGAAGACTGCCCCGCCATGAGCTTTTAGGGAAAACAATTAACGTTTTTCGTCACCTGTTTTTTCCGTTACGCAAGCGAGGCACGCCAGTGAACTCGAGGCTTTTTGAGAAATCCTCCGCCAACCCGCCAAAGTCGGGTCGGACGCTAGTCGAAACATTTGATTTGTCCCGTGTCAAAGATTGGGACTTGAATTCCGACGGTGTCATCTTCAGGCGGCTCTTGAAAATGCGGCTGAGATGTTCCACGTGTTCCACGCCCACTTTCTCGGCGATAAGGGCCAAAGGGAAATCCGTCTCCGCCAGCAGTTGCTTTACGCGATTCAGGCGGATACGGAGAATTTCGTCCTTGGGCGACCGGCCCAAAAACTTTATGAAGCGGCGATCCAAAGTGCTGCGCGACATCGGCACAGCGCGCAAGACATCGCTCACGTCGATGCCCTGGCAAGCGTGCTCGCGAATAAAACGGGCGGCAGCAGCAATTTGACGATCCTCTATTGCCAGAACGTCAGTAGATCGTCGGGTCACGATGCCGGTCGGTTCGACAAAAGATTCCACCGGCTCCGGCTTGAAACCGTCCATCATTTTTGACAACAGGGCCGCTGTTTCATAGCCGACACGCTCGGCGTTGGGGATCACGCTGGACAGTGGTGGTTCAGAAAAGTTGCAAAGGACCTCGTCGTTATCCACACCGACGACCGCGATCTCTTCCGGAGACGCGAGTCCAGTTGCGCGGCAGGCATCCAGCACTTGCTGGCCGCGCACGTCGTTGCAGGCCATAAGCCCAATCGGTTTGGGCAGTTTCTTGATCCAATTCGCCACGGACCCGCCATCTTTCAAGCCCAGTCCTTCGTACCGCGCCGTGTCCCCCTTCGCTGGCCGGCGCCCTTCGGAATAGACATGGCATTGCCAGCCGGCCTCATTGACGCTCTTGGCAAAGGCGGCCCTGCGTTCGTCGGAATAATCCGCGCCGTTGAATCCGCAAAAAGCGAAATGACGGAACCCGCGTTCTTCGAGATGCTTGAAGCACAGGCGGGAAATCGCCGCGTTATCAGCCAAGATGCTCGGCATTCCAGTGCCAGGTCTGACATGCCGCAAATAAACCGCCGGCAACTTCAAACGTCGAATGACGCCGACAACGTCACGATTCTCGAGGCGTGAAATAATGCCTTCTCCCCGCCAATTCTTGAGCCATGGCGGCGTGCCGTCGCACAGATTGAGGTCTTGAAAAAAGATCGACCACGGCTCGTGCTCGCGGACAAATTTGGCGATTCCCCAGAGAATGCCGCGTCCGTAACCTCGGGAGGACTCCACCAGCAAGGCAACCCGTGGACGCTTGAAGGATTTCACAAATATCGACCTTTCACAAAACCGGGGAAGATTCTGCAACGATTTGCGGTTTACGCAAGGCTGATTGGCCGCCGCACTCAGCCCGAGGACACGGCCCGGACATAACAAATTTCTTCATTGTGCTAAGCGTGTGTTTCCTTAATTGTGAAAGAGAATAAAGCACAAACAAGTTCTCTTGGATGAACCGGCATCAAAAGTTGGAAGGCTTCATCGGTCAGCGCCTCGTGGTGGTGCCAAGACCAATTCTGGCCACGGTCTCGCGCCACCCATTGTTGCGAAATCTATTGCCAACGGACGCGGGTTACTATCCCAAGGCCGCCGGACACCAGTGTGCGCGCGAGCACGGCTGCCCTGAGGTGATTTTCATCTATTGCGCCGAAGGCGAAGGCTGGTGTGAGATGGCCGGACACCGGCATCAAATCGGCAAAAACGAACTACTGGTCATTAACACCGGCACGCCGCATGTCTATGGCGCGGACGACGATTCGCCTTGGACCATTCATTGGTTTCATGCCATTGGCGCCAACATACCGCACTATCTGGAGCGTCTCGGCGTCACGAATGAGCAACCGATTGTCGCGTTCGGAGGAGATGTCCAATTGTATTCCTTGTTCGAGGATTTGCTGGAAGGCTTGCAACATGGTTTCACCCTCACGCATTTGATCTACGCCGCGCATTCGCTGGCACATTTAATGGGGCTCATTTTGCGACACAAGGAAGAGGCCTGGCACGGCGAAGCTAGCGCGAAGGAGCGCATCAACGAGAGCCTCGAATTCATGAAGAGCCATCTACGGGAACCACTCAGCGTCTCTTCGCTGGCCGCCTTGGTGCATTTATCGCGCTCTCATTACACTGCCCTGTTTCGGCGGGTGACGGGCTATGCGCCTTTGAGTTATTTGAACCACTTGCGCATGCAACGCGCGGTGGAACTGCTTAATTCCACCGACTGGCCAATCAAACAGATCAGCCATGACCTCGGTTTTTCGGATCAATTCTATTTTTGCCGAGCCTTTACAAAAATGTACAGTCACTCCCCTTCCGAACATCGCCGGCGTTATGGGGTTTGAAACATCTCGGCCCCCTGGCGGTCAAATGTCCATGTCCATCATTGCAATGTCCATTCCGATTTCCATCAGCCCGTGCCATCCTAACACCTCTCAAAATGTGGCGTGACAACAAGATAATGCGAAGACTAGCGCGCAAATGATCACCGCGACGCAAAAGGAAGAATCAAGCCTTCGCGCGGATTATAATCCCGGTTACGTCTGGCTGGTGTCGGTCGTCGCGGCGATGGGGGGCTTGCTCTTTGGCTGGGACTGGGTTGTGATCGGCGGGGCCAAACCGTTTTTTCAACGCTACTTTGCTTTGACGAGCGAAGCCCAAATCGGCTGGGCCAACAGTTGCGCGCTCATCGGCTGCCTGGCGGGCGCGCTCCTTGCCGGCGCCCTGAGCGACAAGTTTGGCCGCAAGCGCCTGCTGGTTCTGGCGGCTTTGCTGTTTGCGGCCACATCGCTCGGCAACGCGCTCGCGGGCACCTTCACCGTCTTCATCGTATGGCGCATCTGTGGCGGCATCGCCATCGGTCTGGCCTCCAATCTTTCGCCGATGTACATCGCCGAAGTCGCGCCCGCAAGGATGCGAGGCAAATTGGTGGCGATTAATCAACTTACGGTCGTGGTTGGCATATTGCTGGCCCAATTCATCAACTGGTTTCTGGTGAGAAAACTGCCTTCAGGAGCGACGGACGAATTCATTCGCGCCTCGTGGTTCGGGCAGGAAGGTTGGCGCTGGATGTTTGGCCTGACTGCCGTGCCCGCTTTGTTGTTCTTCGCAGGCATGATGGCCATCCCGGAGAGCCCGCGATGGCTGCTCAAGAACGGGAAGGCCGAGGAAGCCCGGCGCATTTTAAAATCCATCGGCGGCGAAAATTACGCGCAAGCCGCCACCGCTGAGATCCAGTCAACACTCGCGGGCGAAGAATCCCAAACCGCGCGGCTGGCCGATCTGCTGGAGCCGAAAATGTTCAAGGTTCTGATGCTCGGCGTCGCCTTGGCCGTTTTTCAGCAGTGGTGCGGCATCAACGTTATTTTCAACTACGCGGAGGAAATTTTCCGGGCCGCAGGCTACGACATTTCGACTGTGCTGAAAAACATCGCCTGGACGGGATCGGTCAATCTTGTGTTTACATTGTTGACGTTCGGCTTTGTTGATCGCGCCGGGAGACGCCCCCTCATGCTGTTCGGCGCGGCGGCGCTGGCCGTCATTTACACGGTCATGGGCGTCTGCTATTGGAACGGTGTCAAGGGGCTGCCCATGCTGCTGCTGGTGCTGGCGGCCATCGGTTGTTACGCTGTTTCGCTGGCGCCGGTCACCTGGGTGGTGATCTCTGAGATTTTTCCCAATCGCAACCGCGGCGCCGCGATGGCAGTGGCCGTGGCTTCGCTTTGGGTCGCGTGCTTCCTCCTGACCTACAGCTTTCCCATACTCAACTCGAGCCTTGGCCCGGCCGGAACCTTTTGGCTTTATGCCGCGATATGCGTCGCTGGATTTTTCTTTGTCAAATTTCTGCTGCCTGAAACCAAGGGCAAGACACTCGAGGAAATTGAACGGGAGCTGGTGGATTAATTTTGGCCGATGAACCCAACGCCTCATTCCCGGGACAATTCCAGCACGGTGCAAACGCACCTCGAGGATCTCGCCCTTCCGACCTATTTGCCCGCCCCGCCGGACAAAAATCCCATGTTTCTGGAAACGCGAGTTTACCAGGGCAGCAGCGGCAAGGTTTATCCACTGCCCTTCACGGACCGTGTCGCTGAAAAACCCGTCCTTCGCGAGTGGAAGGCCGTTTGGATCGAGAACGAATTTATCCGAGCCATGGTGCTGCCGGAAATTGGCGGGCGCATTCATGTCTTGCAGGACAAGACGAACAACTACGACGTCATCTACCGGCAGCAAGTCATCAAGCCTGCGCTGGTGGGGTTGGCTGGGCCGTGGATTTCCGGGGGCATCGAATTCAACTGGCCGCAGCACCATCGCCCCGCGACGTTTTTGCCGGTGGATTTCGAAATTGAAGAGCACGCCGATGGATCAAAGACCATTTGGTGCAGCGATCACGATCCGCTGTGCCGGATGAAAGGAATGCACGGCGTCTGCCTGCATCCAGGCAAAAGTTATCTGGAACTCAAGGTGCGGGCTTATAATCGCACTCCCGTCGTGCAGACATTTTTGTGGTGGGCCAACGTGGCCACGCGCGTGCATGAGAAGTATCAGAGCTTTTTTGCCCCGGACGTTTCCTACGTGGCGGATCATGCGCGACGTTCCATGAGCGAGTATCCGTTGGCGGAGGGTTTTTATTACGGCGTGAATTATGGAGAGCGTGGCCGCAAAGGCGTTCCCGAAGATGAAATTCCGTCCCAATTTATTCCGCCTCAATGCCTAGGCGAACAAGAAAGAGCAAAAGCGTGCGCATCCGTTCCCGACTACGCGCCAAACGATCTTTCGTTCTACGCGAACATCCCCGTGCCCACGTCCTACATGTGCGTCGGCAGCAAGGAGGATTTTTTTGGCGGCTACGATTACGGGGCAGAAGCCGGCATCATCCACGTCGCCAATCATCACATTTCGCCGGGAAAGAAGCAGTGGACCTGGGGGAATCACGATTTCGGTTACGCTTGGGACCGCAATTTGACGGACCCCGGCCCCGACGGCCAGTACTCGCCCTACATCGAAATCATGGCCGGCGTTTACACCGACAATCAGCCCGATTTCAGTTTTATTCAGCCTGGCGAGACCAAAGACTGGAGCCAGTTCTGGTATCCGATCCAAAAGATCGGCCCGGCGCAGCACGCCAATCTCGCCGCTGCCGTTCATTTAACTCACGGCGATGGCGAATGGCGGTTGGGCGTCGCCGTCACAAGTCCGCAACCGTGTGCAACGATTACGATTTCCTCAAACACAAAGCCGCTGGTGCAGTTTGTCCGCGACCTTTCGCCTTCTGCACCTTTCGTGGAAAACATCAAGCTGCCGGAGAAAATTCAACCGAAGGAATTGCTCGTTCGCGTGACCGGCGAGCGTGGCGATGAGCTTATTTCTTATCAACCCAAGCCGCCTGTCCAAGGCCCGGCTCCTTTGCCGGCGACGGAACCGCCCGCGCCGGCCGATATTGCCAGCAACGACGAATTGTTCATCACCGGCCTGCATCTTGACCAATATCGGCACGCAACTCGTTCGCCGGCCATTTACTGGCGCGAAGCGCTACGCCGTGATCCCTTGGATGCCCGATGCAACAACGCGCTCGGGCTTTGGCATCTCAAGCGCGGTGAATTTGCCCCAGCAGAGGCATTGCTGCGCAAAGCCATCGAGCGCCTGACGCGCCGCAATGCCAATCCTTACGACAGCGAAGCTTTTTACAATCTTGGTCTGTGCCTTCGTTATGTGGGCCGCGGCGACGAGGCCTATGACGCATTCTACAAGGCGACTTGGTCGCAGGCCTGCGCCGCGGCCAGTTTTCACGCCCTGGCCGAGGTTGATTGCTCCCGCTCGCGCTGGCCGCGAGCCTTGGAACATCTTGACCGTTCGTTGCGTTTGAATGCGGACAATCTGCGCGCACGCAATTTGAAGGCCCTTGTCTTGCGCAAATTGAGCCGGCCAGACGAGGCCGACCACCTCGTGTGCGAAACCTTGCGACTGGATCCATTGGACTGGTGGGCGAGGCACCTCAAGGACGGAGAGGGCGGGGGTGATTTGCAGACGCTGCTTGATTTGGCCCATGACTACGGGCGCGCCGGACTTTTCGACGAGGCCATCGGCGTCTTGAAGAAGGCGGCGTTCCGCGCGAAGGATTTGCCCGACCAAAGCTGGGGTGCGTGGCCGTTGGTTCTCTACACGCTTGGATGGCTGCATAGCAAGACAGGCGAGAAAAAGTTCGCGGCGGATTATTTTAAGCAAGCGGCCTCCCAGCCGCCGGATTATTGTTTTCCGTCACGTCTCGAGGACATCAGCGTTCTGCAAACAGCCATGGCAGCCAATCCAGACGACCCGCGCGCGCCGTATTATCTTGGAAATCTCTTTTACGACCGGCGCCGACACCATGAAGCCATCAAACTGTGGCAAAAATCGGCCAAACTCGATCCCGGCTTCTCCATCGTCTGGCGCAACCTGGGC
>DASYNM010000236.1:0-3290 GCA_036008545.1 Verrucomicrobiia bacterium
AAGGACCAAACCTTCGCGGGGTCTGGCGTGGTTTGCCGGCCTTCCCATTCGCGAACGACTGCTTGCCGATATTCGTCCATTTTTCCAAGCACATCGGGTAATTGGCGAGTGGCGCCGATACCGTCCTTTTCCTTGGCGAGCGCGGCGGCCGACGATCCGATGGCCACCAGCGTGCCGCCAGCGGTGACCCAAGCCTTGAGAGATTCCATGCCATCCTTGAGCGCATCGGCATTGGCTCCATCCGGGAGCACCAGCACGTTGTAGCGGCGCAAGTCGGTGCCAGCGAGGTTGTGGGTGTCAAGGTAAGAGGCACGCAGGCCGAGGACGTGGTCGATTAAATACCACGCTGCTCCATAACTGTAAGGTTCAATCGGCTCGCGGCCAAAAATGGCAATCCCGGGCGGCTTGAGCAAAACAAAATTTTCGCCGCCCAAGTCCGGCAGATCGCCGGGACCGTAGCCTGTGCGCACGCCGAATGCTGTCAAGTCTAATTCCGAGCACACGTTGCTCAGGACATCCGTCAGGCGCCCGGCAAAATTCGCGTTGTCCTTGCGCGCGATGAGCACGCTGCCGCGGGCAAAGTCGCGGCCGTCAAATTGAAATGGTTTGTCCGCCACGCGCACCCAGACACCGCGTTCCATGAGGCGGCCCGCTGCCGCGACGGAGCCATCGTCCGCGCCGTCAATAACAAAGGCGACAGTCGTGTCGGGGTTGGCCAGGGGAGGCCGCGCAGGCGCGGGAAAAGTCACGGGTTTGGGTTGGGCTTGGCTTGGCAGGTCAGTGGGAATGTCAAATGTCTGGACATCGAAAAGCATCGGGACACTCCAGCCGGTTATGTCGTAGATGCGGCTCCGCCCAAAGCGCAGCAAATCGCGGCGCTCATCGGTGAGGAACTGCGGGATGGTGTGCGGATCGAATTCGAGCATGGAGATGAGCAACCGGGCCAAGGGCTGGCGCACGGGAATCAACAAAGTTCCAGCCGGAAACTTCATGTCTTTTAGTTCGCGGCCGAGGCGGTCCGTGGCTTGTGCTGCGAAAGATTCGCCAGCCGTGTAAACCTCGAATTTCTGCAGAGACATTAGATCGAGAAAGCGTTGCTGACGCGTCACGTTGGCCGAAGGCAGCACGGCAAACGTATGCGCCGGGATGCTCGCGCTGGGTCCGACACATTTGCGCTTCTCGGCGAGGAAATCCGCGAGGACGGCTTTGCGGTTCTTGGCGAGAAAATTCAGGTTCGCCATTGAGCTGACCAGTTGCTTGTGAACGGCCTCGCGGTAGGGTTCGAGTGTCCCTTCCGGGCGGCGCACGGCGTCAGTTTGGATTCTCGCCTGCTCATAGAGGTTGGCAACGGCTCCGCGCATGGCGGACCAGGACGAGGAGTAGCCGGGATACCAGTCATCGTTCCATTCGCCTGTGTAATAGCGCCAGCCCCGGGCGTCGAAAGCCGTGGCCAGATCTTCCGCGAACTTCACCTCCCATTTGCGCACGTTGTCGGGTTGATTAATGTTGATGGCTTCGCGACCCGGCAGAAACAGAAATGTGCCTTGGGACTCCATCTCGTGACTTTCCATGAAGTAATGCGGGTTCCACTCGTTGACGGCGCGGAGGCGCCCGCGCGTCTCCGGCTGCGTGGCGAAAATCCAATCGCGGTTCATGTCAAATAAATAGTGGTTCATCCGCCCCGAGGGCCATTCGCCGCTATGCACCAGCGATTGATCGTCCACGTTGGGTTGAACGGTGCGGTTCTGCGCCAGCATGGAGAGGAACCGATCCCGTCCGTCCGGATTCATCAAAGGGTCGATGATGACGACCAGGTTGTCCAAAAGGTTCGCCACGTCGGCGTCAGTGCCGGCGGCGAGGTGATAAGCAACGGCCAGCGATGCATCGGAGCCGGACATCTCATCGCCGTGGATGACATAGGCCATCCAGGCCACGGCGGGGAGAGTTGCGGCCAGGCGGTCGCCCTCATCCTGGGAGACTTTGCGCGGGTCGGCGAGCTTGGCCAGATCGGCCTTGATGCTGTCAAGTCGATTGATGTTGGCTTCGGAGGCGATGACCAGGTAGTAAAGCGTGCGTCCTTCGTGCGTCTTGCCGTATTCAAAGAGCTTGCAGCGAGGGCTTTTGGCCGCGATCGCCTTGACGACGGCCTCGATCTGCGCGTGAGTGGCAGGCTTGGAACCGACCGTAAAACCGAGCACGCTGTCGGGCGTAGGCACGTTGGGATCGTTGTTGGCATTGGGGAAGAACGGCGCGTCGTAGGTCAAGCCGGGCAGGGGACTGGGTTGGGGCGCTGGCGAGTACTGTGCCCAGGCTGCCTGCACCAGGAGTAATGCCAACGCCAGAGCCGAAGCAAACACGCTCGGTTTGTAGGCAAGACTTGAGGATAAGCGATGAGCCTTGGGAATGGTCATAGGTCGCTCGGGCGAGGTCGTCATTGCCGCGGAGTATTCAGTGCTGGCCGATGGCAACGCAAGAAGGAAGTCGCACCAGTGGCGGCGGCGCATAAAGCCCGCTGATGGCAGGCCACGTGTCTTGCGAGGATTAACTAGCAAGAACATGGATATAAGGGATTTAGAGTCCTCTTGTCTGACTTGCGGTCCTGTCCCGGCTTCAAGATTGGATTGAGCTTTTTTGACCAGGCTGGTTTGACTGGGTGCGACTGAGTGCGACTGAGTGCGACTGGCATGACTGAACGGCACAGGTTCGGGCGATATTGCGTGAAATCCGCGCATCTCGTAGCTGGCATGCAGGGATTTGAACAGAAGGTCGCGAAGGTAACGAAGGGAGCTTTGCCCTGCCTCGGAGTTAAGCCAAGGAAATTTAACTTCGCTCTCTTGGTTGGCTTCTGCTGCACCGTGTAGGTTTGACTGGTGCGACTGGGTGCGACTGGGTGCGACCGGGTTGTGCCGTCGGAAATCCGTGAAATCCGTGAAATCTGTGGTCCGACACGGGAAGAAACCACGGATTTCACGAATAAATACAGGCGGGCGGTCAGTCCTTTCAGTCCTTCCGAGCCCCACTCGATTAACGATCTCACACTCGATCATGGCGCAGATTTTACCGCATCTTCGAAAAGGCGAAAAACCTACGGTAGGCTTTTTGGTATGATTTTTTCGGGAGGGGCCTGCCTTACGCTTGTCGTTGAAATGCAACGACTTAAACAGCGATAAATGCCCAAAAATCGAAAAAACGCAAAAGAAAGTGCCAAATATTTTCCGTCCATCCCCTGTTTTTCTTCCCAATAGAGGTGTTTTGAGCAGCCGAGAATTGTAAGTTGCTGTCGTGGTGCG
>DASYNM010000237.1:0-31049 GCA_036008545.1 Verrucomicrobiia bacterium
TTTACCAGCACCCAACAGAGAACCGCTCCTTCTTCGCGCCGGATCGGGAACCGTCAGTGGAAGCGGACTTGCCGCTGCTATCAATCAGCGGGCTGGACAATGCGGTGTTGCCGCGTCCAGCCAGCCTGAGCGAAAGGCCGCTTGGTTCCGCCACGCCGGAATCAGGAACGGGGCCGGCCGGATATTATTGGGGCTACGATTTCCGCCATGCTTACGCGCCCGGGGTTGAGTTGACCGGCGCCGGGCAGGCGGTGGGACTTTTTGAAATGGCCAGTTACTATTCAAATGACATCCCGACCTACGAGGGCAAGACGTCGTTGCCCAACGTGCCGGTGACCAACGTTCTGGTTGACGATTTCACCAACGCTCCGGGTTACGGAACGCTCGAAGTATCGCTGGATATTGAAATGGCGATCGCAATGGCGCCCGGTTTGTCCGAGGTGTTGGTCTATGAAGGCACGACGCCCAATGATATTTTAAATCAAATGGCCACCGATAACCTGGCCAAACAGTTGAGTTCCTCGTGGGAGTTCTCGCCGGTCAACGCGAACACGGAACAGATTTACGAGCAGTTTGCCGCCCAGGGGCAATCGATGTTCCAGGCTTCCGGCGATGATAGGGCCTATACCAACTCGCCCCCATCGCCGACCGATGATCCGTGGGTGACATCGGTCGGTGGCACCACCCTGGCTACCGGCGTTGGCCAGTCGTGGATCGGTGAAAAAGTTTGGAACGGGAACTCCGAGCATGAGGGCGACCACGCCAGTTCCGGCGGAGTGAGCACGACTTGGGCGATCCCCGTCTGGCAGCAGGGCCTGGATATGTCTCAGAACCAAGGTTCAACAGCGTGGCGGAATATTCCCGATGTAGCCATGGTGGCCGACATGATTTGGATCGTAGCTTCCAACGGCAACCAATACCCTATCACCGGCACCAGCGCGTCGGCGCCGCTGTGGGCGGGCTTCATGGCGTTGGCGAACCAGCAAGGCGCGGCCAACGCGCAGCCCCCTGTCGGGTTTGCCAATCCAATTCTGTATGAACTGGCGCGGGGCCCGGAGTACTTGGAGCTGTTCCATGACGTGACCAACGGCAACAACACCAATTTGTCTGTTAGCTCCGAGTTTTTCGCCGAGGCAGGATATGATCTCTGCACCGGATGGGGCACACCCAACGGGAGCAACCTAATCAACGCCTTGGCGCAAAACCCAAACCCTGGCGTGGGCGTTTTCAATGGCGGTTTTGAGGAAGGCGACTTTGCCGACTGGTCGGTCAACGCGGCGAGCAGCGTGACCGTGGTAGATTCCAACAGCGTCCCGTTCAGCGCCTACGTGCATTCAGGAACTTACGCCGCTTATCTGAAGCAACCTGGCTCACTGGGCTCCTTATCCCAATCCGTTTCGACCCTGTCCGGCCAGCCTTGCCTGATTTCTTTCTGGTTGAACAATCCCGTCGGTGGCACGCCCAATGAATTCCAAGTGTGGTGGAACGGAACCA
Source organism: Verrucomicrobiia bacterium (assembly GCA_036008545.1). Taxonomy (GTDB): domain Bacteria; phylum Verrucomicrobiota; class Verrucomicrobiia; order Limisphaerales; family Palsa-1400; genus Palsa-1400. Next base: position 1,495 of record DASYNM010000237.1, read on the forward strand.
ACTTGTTCGATCAGACCAATTTGCCCGCTTTCGCCTGGACTAACTTCCAATTCGTGGCCTTGGCGGCCTCGAACCAGACCGTACTGAAGTTCGGTTTTCGACATGACGCCGATGCATTCGGATTGGATGACGTCGGAGTGATGGCCGTGCCGGCGGCATCCTTCCAATCAATTTCCACCGTCAGCAATAATTTCATTCTGACATGGAGCGCGTGGCAAGGCCTAGTTTATCAGATTCAATACACGACCAACCTGAGTGCACCTGCCTGGCAGAATCTGGGGCCACCGACCACGGCAACCAACGGCATTATGTCCTACTCCGATTCGCCGCCGGCCGCAGCACAGAGGTTTTACCGCATAATCCTGTTGCCCTGAGGTGGAGCGTTCAGGCCGGCGGTTTTCGCAGATTCGATTGAGGGCTATCAACTCAAATGCAAGAGGTTAAAGAGATTGCAAAAGGGCACGAATTGTGCTATGAAGAACCTAACTAAATTTGAGTGCAGCCGCAGAAATGACGGGGGCGAAGCCTTCGGCCAAAGAACGGGCCGACGCGATCTTTCGCGCCCTGAAGGACATTTCCAACAAGCAAACAGACAGGATGTTTGCCTGGCTCATCGCCTTCGAATGGCTGGCCGCAATGGCAGCGGCCTCGATCCTCTCTCCCCGCGTTTTGCCTACCAACCAGCCGATGCAGTTGGTGGTCACAGCCTCGGCTCTGGCGGGCATGATTTATTTGTTTCCACTCTTTCTTGCTTTGCGCTATCCGGGGCACGCGGTAACGCGGCACGTCATCGCCGCCGGCCAGATGCTGACGCCTTCATTGTTCATCTACTTGACGGGTGGGGGATTTGAAACACACTTTTTCATCTTTGGGGCGCTCGCTTCTTTGGCGTCATATCGGGACGTCTGGATTTTGGCCTCGGCCACAGTGGTAGTCGCGGGGGACCATCTCCTGGGACAGTTTATCCAAACAATGGTGGACGGACTTCATCTCTCTCCGTGGAGTTGGGTCCAATTCACGGGTTGGGTCTTGTTTGAAGACACACTCTTGTCCTTGTGGATTTGGGAAAGTCTGCGGCTGATGAGCCATGTGGCGTTGCACCAGGCTGAACAACAAGTCCTGCACGAATCCATTGAAGCGGAAGTGGCCGAGCACCTTAAGGCGCTGCACGAGGAAAATCTAAAGTACAAGCAAAGCCAGGACCTTCTGCAAAAGAGCGAAGCCAAATTCCGCACCCTGGGCGAATCGGCCCCCGACTGCATTTTCCTGGCGGACCGCATCGGCCAATGGGTCTATTGCAATTCTCCCTGGACGAAAATGACGGGACTTAGCAGCACCGAAAGCATGGGGCATGGTTGGATTCGTTCGTTGCACCCGGAAGACAAGGTCAGGATTCTGGAGCAGTGGGACCAAGCCCTGCGCGAACGGAAAGAGCTTTCCCAGGAATTCCGCCTTATCACCGATACGGGCAGAGTCCGCTGGGTTTCCTGCCGCACTGCGCCCGCTCAATATGAACCGGGCGAACCCGGCGAGACCGGCGGCTACGCTGGTTCGATCAAGGATATCAGTTCCTATAAGGAGGTCGAAGATGCTTTGCGGCGCGCCAAGACCGACGCGGAAGCGGCGGTCAAAGCCAAGAGCGAATTCCTGGCCAAGATGAGCCATGAAATTCGCACGCCCATGAACGGCGTCATCGGCATGACCAACCTGCTCACCGACACGGAAATGACCTCGCAGCAACGGGAATATACCGACACCATCCGGCGCAGCGCGGAATCATTGCTCTTGTTGATCAATGACGTCTTGGACTTCTCCAAAGTGGAGGCGCGCCGTCTGATTTTCGAAACGATTGATTTCAATTTGCAGGAGACCATCGAAGGCTCGCTGGAATTGCTGGCTGAAACCGCTCAGGCCAAGAACATCGAGCTGGCTGGTTTTGTCCTGGCCGACGTGCCGACGCAGTTGCGCGGCGACCCAGGGCGACTGCGCCAGGTGTTTGTCAATTTGGTCAGCAACGCCGTCAAGTTTACTGATTACGGAGAGGTCGTCGTGTCAGTCGCCAATTTGGCCGAAACGGAAACGCACGTGGACTTGCGTCTCGAAGTGCGCGACACGGGCATTGGCATTCCGGCGGAAGTACAGCCGCGCCTGTTCCAGGTCTTCAGCCAGGCCGACAGTTCCACCACGCGCAAATATGGTGGCACCGGCTTGGGCCTGGCCATCTCCAAACAGTTGATCGAATTGATGGGCGGACAGATCGGCTTCAACAGCGTGCCGGGTCAGGGTTCGACTTTTTGGTTCACGGCTCGATTTGAAAAACAGACAGCGCCAGCCAAAACCGAGTTGGAACAGACCAATCTAAGCAATCTCCACGTCTTGATCGTGGACGACAACCAAACCAATCGGCGCATCATGGAAGATCAGTTGCAGGCCTGGGGCATCCGCGCCACTTGCGCGGCGGGGGCACAGGAAGCGCTGGAAAAACTGGAGGATGCCACCGAGCACCGCTTCGATATTGTGCTGCTGGACATGCACATGCCCGGCATGAACGGCATCGCACTGGCGGAAGTCATCAAAGCCGATCCCCGCCTGGCGCGCGCGCGCATTATTATTTTGACTTCGCTGGGCCATCTGATGGACGACGCGCAATTGGAGCGCATCGGCATCGACGCCTGCCTGGTCAAGCCGGTCAAGCAGGCGCGCTTGTACGAATGTTTGACAGGAATGCGCAAACCGCCGCGGAAACCGGTCGAGAGCAAACCGGTGTCCCTGGCTGTCCGGGGAGCAGCTCCCGAACCTCTTCGCATTCTCCTGGCCGAAGACAACGTCATCAATCAAAAGGTGGCAGTGGCCCAGTTGCGCAAACTTGGCTACAGCCCCGATGTCGCGGCCAACGGGCTTGAGGCCCTCGAAGCCATTCAGCGCAGCCCTTATGATGTCATCCTGATGGACTGCCAGATGCCGCAAATGGACGGCTACGAATCGTCGAAGCAAATCCGCATGCGAGAGCAGACCCAGGGCCGCAAACCGGTTTACATCATCGCCATGACGGCCAACGCCATGCAGGGCGACCGCGAAAAGTGCATGGCTGCCCAAATGAACGATTACCTCTCCAAGCCGGTCAAGGTCACCGATCTGCGGGCCGCCTTGGAGCGCTCGCAAGCCGGCTCCGCCATCGATTCGACCGACGAGGAAGACACTGCCATGTTGCTGGCCGAGACGGTGGGCGGGGAAGCTCTGCTGGACGTCGAGCGTCTGGAAGCGGCGGCCAACGATGATCCAAAAATGGTGCAGGAATTGGTGGACCTTTATTTCGCGCAAGCCAAGGATTTGATGAATGGCTTGCGTGCGGCGATCAATTCAGGTTCCGCCAAGGACGTTGATCACTTCGCCCATAAGCTGGTTGGCGCCAGCCTGGCGTGCGGCATGTCGGCCATGGTGCTCCCATTGCGCGAGTTGGAGAAGCGCGGCAAAGACGGCAAACTGGGTGATGCGGAAACATTGTACGACCGCGCCAGCCGCCACTTGGAGTTGACACGCAACAAGGTGGGAACTTACATTCGTCAGCAGCAAGGTCATTGAAAACTCCTGATTCAGATAGTGGCGCCGCCAAACCGTTGGTGGACTTGGAACAGCTCCAATCCGCTTGCGATGGCGACGCCGGGTTAATGCGCGAGTTGATAGATCTCTACTTCGGGCAAGCTGACGAGATCATGGCGAAGCTGGGCAAGGGCATTGCCGCGGGCGACGTTGGCGAGGTCAATCACCTTTCACATAAGCTGGCCGGCTCCAGCCTGGCCTGCGGCATGTCGGCCCTCATACCAGCCTTGCGGCAACTGGAACACAACGCCAAGGCCGGCCATTTGACCGGCGCGCCGGACTGGTTCGCCCAGGCTGGCGTGCAATTGGAAGCCGTGCGCAAATTCATGCGCGATTATCTCAGTCGAAAATCACCCTAGCGCAACCACACCATGAGAAAAATTTTAATTGTCGAGGACGAGTTGGTGGTTCGCTCCATCTACCGCCGGAAATTTGAAATGTCCGGCTATCAGGTCGAAACGGCGGAGGAAGGCTCCGCCGCCTTGAAGCTGCTGCCCATTTACAAACCGGATCTCATCCAGGTCGATATCATGATGCCCGGCATGGACGGTGTGGAAGTTATCCGCCAAATCCGGGCTTGGCCTGAATTCCGCGAAGTGCCGATTTTGGTTCTGTCCAGTTTTTATCGACCGGACTTGGCCAAGGAAGCTTGGAAGGCCGGGGCGAGCAAGTGCGTGTCGAAGATGGACTGCACTCCCAACCTGGTGCTGGAGTTGGTCGAGCAATTGCTGAGTGGGGAAAATACAGGAACCGCACCCAAGTTCGGGACTGTTGCGCTGGCGGAAGGGGCCCTGGAACCTGCCCGTCCAGCACCGGCACGAAACCAGCCTGGCTTCGCGACCAAGTTAACGCTCAAAAAGGATGCGCCCTCCTCAAAATCCGCAAGTCCACCTCCGGCTGAACCCGAACCTGAAATGGTGGAACAATGGCCGCCCCCGGAGGACCTCGAGCCCTCTCGGCCCAAGCTCAAGGTAAGTCTGGATTTGCCGGCCTCGAAAGGAACGGCTCCCTCCCGTCCAACTTTTGGCCGCGAGAACGAGGGTGCCGCTCCTGCGAAACCGACTACGCGTCCCTCTTTTGCCACTCAGGCGCCGAAACCGTCAGAGACCGGGAGCGCGGAACCAGGTGTCGCCGAACAACCCGCGAAAGTGGAAAGCGCGCCGGCCGAACCGACCACCACCTCGGGTCAGGATTTTCGCATGGAAATCCGCTCCGATTTCATCAAGCGCGTACCGCAAATACAGGCGGAACTGCGCGAACGTGTCGGGGCGTTGATCAAGAGCAAAAGCGCGACCGACCAATTGAGGCTTTTAAAAGACTTGGAAAGTTCCGTTTCTTCGCTGGCCAGCCTGGCCGGGATTACGGGCTTCGGCCGCATCTCACATCTCTCCGGAGCGTTGGACGCCCTGATCAAAGACTTGCGCAAAAAGCCCAACCAGATGACCGCTTCGGTGCTGCGCTCCATCGCTCATGCCATGGATTGCCTGAATTTGCTCTTCCGCGATCTGAACCAGATGCCGCAGGAAATTCCCCAGTCGGTGCTGATCCTCGTGGTCGATGACGAACCGATTTCGCGACGCACCATCGCCGTCTCGCTGGGCAAAGCCAGCCTCCGGTGTATTGGCATAGAGGATTCAACCGTGGCGCTGAATATCCTTCAGGAGAATCCATTCGATTTGATCTTCCTTGACGCCGAAATGCCCGGGTTGACTGGCTTCGAGCTTTGCACTGAATTGCGCAAGCTGCCCACCAACAAGTCCACCCCCGTGATCTTCGTCACCAGCCTGACCAAGTTTGAAACCCGCGCCCAATCCTCGCTTTCAGGCGGCAACGACCTCATCGCCAAACCGTTCTTGATGATGGAATTGGCGGTCAAGGCGCTGACTTATTTACTCAAGCCGCCCTCTACTGGCGACGGCAAGACTGGCGCGGGGCAATCGGACGAATAAAAGAGCTGCGGATCGGTCCGCGGCTCCAGTTCAGCTTGTGTTCGTCCCTGCGCTTACCGGCGGAAGTAGTGGCCGCCGTGGTAATTGTAATGAGGTCCCCAACCGTATCCTGCCCGGAAGTATGGATGGTAATACGGATAAGGCGCGCCATAAGCCACTCGCGGGCCATAGCAATAGGCTGGCCCCACCGCCACCGCCGCTGGGGCGTAATACCTTGGCGCGGCATAGACAGGTGCAGGCGCCGTGTAATAAACCGGCCCTGACGCGGCCACGCTGGCGCCTATGGCCGTTCCAACAGCCAAGCCGCCTACAACACCACCCGCAATAGCCCACCCACCTGCGCGGGCTTGCAGTGTGCCGAAAGTCGTCATCGCCAGGGCCACGGCGGCGATACAGGATATTTTCATAAATGTTTTCATATAGAGCCTTTGTTAATCTTTCTCAATTTTTCCATCCACTTGGATATTTCTGCCTCATTCATCATTTGATCGGCAGGTCCCCACCTCCTTGGCGTCTTTTGCTTCAAAGCAGGTTTCTGCCACATCTTCAATACGGGACGCCCTCTTGTATCTTGCAATGGATTAAGCCAAGGTCAGGCAATCGGTTTCGCAGCTAGGCTGAATCGGCTGCCGTGCTTTCGTGTTGTTTTCGGCGTCAAATAGGCCATCTTTACCCCGTGACGGTGTCGGAACCCAATGAAACTAGCTCCACTGAGAAACTCATCCTCAGGGCGCTGATCATTTCGATCCTCCTGCACCTGCTGGTCGTTTCCGTTTGGCGCGAAGGCCAGGCCCAAGGCTGGTGGCGCAACTTGACTATGCCGCGTTGGATGCAGTTGCTGTCTACAGCCATGATGCCGCTGACGCCAAAAAAGATCGCGGAGGCGATCCCGCCGCAGACGCAGTTGACGTTCGTCGAGGTCGATCCCGCGCTGGCGACGCCTGAACCGCCTAAGAAACCGATGTTCGAAGGGGCCAAGAACACGGTGGCCGCCAATCGTGAAATTAAAGTTCTCTCGGAAAAGCCTAATATCGACGGGCTTCAGGAAAAATACCTGAAAACGACCCCGGACATCAAACCCACGCCCAAACCCGTCGCCGCAACACCGCCGCCGGCACCGGCACCCACTCCCGCGCCGGCTCCGGCCCCAACACCGCCGCCCACTCCGCCACAGCCGCAAAACACGGCCCACGAGAACGCACCCAAGCAATCCTACACCCCCGGCGATTTGGCCATGGCGCGTCCGTCCGACAAACAGCGCGAGGGAAAGAAGGACACGGAAGAGAGCGATCAAGCGCAGGCGCAGCCGCAACCGCAGCCACCACCAGCCTACCAAAAACCTCGCACCATCGCCGAGGCCCTGGCCAGACACGGCAGTCCTGGCCGACTTACGCGGCAGCGCGGGGGTGTTTCGCCCATCAGTTACCAGACCTCTTTGGATGTCAAAGGCTCGCTCGCTGGCGATTATATGCAGCGTATGAGGGATGCCGTCGAAAGTCGTTGGTATAAGTTGTTGGAGGATCAATCGGCTGAGATTGCCGGCAAAGTTGTCTTGCACTTTCTCTTGCATCCCGACGGCCGCGTAACGGATATGAAAATGTTGCAAAACGAAGTGAATGACTTGGAGGAAGCGACCTGCGAGCGGGCCATCATGGACAACGCCCCCTACGAAAAGTGGACGCACGAAATGCGCCTAAGCCTTCCCTCCGATTCTTACGAGATCACGTTTACTTTCTATTACGATAATTAATAACCTGACTCGGCGAGAGAAGAACGAACATGGATACGATCATCATGGGTGTTTTGTACGCGGCGTCCGTCATCGGACTGACCTTCATCATCGAACGCGGACTGGCCCTCCGCGTGGCCAAGGTCATGCCGTCCGAGGTTAAGTCAGCTTTGGAAACCTGCCGCACCACGGAAGATTTGCCGATGCTTCGGCGCATTTGCCAGCAGCATCCGTCCCCGCTCGGCCGGTTGCTGTTGCGGGCGGAACACAATCGCCAATACAGTCGCGCCGAGAATACCGGCGGATTGGAAACCGCCGCGCGCCACGAGGTTTCCCGACTTGAACGCGGATTGGTCGTGCTGGAAATCACGGTGGGCATCGCGCCGCTGCTCGGATTGGTCGGCACCATTTACGGTTTGATCCGGCTCTTCGGCGAGCTTGGTGCCACCGGCCTGGGAGACAACAGCAAGCTGGCCAACGGCATCGCGCTCGCGCTCAACGCGACCTTGCTCGGATTGGTCACCGCCATTCCTTCGCTCGTGGCCTGGAGTTACTACAATAAAAAGATCGAAACCATGGCCATCGAGATGGCCTCGTTGTGCGACGGCTTTTTGCTGCAGCTCTACCATCACGACGATGCCAGCGAAGAGGTCGATCCGCCCGCCGCCCGGCGTTCTTGAGGCGCCATGCAATTCACCACTCGGAAACGGCGCGGTGCTCCGGCGGTCATCATCGTCTCGCTCATCGACGTGCTGATCGTGGTTCTGATTTTTTTGATGGTGACGACGACCTTCAAACAACAGGCCGCCCTCAAACTGATTCTGCCCAAATCCAACGAACCCCAAACCGGCGCCACCACCGAGAAAGAATTCATAGTCTCCATCCCAAAGAGCGGACCTCTTTACTTTAACAAGGACCCAGTCACAACCGACAAATTGAAGGAACGCATGATGGCGGCCGTCGCGGCGAACCCTGACATGACGCTGATCATTCGCGCCGATACGGATGCCCCGTGGGGATTGGTCGTCAAAGTTAGAGACACGGCCAATGCGGCTCATATCAAAACCGTCAACGCCTCCGTAGATAGTTCGGGCGCGCCATAGTCCAGGCCTGGTTGGGCAAGGCCCAACTTACTTACTTCCGTCAATGACTCGTGGCGTCTTTGAGATTTTTATTCTCCTTGAACGTCAAGGAAGCTGAATTCATGCAGAAGCGCAGCCCGGTCGGGCGCGGGCCATCGTCGAAGACGTGCCCCAGGTGGGCGTCGCATCGGGCGCACAGCACTTCCACCCGGTTCATGCCGTAGCTATGGTCCGCGTGTGACACGACGTTCTCCTTGGCCACGGGTTGGAAGAAGCTGGGCCAGCCGGTGCCGGAATCAAATTTCGCCTCCGAGGTGAAAAGCGGCAGGCCGCAACAAACGCAGTAATAGACGCCCGGCTTATGTTGATCGTAAAAGGCGCCGCAGAAAGCCGGTTCAGTGCCCTTGTTGCGCGCGATTTGATACTGCTCCTTTGTCAACTGTTTGGCCCATTCCGCGTCCGTCTTGACCACTTTTTGGGATGAGACCAGCGGACCAGGCAGTCCTTTATCATCGAGAAGGCGAACTTGCACCATAGCGACTTGATTGCTGTTGGAGTTTTGGGCGGGAGCCGGCGTGGATTCCGATTGCGCGCCGCAACTCGCCGCTCCGGCGGTCAGCGCCGCCGCGACCATGAGTTTGAAACCGATCATAACGCTATAATTTAACGCTACGCGCATGGAGAAAGCAAGCGTCGAGTAGGGGCGGCGACACGGCCACAACTGGTCGCAAATTGCGACCGACTCGGCACAACCCCTTGTCTTTGAATCTCTTTTAAACTTGAAATCGCAAATTGCGACTTCAAGTGTTCGGACTTCCGTCCGAGCCGCGAAGTGCCGCCGATAGTAAAATTTGCTTGCAAGGCGTTTTCCCGTTACCTTGCTCAAAAGAAAACACGCTCCCTATGTTGCGAGACACTATTTCAAAAATCGAGGGTCGAATCCAAAACTCCGGCGCACTCGGTGATGAGCATCGCGCGGAATTGCTGAAGTTGGTGGGGCAGCTCAAAACGGAAATCACCGAACTGTCCAAGACGCATCAGGAAGAGGCCGAAAGCATCGCGTCCTTCACCGAAGTGTCCGCGCGCGAAGCGACCCGCGAAAGCAAGAATCCGCAGGCGCTCGAACACTCCATCGGCGGCTTGCAATCGTCGGTCGCGGAATTGGAGACCAGCCATCCGCGTCTGGCGGCGCTGGTCAACCGCATCGCCAGCCTGTTGGCCAACATGGGAATCTGAACCCGGGAAGGACGGCGGCCATGAAATTTCTTAATCTGGTCTTCAAGGGCGTCTGGGGCGCGATTTACGGCGTGAAATCGTTGTTCACCGGCAAGTCCAAGGCGCCGCAAAAACCGAAAGTATTTCTCAAAGGCCGTCACGCGCAAATGCTGCTGGCCGCGCGCCGGGGCAACATCGAGGCGCAAGTGGAATTGGCCACCTGCTACTCCGAAGGCGACGGCTTGGAGCAGAATTACACAGAGGCGGCCCATTGGTTCGGCGAGGCGGCCCGACTTGGCGATGCGCGCGGACAATTCAGTTTCGGGATTTGTCACGCCAACGGCCAGGGCGTGGCGCAGGATTACGAGGAAGCCGCGCAGTGGTTTCGACTGGCGGCCGAGCAAAAAAACAGCGGCGCGCAAGTCAGCCTGGGGCTTTGCCTGCAAAAGGGATTGGGCGTTTATCCCAGTCCGCAGGAGGCGGTGCATTGGTTCCGGCAGGCCGCCGAAAGCGGTGATGCCGCCGGGCAGATGAGCCTGGCTTCATGCTTGCAGAGCGGCGAGGGCGTTACCAAGAACGAAGTCGAGGCCCTGGAATGGTTTCGCAAAGCCGCTGCGCGCGGTTTGGCGGAGGCGGAGTTCAACGTGGGCCGATGCTTCCAAAATGGCTTGGGCACCGCTGTCAATGATACGGAAGCTTTTAAATGGTTTATGATGGCGGCGGAGAAAGGCCTGCCGCAGGCTGAATTTGAAGCTGGGCTTTGCCACCGGCACGGGCGAGGCACAGCGGTCGATTTGCCGGAGGCTTACGCGTGGTTTAGTCTGGCCGCCCGTCGCGCCGTTCCCAACTCCCGCGAAATGTGCGAAGAACTCAAGGGCGAGATGACATCGGAACAAATCGAAGAAGGCACGCGCCGGTTGGACCGAATCGCGCCGGCCCTGCCGCAAGCTCCGCCCGCTCCCGCCGCAGCCCCACTCCAAGAGGCCGCAAAGTCGCCCTCCGCATGAGCGCGGTTCGATCATTTTAAACAAATGCAGACCAACGCTGTCCAATCAACCATGAAGGAATCCAAAGGCCGGGAACGGTGGAAGAATCTGTGGCGCGAAACCAAGTCGCTCGCGCTCATCATCATAATATTGACAGCCGTTCGCTCGGCCATTGCCGATTGGAACGACGTCCCCACCGGCTCGATGAACCCGACCATCGTCCAGGGCGACCGCGTGTTTGTCAACAAACTGGCCTATGATTTGAAAGTGCCCTTTACCAGATGGCATCTGGCGCAATGGGGCAATCCCAAGCGCGGCGACATCGTGGTTTTCATTTCGCCTGCGGATGGCGTGCGGCTAGTGAAACGCGTGGTCGGACTGCCCGGCGAAACCGTGCAACTGGTCGATGACCGGCTGCTGATCAACGGCCAGCCGTTGGAATACGGCGCTTTGCCGGCCGATACCGGGCGCGACGTTCCGTCGGACCACGACGGCCGGCGCGTCTATGCGCAGGAGAAATCGGTCGGGATGCCATCCCACGCCGTTACCATCCTGCCGCAACGGCTGGCGTTACGCACCTTCGGGCCGACGACCGTGCCGCCGGGACAATATTTCGTGATGGGCGACAACCGGGACAACAGCAACGACTCGCGATTTTGGGGTACGCTGGACCGCAACCGCATCGTTGGACGCGCCTCGATGGTGGTTATGTCCCTCGATCACCAGCACTACTTCGAGCCGCGCTGGCATCGGTTTTTCACCGAGTTGCTTTGAGTTATTTTACGAGGTTTTGCCCGAACGGTACAGCTAAAACATTGAATTTAGACAGGATGAACAGGATTTACAGGATAGATAAAAAAGATTTGCATCAGAAATAAAGACTCTCCGTTTGGTGATTCCTTTTGGATCTGCAGTCCATCCTGTACATCCTGTTAATCCTGTCTAACAGTCTGCCTGCCCCCGTCTTTCAGATGCATCGTCGCGGCTTAGCTCGTCAACTGCGTCGCCACGCGTTGGCCCAGGCCAACGGCGTCGTTGACGGGGCCTCGGCCTTCGGCGCGGCGAACTTTCTCCTGCAAAAAGGAAACGGCGCGCAAATGCAATTCCCTCCCAACGAGCGTGGCGTGCGCGCCGATGGGCATCTGGCAGCCGCCCCCCAGCGCGCGCAGGAGTGCGCGTTCAGCGGTGACGCATTGGAAGGTGGACTCGTCGTTTAACTCGCGGCAAAGAGAGGCCGCTTGTTTGTCGTCGGCGCGAATCTCCAGACCGATGGCCGCCTGCCCCACGCACGGCAGCATCTGATCCACATCCAGAACAATGGCCAGCAAACCATCCGGCACTTCGCTCCCGGTCAGCCTACCTGCTTCTGTCAAGTTAAACTGCAACCGGGCCAACCCGGCCGCGGCCAGGATGGTGGCGTCCAGCCCGGCCTGTTGCGCAAGCTTGCGCAAACGCGTCGGCACGTTGCCGCGGATTTCGACCGTTTTGAAATCCGGCCGCAACGCCAGCAGTTGCGCCTGGCGCCGCGTGCTGCTGGTGGCCACCGTCAATCCCTTCGGCAACTGGGCCAGCTTCAGGCCGGGCGCCAGTGGCTCTTTGTAAATAAGAACATCGCGCACGTCCGCGCGCTGGCCCGCCACCGCTCCGAGCTTCAATCCTTCAGGCAATTCGGTCGGCAGGTCCTTTAGGCTGTGGACGGCAAAATCGGCGCGGCCTTTGAGCAGGGCGGTTTCCAGTTCCTTGGTGAACAATCCCTTCGGCAGCGAAGCGTCGGGGCGTGAGAGCGAGGCGGTTTGCAGCTTGTCGCCAGTGGTTTTGATGACCTTCAATTCGAACGCCAACCTGGGAAACTTCTCGCGGCATTGGGCCAGAACCATATTCGCCTGGGCCAGCGCCAGCGCGCTGCCACGCGTGGCGATGCGGATCGGTTTGCCTTTCATGCGCTCGCTTTGCCTAAATCGGGCAGTGGCGCGTCGGCCGCAGCCGCGACGCTCGAACCCGCCGGCATCAGCGCGCCCGCCTTCTCGGCGATGATGGCTTCGCAACGGGCGATCTCGTCCCGGCGCTGCTGAAGGTAATCGTCGGCAATAGCCTGCAAATCGTCGATGTTGTAAAGATAAACGTTATCCAAAAAATTGACCGAGGGATCGATGTCGCGCGGCACGGCGATGTCAATCAAAAGAAGCGGGCGTTGCTTGCGCGCTTTCATGAGCGGCTCCAGCTTGGCGCGGTCGAGGATGCAATGCGGGGCCGAAGTGCTGCTGACGAGGATGTCGATGCGCGGGAATTCCGCCGCCCAATCGTCGAAGAGGACCGCGCGTCCGCCCAATTCCTGCGCCAACGCCTCAGCCCGGTCGTGCGAACGATTGGAAACGAAAATGCTGCGCGCGCCCCGGCTCAGGAGCGCACGCGCGGTTTTTTCACTCGTCTCCCCCGCGCCGATAACCATGACCGGATGTTCGCTCAAGGAGCTGAAAATCCTTTCCGCCAATTCCACCGCCACCGAACCAACCGAAACGCTGCCGCGCTGGATGTTCGTTTCGGTGCGGATATGTTTGGCGACATTAAAGGCCTTTTGAAAGGCTTTGTTCAGGATGCCGCCCGTGTGCTTGAGGCGCAAAGCGGTATCGTAAGCTTTTTTGAGTTGGCCCAAAATCTCCGTTTCCCCCACCACCATGGAATCCAGGCCGCAAGCGACTTTGAAAAGATGCTTCAGACCCTCGCGCCCTCCGCGAGCGTAGATTTCACCGCCCGGAGGTGCCGGCAGCTTGTGATAGTCGAGCAGAAATTGTTGCAGCCGGGCGGCGGCCTGGTTTTCCGGCAAATCGCTCACCGCGTAAATCTCGACCCGGTTGCAGGTGGAAAGAATGACGGCCTCCTGAGCCAGGCCCGAAGCCCGCAACTCCTGCAATGCGCCCGGCACGGCCGCCTCGGCAAACGCAAACCGCTCCCTCACCGTCACGGGGGACGAATGGTGGCTGAGGCCGATGACCAGCAGAGGCATGTCAAAACCTGTGGGAAGGCGAGAGCAGGTTGACGCCCCAAAACGTCAACACTACAAACGCAAAACCAGCCACCGCGCCCCAGGCGAATTTCCGCCCGGATTGGGCGAAGCGCCCGTGCAGAATCAGCAGCGCCCCGTAGAGGCCCCAGACCAGCGCGGACCAGATTATTTTGGGATCAGTCCCCGCGTGAAGGTCCGGCTGGATCTTGGGCAGGAAGGGAATCAGCGCCAGCCCGGCTGTCAGCAGCACCAAACCCGCCCAGAGCAGCCGGTTGGTGATTTTTTCCAGCCGGTCAATGGGCGGCATGACGGCAAAGACCGCGCGCAGCTTGTGGAACTTCAAATCGTGTTCCTGAGTCAAGTACATGACCCCGGCCACCGAGCTTAATCCAAAGGCGCCGTAGGAAAGCAGCGTTAGGGCCGCGTGCAGGCTGACCAGGGCATTGGCCGCCAAAAGAGGCTGACCTGTATGCGCCGGGTCCAATCCTGGCATCAAGGCAAACACACCGATGGCAGCGACGATCGGCGATGCAAAAGCCCCCAGATAACGCAAGCGCGGCAAAAGCCCGAGGACCAGATAAACCGCCACGATCGTCCAATCGACAAAGGTCATGGCCTCGTAGAGATTATGCACTGGGCATTCCTTAAGCGACAGTCCGCGCATGAACATGGCTTTGGTTTGGAGCAACAAACCGGCCAGGAGGACGGCATAATTGATGCGGTCGTGCTCGCGGAAGCCCTTGCGCCAGAGGAACAAAGAATAGACGGCGCTAACGCCGTAGGCGATTACGGCCAGCAAAAAGAAATGTCGGTCAGTCCACCAAGACACAGTTGTAACATTAGTCTGCCCCGCCGCGTCCGCAAGGAAGAATTCGGTTGGGGTAGTTTGACAATGGCCTGCAATCATTGGCGCGCATCTCGGTTTTTGGTAAATCGCTCTTCGCTGGTCAATGTAGGCTCGCCCATCCTAACCCTTCTCCCACGGGATAGGGGCAAGACTCGGTCGAGCCCTGATTAGACTGAGGGAGCCAAGTTTGGTCGAGGTTCGGCTGAGTCTCACCCCACCGAGGAGGATCTGCCGCACAGCAGCAAGCCGCTCTTGATGTGTTCTGGCCACGCCGCTCGACCTTCTTATCGAACTTATCGCACTCCACTGAAATCAGTTTACAAGCTATTTTCACATGATCTTGTTCGAAGACGTGGTCGAAGAAGCCCGCTAGAGGGAAATCGACAGAGTCGCCCGAAAAGATGGTACCGCGTCCCAGGTGCTGTGGACCTTGAACTTTGAACTTCCAACCCGTCCCATCTTGAGCGACCATAAAATAGTGAATGCAACGACCACCGCCTCGGTTCCTGACGCGCAAGGCCGTTTCGGCCCTTACGGCGGACGGTTCGTGCCGGAGACGCTCATGCACCCTCTACAACAGTTGGAGGAGGAATATTTCCGAGCACAAAACGACCCGGAGTTTCAGCGGGAGCTTTCCTATTACTTGCGCCATTTCGTTGGACGCCCCAGTCCGCTCTATCTGGCCGAGCGGTTGACGCGCGAATTAGGCGGGGCGCGCATTTATCTCAAACGCGAGGACCTTCTCCACACCGGCGCGCACAAAATCAACAACGCCATGGGCCAGATTCTCCTGGCGCGGCGCATGGGCAAGACCCGCATCATCGCCGAGACCGGCGCGGGCCAGCACGGCGTCGCCACGGCCACCGTCGCGGCCATGTTTGGCCTCCAATGCGTTATTTACATGGGCGAAGTTGATTGCCACCGGCAGGAACTCAACGTCTTCCGAATGAAAATGCTCGGCGCGGAGGTCGTGCCCGTCACGGCCGGCCAGAAGACACTCAAGGAAGCCGTCAACGAAGCCATGCGCGATTGGGTCACCAACGTGCGGCACACGCATTATATCCTCGGCACCGCTTATGGCGCGCATCCGTATCCGGTCATGGTGCGCAATTTCCAACGCATCATCGGCGACGAAGCGCGTCGGCAGATTTTGGAACAAGAGGAGCGCTTGCCTGATTTGCTCATCGCCTGCGTCGGCGGTGGCTCCAACGCCATCGGTCTTTTCTATCCATTCCTGCAAGACGCTGCCGTCCAAATGCTCGGAATCGAAGCCGGAGGCGAAGGCATCATCCCGGAGCGGCACGCGGCCCGTTTTCAGGGTGGCTCGCTGGGCGTTCTGCAAGGCACGCGCTCCTATATTTTGCAGGACGAAAACGGCCAAATCCAATTGACCCACAGCGTTTCCGCCGGCCTGGATTACGCCGCCGTCGGCCCCGAACACGCTTGGCTGCGCGATCAGGGCCGCGTCCAATACGGCTACGCCACCGACGACCAAGCGCTGGCGGCGTTCAGCAAATCGGCCCGGCTGGAAGGAATTATTCCGGCCTTGGAATCCGCCCACGCCATCGCCGCCGTCATGGAGCGCGCTCCGAAAATGTCCAAGGATCAGCTTATCATCGTCAACTTGTCCGGCCGCGGTGACAAAGATGTCGCGCAAGCCGCCGAAAGGATGAAGCTCTGAGGCTTACCGGGAAATCCCGGCCAAGTACATGTGCTTGATCAAATTGTCCCAGAAACTCTGGAACAAACCTACGTTTGGCGCATCCAACCACTTGGACGCTTTGTGTTGCTGCAGAGAGCGGCCACAGATGGACACAGATTTGGCCAGGTAAGCGAATTGAAGTCAATCAAGGGGTTGGGTTCGTCAGCCAGTCTGTGTTCGTCTGGTTTTTCCGAGGCCAAGGGCCACTGAGCGTTGGTCAGCCGGAACGCTCCCGCATCGTTTCACGGTTGCGGCCAGGCGGGCGGTCAGGTAGGCTACGAGTTCCTTTATGACGTTAACTGAAAAAATTCTGGCCAGAGCGGCGGGCAAAAGCTCGGTCAAAGCGGGGGATAACGTGTGGGTCAAGGCGGATGTCCTGATGACCCATGACGTCTGCGGCCCCGGAACCATCGGCGTCTTCAAGCGCGAGTTCGGCCCCAAAGCCAAAGTGTGGGATCGCAACAAGGTCGTCATTATTCCTGATCATTACATTTTCACGGCGGATTCCAAATCCAACCGGAACGTGGATATCTTGCGCGACTTCGTGAAGGAGCAGAACATCACCTATTTCTACGATGTGATTGATGACCCCAACGGCTCCTGGAAATTTGATCCAAGCAAAGGGCCGCTGCTCCGGCAGTACGGCTCGAACTACGCCGGCGTTTGCCACACGGCTCTGCCGCAGAAGGGGCATACGCGGCCTGGGGAAATCCTTTTTGGCACCGATTCCCATACCTGCATGGCGGGCGCCTACAATGAGTTCGCCACCGGCATCGGCAATACTGATGCGGGCTTCGTCATGGGCACGGGAAAGTTGCTGCTGAAGGTGCCGGAAACTATGCACTTCCGCCTGGAAGGCAAATTGCAGCCGGGCGTCATGGCCAAGGACATCATTTTGCATTGCATTGGGGAAATCGGCTTCGACGGCGCAACCTACCGCGCCATGCAGTTTGATGGCGAGGGCGTCAAAAACCTTTCCATGGACGACCGGACGACCATTGCCAACATGGCCATCGAGGCCGGCGGCAAGAACGGAATCTTTGAATGCGACGACCAGACGCGCGCCGCGGTCGATGCTCGTTGCCGCCTCAACGGCACCCGTCAAACCTACGAACCAGTGGAACGCGATCGCAATGAATCTTTCGTTTATGAACTAACCGTTGATCTCAACAAACTGGAACCGACGGTCGCCTGCCATCCCGACCCGGGCAAACGGCAATTGGCCAGGCAGATGACGCAAACGCAGTTGGACCGCGCCTACGTCGGCTCCTGCACCGGGGGCAAGACAAGCGATTTCCTGGAGTTCGCACGCGTATTGCAAGGCAAGAGAGTTGTCATCGACACTTTTGGCGTGCCGGCCTCCCCGGAAATTGTACATGACCTGCAAACGGCGCGATGGAATGGCAAAACGGTGTGGCAAATTTTGGTGGATGCAGGTGTGCAGATGACCGAGAACGCCGGATGCGCGGCTTGTTTGGGCGGGCCGGTGGATACATTCGGCCGCATGAACGCGCCTCTGAAGTGCATTAGCGCGACGAATCGGAATTTCCCCGGGCGCATGGGCCACAGGGAGTCGCAGGTCTTTCTAGCCTCGCCAGCCACCGTGGCCGCCAGTGCGTTGACCGGGCACGTCACCGACCCGCGCGAGTATTTGAGTTGATCCAATTTTCCAGGCATCTGTGGAACAGGCGATTTCGCAGGCACCAGAGGCAGGCCGGTGGCACGAGCGCGTGGATAGCTTTTGCGCGCGGGCCATCCTGCTTATTGTATTATTTATCCTGGCGTGGGGACCGCTGGCGTTTGGCGGGATGTCCCCTTCGAGCTTTCTGGTCATCCAGGGGTTGACGGCTGCGGCACTGGCGCTGTGGATCGTGCGCTTCTGGGTCCAGCATCCGTTTCGTCTTCTTTGGCCGCCGATGTGCTGGGCGGCGCTGGCATTTCTTCTCTACGCGGTGGCGCGTTGCCGGCTGGTGGAGGTGGAGTACGTCGGACGTCAACAATTGGTTCACGTGCTGGTTTACGGAGCGCTTTTCTTTGTGGCGCTGAACAATCTGAATCGCAAGAACTCGGCCAATTACGTGAGCTTGACTCTCATCGCAGTCGGATTCGTGCTGGCTCTGTTCGCGATTTACCAGTTTGCCACCCATTATCCCCTGATTTGGGGAGTGCATAGGCTGGACCAATACATGGGTCGAGGCAGCGGAACATTTATTAACCCGAACCATCTGGCCGGCTTTCTGGGTCTGACGATTCCGCTGGCGCTGGCCTACACCGTCATGAGCCGGTTTTCGGCGACCGTCAAAGTGCTGCTGGCCTACAGCGCGGTCACCATGCTGGCGGGTGTCGTGGTTTCCGTTTCCCGCGGCGGAATCCTGGCCGTGATTATCGCGTTGGTCGTCTTTTGCGTGGTGTTATTGGTGCAGCGCGATTTTAGGAAGCAGGCGTTGGTCGTTCTGTGCATTTTAACCGCGCTGGTTGCCGGGGCTGCCAGCCAGTTCGACTCTGTGCAAAAGCGATTTGATGAGGCGTTGAAGGAAAACAAGTCCAAGGACGAGCGCCAACTTTATTGGGAAGCGGGCTGGAAACTTTTCCAACGCGATCTGGTATGGGGTGTTGGGCCGGGTCACTTCGACGTTGAATTCCCTTCGGTCCGACCCCCGCGCGTGCAGAACCGGCCGCAGTACGCCCACAACGATTACCTCAATACGCTTTGCGAATGGGGCGTCGTTGGCATGGCGATCGTTGCCGGCGCCGGCTGCCTGCTGTATTGGGGCGTGCCGCAGATCTGGCGGAGCCTGAGCAAGCCTTCGCGTGAATCGGGATCCAAATTCAGCGACCGAAGCGCCTTTGTCGTGGGCGCAGGCGTTGGCCTGCTGACCCTCATGATGCATTGCATTGTCGAGTTTAACATGCAGATCGCGGCCTTGGCCGTGACGGCCTTGACTTTGATGGCGTTGCTGGCGGGGCAGATGCGATTTGCCACGGATCGATATTGGAGAAATCCCGGGTGGATCGGAAAAATCCTGTTGACTGGAGTCGCCGCGGTTGCCATCGGTTACTTATCCTTCCAAGGGCTGCTCAAAGCGACAGAGACCTATTGGCTGAATCGGGCCAGAATGGAAATCAAGCCGGACCTCATCATGGCCTTTGCGACTCGAGCGAACGCCGCCGATCCCATGAACGCGGATACGGACTATATGCTGGGCGATTATCTCTGGCGCTTGAGCCTGGCCGATGACCGTGTTGACGTGGAGCGCCTCAAGCAAGCCAAGAACTGGTACGCCGCGGCCATGCAGTTGAATCGATTCGATGCCTACGCCCCTGTCGGTTGTGGGATGTGCCTGGACCGCCTTGGGCAGACGCAAGCGGCCACGCGGTATTTTGAGGTGGCGGCCCACAACGATCCTGACAACAATGACATCGCCCTTGAAGAAGCACGCCACTGCATCGAATTGGGCGACCTTCAGACCGCCGAGAAGTGGTTACTTGCTACGCACAGGTGGGCGACGACTCCCACCGCCATTGAAGAGTGGATGAAGCTCCAGGAGTTCATGCACGACGACCCACTGACCAAGGGGCACAAATAGACCGGCACTTTGCCGCATCGCGCACTTGCAATCCGCCGGGCGGCACTCCATGTTGGGTCACGAACGAACACATACAACAACTGGACCCGCTAAAACCCGCAAATGAGCAACGCCCCAGAACCTGAATTTGACTTGGAAAAGCTCTTCCTGCCCGCGTGGGCTCAGGACTCATCCCAGGTCAATCGCTACGCCAATTTCGCCGGCGAAGAGCGGAGCGAGCGCAGATTCGACGACCGAGGAGGCCGCCGTCCACCGCGCCGCGACCAACCCGGCGGCCCCAAGCCCAGAGGCGCACGGCCGGACGGTCCTCAACACCGCGATCGCCGCCCGGAGTCGCGCCAGCAGGGCAGACCGGCGCCAAGACAAGAGGCGCCGCCGCCTCCTCCTTTGCCCATCGCTATCTCCATTCTGCCGGACGAGAAGGGGGTGGAATCGCTGGCCCGCCAAATCCGCGTTACAGGTCGCGCTTATCCGCTCTTTGATATTGCGCAACTGATCTTGCAAAAGCCGGAGCGCCAGCAGATCCGTTTCGATGTCAAGAAGAACCCGGAAGGCCAGCCGCTCCAGCCGCTTTTCCTGTGCGCGCTGGACGACACGCTTTGGCTCTCCGAAGATGAGGCGGTCCAGCATGTTCTCTCGCGCCATTTTCAGACCTTTTACCAGGTGGAGCGGACTGCGACCGAGCCGCCGCGAGGCACTTACACTTTCGTCGCCCAATGCGGCTTGAGTGGAAAGATTCTCGGCCCGCCCAATTATCACGATTACCAGACGCAACTGCACAAATTGCATACCGAACGTTTTGCGCGCATGCCCTTCGAGGCCTTCAAGGCCCGCGTTAAAATTGTGCGCGACGAGGCGGTGGTCAAACAATGGATTGAAGAGCATAGTTTTAAGACCGAATACAATTGCCTGAATGTGCCGGAGCCGAAGAAATGGGGTAGCCGGGAGGAAGTGACCCGGCATTTCCGCGAAGTTCACCTGGCCAACATCATCAAGAGCATCGAAACACATACCGTCAGCGGAGTTGCCGCGCGGCAACTGCGCTCGCCGGGATTGCAGCGGGCGGTGCGCGCCGCAGCGGAGGACCAGCGCCGCTTTCCCTTGCAGGTGGCCACGACCTTGAGCCAGCAGTTCGCCGGGCACGGCTTGCAGTTTTTCAAAGTCAACCGCACCGTGACTCACGTTTGGGTCGCGCGCCCTCGCTTCCTTGACCTGGAAGCCACGCCGGTTTCGGAAGGAGTCAAACGTATTGTCGATTTCATCAACTCCCATCCGAAATGCACGCGTCGAAAATTGATGGAAACCCTGGCCCCCGCACCAGCCGCGCCGGTCGTGCCAGCCGAGTCCACGGTACCCATCGCGCCCACTGCACCCATCGAAGGCGCCACAGCGGTTGTCACTCCGCCGCCGGCCGTCCCTCAAGCCGCGCCCGAACAAACCGCGCTGGCGAGCGATTTGCATTGGCTGATTCACGAAGGTCACGTCATCGAGTTTGCCAACGGCATCTTGGAAACAGCCAAGAGGCCGCTGCCCAAACCGGCGAAACCTGAGAAAAAGGCGGAACCGGTGGCCGCGTCATCATCCGCTGCTCCACAGTTGACTGAGTCCTCCGAAGCGCCCGTTGCCACTAGCGTCGAAACGGCAGAGCACACCGCCGTTGAGTTGCCAATGGAAGTTCCTGTTGAACCAGCCAGTGTGGTGCTCGCGGAGCCAAGCGCCGCGCTCCCAGTGAAGAGTGAGGCGACGGGTTCTTAAAAAGCTACTGCATCGATAGGACGGAAATAATGGGCCGCTGTCCCGCAGGACCACGCCACTCGCGCCACTCGGCCATGATCTCCCGCGCTTCTTCGCTGCCTGTGGAGTGCCAGGATACCTCGCCGGGACGTTTGACCAGGAAGTTGTCTGGAAAGTAGGCGCGGTCGCGCGAGGTAATCATCTCCGCGACACCCGAGTAAACTGCCGGTCATCGAGGAACTTTATATTCGCGAATTTCAGCCTCGTGCCCATCGCGCATAGGCGCGGCCACGTAAATGGCCCGTCGCGACGGAACGAAGAGTCCAGTGCGCGCGTGAATGGCTGTGGGAGTCGAGGCAACCCTCGTAAGCTCACCGTTCTGCCCGACAGAAAAGACATCGATAGCTCCCATTTCCCCGGGCGGTGAGCATGGGCTGGCGGTGCCGGCCTCCTGGACATCAGGGCGAAACCCGCCGCCAATGACCAGCACGCGTCCCGTTTCGGCGTCGTAATACATATCGTCCGAATCGTCGGTGCAGGGCGCTTCGGCAAGGACTGAGCAGTTGCGCGCGTCAAGTTCTACCAGACGGGCTGGCTTGCGACAGGCAATAAAGACACGTTGATGGACGGCGTCGAGTGCCATCGGGAAATTGCGCGCCAGGTCTTTCAGTTCCGTTAGAGCTTCGATGGCGCCGTCATTGCGATTGACTGATACCACGACTCCATCCTTGGACGAAATCTTTCCGCCGGGTATGTTCGCGAAGAGGTGATTTCCCTGCGGCTCAAGCTGAAATGATTCCGGTTTGGAAGAAAATGGCAAATCACGGAGTTTGCTCCAATTATGCGGATCGAGCACGGCGATGAATCCGTGGTTGGTATTGCCATAGCAGATATATACCGCATTCGCCTCGGGGTCGTAACGCACGTTGTCGGCATCGAATCCGATTTGCATATTCGTCTGCTCCACCAAGGTGCGGGTGTCATACACATGCGCAACTCCGTCGCCTCCACAAGCCGATACGGCGCACGATGAGCCTGGCACAATGACGACTCCTTGCGGTCGGCTCAATCCGCCAATGCTCCGGACCCGCGTGCCTTGCTCCAAATCCAGGACTTCCAGTGAACCATTTTCAAGCGCCGAAACAAACAGCCGTTTTGTGGCCGGATCGTAAGCCATGTGGTCGATGCGACCGGGAATTCCCAAATTCGGACGCGTACCTCGGACGCCAGTCAGAACGAAAACGCGGCCCAACACTGGATCAGGCCGGCTGGTCGCCTCGCGTTGCGGCGAGGCACAACCAGCAACGATTACGGCCGGAACGAAAAAGCGAAATAGCGCGCCAGATAGGCGGAGGACGAAGCGTCGCGCGCAGGCTTTACTCATTTAAATAGGAATATCAAGATGCCGTGCATCGTCAAAGCAAAAGCCAGGCTTCAAACGTATGCTCTCATTTCATCAAAATGGATCGGTTGTCATTTTGTATTGACGTTTTTGATTGCAGCGGACGCGGTTGATCCGTACACTGTGCTGATGACGAAGCGCTTGCTCCTCTCGAAATCGCTCCCGGCCATTTTGTCGTTCGGCGCCGCTTTCATTGCCCGCGCGGATGATGTTAAGATGGATTGGCAGCCGTCTGGTGTTTCCAAGACGATCGGTTATTACCGTCCTATGCGTCTTACTCTATCGCCTGAAAAACCGGAAGGGATCAAGAAGGCGCCGGCAGATTTGGCCGCCCCGCTTTACGGCAAGCTCCAACTCGGCCCTGCGGAGACACCAACCACATTTTTTGTCATCGTGGATGAAGCGGAAGGTAAACCGTCGCGCCTATTCGTGGACGCCAACGCCAACGGCGACCTGACGGACGATCCTCCTGCCGAGTGGAATGGTAAGCCCCAGAAGGGAGCCAACGGCATGGAACTGACCCTGAATATGGGAGGAGCCAATTTGGAAATGACCTACGGCAGCGAGAAGTTGAAGCTCCACGTGGCTATGTACCGCTTTGATAAGCGGGACACTCAGCGCGCCGCCTTTGCCAATTCTCTCTTCTACTACCGAGACTACGGCCGCTCTGGCGACGTTTCGCTTGGCGGCAAGACCTATCACGCCATGCTGATTGACGATAGCGTCACCGGCGATTTTCGGCCCGCTAAGGGCGCCACCAATTCCACGGTCACGCTGCTGCTGGACCTCAACAACAATGGAAAATTCGAGTCGCACGGTGAATCATTTGACGTGGCCAAGCCGTTCAACATCGGCGGCACAACTTACGAAGTCGCAGGCATGATCGCCTCGGGAGGCTCTTTTCAATTCGTCAAATCCTCCCAGACAGTGGAGGAAACCAAACCGCGCCCGAGCCTGGCGGCGGGGTCACAGGCGCTGGCGTTCGACGCCAAGACCACCGACGGCGATACGATCCATTTTCCGCAAGGCTATAAGGGCAAGCTCGTAATGCTGGATTTTTGGGCGACCTGGTGCGGGCCTTGCCGCGCGGAGTTGCCGGGCTTGACGAGCGCCTACGAGAAATTTCATGCCAAAGGATTTGAGGTTCTGGGCGTGAGCTTGGATCAGGCCAATGCGTCCGAGAAACTGACCGCATTTACCAAGGAAAACAAAATGCCTTGGCCGGAAGTCTATGACGGCAAGTATTGGCAAGCCGCCGTCGCGCAATCCTACTACATCGAATCCATTCCGCATCCGTTTCTTGTTGACGGCAATACGGGGATGATCGTGGCCGAGGGCAATGCTCTTCGCGGCGAAGAACTCGATGGGACTATCGAGAAGGCGCTGGCCAAGCACCAATAGTGATTTACAGGCGCCGCAACGTCAGGCCGCCATCGACCATAAGCACCTGGCCCGTGGAATAACTTAGATCGCCGCGCACCAAAACCGCGGCGGCTTTACCCACTTCCTCTGCCATCCCCCAACGGGCCTGCACCAGCAATCCTTCAGCGATGAGTGCGTCGTACTTAGCTTGCACGCTGGCCGTCATGTCGGTGCGGATGATGCCTGGGCGTATTTCAAAAACTGGAATATCGAACTCGCCCAACCGCGACGCCCAAAGTTGCGTCGCCATGGACAGGCCGGCTTTGGAGATGCAATATTCGCCTCGGTTGACTGAGGCCTCGGTCGCCGAAACCGAGGAAATGTTGATCACGCAGCCGCGCCAATCCGGGTCGGCCTTTTTTTGCTCGATCATCCAGCGCGCGCACTCTTGAGTAAGAAAGTATGGCCCTTGCAGATTCACCTTGAGCACCCAGTCAAAACTATCCTCCGTCGCTTCGAGGATGTCTGCACGAACTTTGGGCGCGACGCCGGCATTGTTGACTAAAACATTCAGTCGGCCAAATTTCTCCCGGAGCGCATCGAGCAACCTGCGCCGCGCGGCGGCGGCGCTGACGTCGGCCCGAACGTAGAGCGTCTCCGCGCCGAGTTGGCGCAACTCGGCCATCGCGGGCGCCGCGGCGGATGGGTCGCGCAGGCCGCATACGGCGAGGTCGAAATTGTCGCGCGCCAATTCCTTTGCCACCCCGAATCCGATGCCGCGCGCGCCGCCGGTCACCAGCGCCACGCGTCTTTGCGTGGTTTCTTTATTGTTCGTTGTCATAAGAAAAAATTCGGGACGGGGCGGCTGGCGGCGGCGCGCTGGACATAGAGCGCCGCCTCGCGCGCGTGGTAGTCGCCCCACATACTCGATTCGCCGCACGGAATTTTCTGGCCGCGCGGAACGTAATCCCAGCCATTGGGCCTGTGATAAACGCTGTGGAGGATGAGGCCCTGGTGGTGCGGGTCGGTGCTCAAGTAAGGCTCGTCCAAGAGCGTGTTCAACACCGTCAGGCCAGCCTGCCAATAGCGTTTGCTTTTCAGATAACGGCCCAGCCGCAGCAACCCTTGCGCGGCGATGGCGGCGGCGGAACTGTCCACGGGTTCGTGAGCGTTGAACGGATCGGCGGGACGCGACGGCCAATCGCCCAGGCGATGCAACTGCGGCGCGGCGGTGTCCCAATACGGAATGCCGTCGGCGGCGGTGGCGTGCGTGATGTAGAAGTCGCTCGTCGCGCGCGCCGCTTTAAGCAAAAGCGGAGTGATCGACTTGTCGGCAATGGCGCGCATGAATTCCAATTGCTCGGCAAAGCCGCACATGGCCCATGCGAGGCCGCGCGTCCAAGTGCTGAAGGGCGAGTAACCTTGCTGGGTGTTCGGGCAGCGAAAATTGCCGTCGTTGATATTGAAGATTAACTCGTGCGCGGTGCGGCCGCGGACATCGTAAGCGTCGCGGCCTTCGCCGTAATAAACGGAAAAATTCGCGGTGGCCGTCGCGTGCGCTTTGAGCCGATCCAGCAGCGAAATCCGCCGGTCATTCTCCCCCATTAAAACGTGACCCAGTTGATGCGCCACACCCAATGCGCGCAAGGAGCGAATCGTGTCAACAAACAGCGAATGCGGTCCATTGAACGAATAGATGTATCCGCCGCCGTCGGGCAGCGGCGTCCATCGTCGCGCTTGGGTGGCGCCGCTCAACTTAAGCGCCAGTTCGTAAAAATGGCGCTCCCATTCGTTGTCGGGGATGCGGCCCTCGACCATCAAACGCCGCAAATTGCCATAGGTGCTGCTGTTGTTGAAGCCGTGATCGTGAACGCCCGCGTGACTGACATGTGGCGCCATCAACCGCACGGTCTGGCTTCGGCCCAGTTCCAAAAATTCCGTCTCATCCGTGGCATCGAATTGCAAAATCGCCGCGCCGATCTGAAAGCCTTGCGTCCACTCGGTCCAACCGCGCGCCGTGTAAATTCCGCGCACGGTAAAAACCGGAGACCCCTTGACGGAATCGTACGCGCGTTCAACGGCGCGAATCTTTTGGGCCGAGAGCTCCCAAAGGCGTTTGATCTTACGCACCAAATCGGACGGCTGTATTTTGGAATCAATCTTCACCGATTTTGGGAACGGCGGGTGTTGCGCATAACCATGAGTTGAGCCTAGGGTCACCCGCCGGACGAGTGATTTCAAGTCCATCGATTAGATTTGGCGAAAAAAAATCGTCGCAGCAGGCCGATGAATGTGGTAAAGTCTAGTCATGCAAAACGGCGGAACTACGGCAGTGTTGGATGACATTCTTGAACCTGTGACGAATGCCTTCTCGCGTGATGTCGCGCAGGCGCTCGTAAACATAAGGGCTGGCGAAGCCGCGCAAACGCGCATGGCCGAGCTAGCCGATAAGTGCAACCAGGGTCTTCTCACGCCGGCGGAACAAGTCGAATACGAGAGCTATGTGCATGCCGTGGACATGGTCTCCGTTCTCCAAGCCAAGGCTCGCGTCTGGTTAACGCGCCATCACGCGTCCTGATGGACCCGGCTTTGCGCAGGGCCGTGATTGAACGTTTCGGGCCACCGATGCGAATACTGCCAACTGCATCGCGACCACCAACCATCGGTGGCTTTTCATTTGGAGCACCTCATCGCGCGGCAGCATGGCGGTGACGACTCCCAGGCGAATCTTGCGCTGGCTTGCCACCGTTGCAACCTCTGCAAAGGACCGAATCTGACAGGTCTGGATCCGGAGACGGGCAAACTCACGCCATTATTCCATCCGCGTCAAGAACGATGGACCGAGCATTTCGCGTTGCGAGGTGGCCAGATCGTCGGTTTGACAGTTGTTGGGCGCACGACGGCCGCTCTTCTTCGGATGAACACGCCGGAGCGAATCGAATTGCGACTCGCTCTGATCGCCCTGGAGATGTGGGACAATGCTAAGACCAAGCCTTGAAGAGGTTAATTTCAAGCCTATCGATTGCTCAGATCGTGACAGTTTCTCTTTCCTAATCTTAATCTTAATCCTAATCTTAATCTTTCGTACACGAAAAACGGATTAGGATTAAGATTAAGATTAGGACTATGAGAATTCGCCAGCCACGGGCTGATTTGACGGAGCGAACAGCGCATGCTGGCCGATAAACCATGGAAACTTGATGCGGCAGTGCGTCTGTTCCTGGGCGTGATCACGACCTTTTGCCTAGGGATGCTGGTCTCCGGCCTTTTGATTCCGTCCACCACAGACTCCCCTCAAACGCGAGTTGCTTTCTGGCAAATCGTGCTGAGCGCATGCTCTCTGGAAATTCCCGCCCTGATCTGGATTGGATTTTTTTTGCGACGGCACAGCGTAAGTTGGAAGGAAGCCTTCGGCTTGCAAATGACCAGCCCTCTCAGAGCGGCGGCCTACGGCCTCCTGGCCGCGGCGCTTTTTCTACCAGTCGCGATGGGTTTCCGGCAGCTATCGGAGTCCGTGATGGACCTGGCCCATTTCAATCCCCAGGACCAGGCGGCGGTCCAGACTTTGCAAGACCCGGGTCTCACTGTGGCGGAGAAAACTGCATTGGGCGTGATCATGATTGTGTTCGCTCCGCTGGTGGAGGAGGCGCTCTTTCGTGGAATTCTTTACCCCGCCATCAAGCAAAGTGGCTGGCCGCGCCTGGCCTTGTGGGGCAGCTCGACCCTCTTCGCGTTGGTGCATTTCAACATGGTCACTTTCCTCCCTTTGCTGGTCTTTGCCCTGGTGTTGGTTTATTTGTATGAAACTTTCCAAAATCTCCTCGTGCCCATCGTGGCCCACGCCGTCTTCAACGCCGTCAACTTCTTGACGATCATTTTCATGGACCAAATTCTCCAAGTGTTACACTTGACATGAACGAATTGGAATTGATCTCGCGCCTGACGCGTTCGTTGCCCGCCAATGACTCAGTTATAGTTGGGGCGGGGGACGATTGCGCGGTGCTGGATTGCGGCCAGCCCGGACGCTACCTCTTGTTCAAGACCGACGCTGTTGTCGAAGGCGTTCATTTTACTTCCAAGGCCACGCCGGAACAAATCGGGCACAAAGCGATCGGACGCTGCTTGAGTGACATCGCCGCCATGGCCGGACGCCCGCTGGCCGCGTTGATCACGCTCGCCTTGCCGGACACTTTCTCGCCCGCTTTTGTGGAACGCATTTACGTCGGTATCAACACCTTGGCGCAACGTCACGGCGTGGCCATCGCCGGCGGCGAGACGACGCGTAATCCCGAACGCCTCCTGCTTTCCATCGCGATGGTCGGCGAGGCGGTGCGAGAGAAGTGCATTTTGCGCAGTGGCGTCAAGGCGGGCGATGCGCTGTTCGTGACCGGGGAATTGGGCGGTTCGCTGGCGGGCAAACACCTGGATTTTGAGCCGCGGCTGGCTGAGGCAAAATGGCTGGTCGAAAATTTTCCCATCCATGCTATGATTGACTTGAGCGATGGATTGGCGGGCGATTTGCGCCACATCTTGCAAGCGAGCGGCGTGGGCGCTGAATTGATGGCGAGCGCCATCCCCATCAGTCGAGCGGCCAAGCTCCAAGCGAGGGCGGAAGCCAGGCGCCCACTCTCAGCCGCCTTGAGCGACGGCGAAGATTTTGAATTGCTCTTCACGTTGGCGAGCAGGCACGCGGTGGCACTGCTGGACGGATGGAAAAAGCAATTTCCCAAGCTGCGCCTCAGTTGCATCGGGCGAATCACAGCGGAAGGCGGTTTGAAGCTGCGCGACAAAACGGGGCTTCATTCTTTGGAGACGCATGGCTACGTTCATTTCGCATAATCCCGCGGAGACTGCCGCGCTGGGCGAACAATGGGGGCGCGACGCCCAACCCGGCTGGGTGCTCGGCCTCAGCGGCGGCCTCGGCGCGGGCAAAACCATTCTGGCCGCCGGCCTGGCCCGTGGTTTGGGCGTGACCGCGCGCGTCCAGTCGCCCACCTTTGCCCTTGTCAACGAATATCGCGACGGGCGTTTGCCTCTGTTCCATTTGGACCTCTACCGTCTGGCGTCGCGCGACGACATCATTGCCGCCGGCCTTGAGCCTTACTTGGTCCGTCCGTCCGGCGTCGCCGTGGTGGAGTGGATCGAACGTTGGCTCGAAGATGGCATTTGGCAGGCCCTGCGCGGCGTCCGATTCCGGCGAGTGGAGATCAAGACTACGGGCGAGACCGTTCGTGAAATTGTGCATGAAGATTTTGGCGGTTGAATTTTCCTCCGAGCAACGCAGCGTGGCCGTGGTTCAAGCGGGCGGCGATGCGGCTCCTGTCTTGTTGGGCCGCGCGGTTGAGTCGGGCGGTCG
>DASYNM010000238.1:0-6110 GCA_036008545.1 Verrucomicrobiia bacterium
TCCTCCCTGCGGGTCAGCACAAGATTGAGTTCCGGTTTCAGCCGCCGCAAAGGATATTGTACACCAGCCTGGCAGCCCTCGTCTTGGGCATCCTTCTAGGAGGCTATGTCTTTGTTGCCCACTTTGTTCGGCGCCCTACGACACCTGAACCAGTGGACGCTCCAGCGAAGCGACCGCAACGAAAACCCTCATGATGGCCCTTGCAGTGTTGCCACTGCTTTTCTTAAGCAGCCTTGGCCGTTACGCGCGATCTGCTCCGCAATAACCGCGCTCCGCCGCCGCGGTGCCTGGAATGGCTCTTCTTTTCCAGGACGTAGCTGGCCGAATTGCGCAGGCGGCGGCGATACTTCAGTTTCTTGCGCATCCGTTCACGCGCCGCGATGGTGTGTTTCAGACAGTAAACGCCGATGGCTGGCGACCCGCAAGTCAAACAGAGGCCGCGCGCCTTTTTGCGCAGCATGTGAATCTGCTGCCGGGACATCGGCGTGCCATCGGCCTTCAATGTCCCCGTAAATGAGTCAACGATCTTCTTTCTGCTCCATTTTTTAGCTTTCATAGTATGACAACTCCCTCTCTTACGTTTACTATACACCAAGAATTAAATTGCGCGAGGCCCGGACTTATTTTTTTCTGCAAATCCTTTCGCAAGCCGGTTCGATTTGTCTCAAAACAATGTCCGACCCCTCTCGGGGCTCGGCGCCTCACGTCGCCGGCACGTAGCGCTGGAGCAGCAGTGCCAACGCGAACCACACGGCGAAGCACCCAATCCACGGCTCTCCGCTGCCGGCAACCGCGAGCACATCCACCAACACGATTCCCGCCAGCAGTCGGGAGACCGTGTAGCCGACGTTGGGCTCCCCTTTCCCAAGGCTGCGGCTCAACGCCCACGCGGACCACCCGCCTAATACCACCGAATAAATCACCGCCGCCATCCAAGCCGAGTCATTGTCAATCAACCCGGCAAAAATAACAGGCGTCAACAGCAACAGACTCGGCCAAAAATTGATACGCACCCGGCTGCTCTCTTTGCGCGCCAGACAGCTCAAACCGACGATATAAGCTGCCAAGGCCAATCCCTTCCAAAGCACTTCCCCGGTCACTCCCCGCGGCGCGGTTGAGGCGGCCAATGAATAGACGCAGAATCGGCACAAACCCATCAAAACAGGCGCAAGCGGCGTCCATTTGTGGACAGCGTTGTAGAATAAAATGCACACACAGAGAACCGCCGCCCATAACACCACCACAGGCCCCAGCCAAGCCGCACCCGCAAGCCCAAGGGCCAGCCAAATGAAGCCCCATTGCCACACCGCTCGTTCGCTGATTGCGCCGGAGGGAATGGGGCGGGTGCGCCGGTGATGACTGTCGAACTCCGCATCAAAGGCGTCATTCAAAAACATCCCGCCCACGTAGAGAAAGCTGGCCGCCAGCGCCACGCCCGCCAAAGCCGCCATGCTGCCATGACCCCCCAGGCACCAGCCCGCCAGGCAATCGGACCAGACCGTGGGAAGATTGGACACCCGTCCCAGGATCAGGAGGGTGCGCAGCTTGGATGGACGCTTCAACAAATTCAACGTTCAGCCGCCAGTTTAAAGGGCGGCTGTTGACTCGCAAACTATTATCCGGCCAAAGAGGAGCCACAGACGTGCCAGAACCCGCGTCCAACGGTGGTCGGAAATGCTTAAGTACCCTCGCAAATCTGTCGAAAAGAGAGGGGGGTTCTCGCCACGACAATATGCGGGATGAGACGCATCGCGCGTCAGGAGAACCCTACGTTTTTACGCGTGTGACAATTCATAGGCGACGAACACGACCGACCATGAGCCGGTCACATTAGGAACTCTTACGAGCGTTAAGAATATATTTGGGCCGCCCGGCAAGCCGAGGATCCTCTCGGTGGCTTTGGGAGGGTTATGGCTCGGAACCGTCCTCATCGGGATGTACCTGGTGCTTGCTTACGCCAACTCGGCCGGCAAGTCGGGATCGCCCCCGAGGAACTGGCCTGAGGCGAGCCTCCTGCGACACGATTCGAAACTGCCCACGCTGGTCATGTTTCTGCATCCGCAATGTCCGTGTTCGAAGGCCACCGTAGGCGAGTTGGCCTTATTGATGGCGCATTCTCAAGGGCGAGTCGCAACGCATGTTTTTTTTCTCCAACCGACTGAACTGGCCACGAATTGGGCCTTGACCGATTTGTGGAAGGAATCACAGCGAATCCCCGGTGTGACGGTGCAGTGCGACTACGCCGGGCGCGAAGCGCGGCTGTTCGGAGCTGAGGCTTCCGGCGAGACGGCGCTCTATGACGCGACTGGGCGCTTGTTGTTCCACGGCGGCATTACCATTTCGCGTGGTCATTCCGGTGACAATCTGGGGCACGATACGCTCCAGGCGTTGCTGATGGGAAATCCAGCGCCATCGGCTAACACCTCTGTGTACGGATGCTCTCTTTTTGATTGCAAGCAGGAAGGCAACCCGTGAAGCAAAGTATGCAACCCGGAAGCAATCGAGCTGAGCCGTCCTCATCCGCTACCAACCGGCGGACCGCTGAACTCTTTGCCGAACACCAGAATGGGATCTACAGGCGGACTGACCGGATGTTCGCCGGTCTCATGCTTTTTCAATGGGTGGCCGGAATCGCCGCCGCACTCTGGATTTCACCAAGGACTTGGATTGGCACCCAAAGCCGTATCCATTTCCACGTCTTTGCCGCGGTGGTCATAGGCGGTGCAATTACCAGCCTGCCCGTCTGGCTGGCCTGGAAAAAGCCGGGTCACACCATCACCCGTCATGTCATTGCCATCGGCCAAATGCTAACCTCCGCCTTATTGATCCATTTGACCGGGGGGCGCATTGAAACACACTTTCACGTTTTTGGTTCCCTGGCGTTCCTGGCCATTTACCGGGATTGGAGAGTGCTCGTTTCAGCTACGGTAGTCGTAGCCGTAGATCACTTCGCGCGCGGAGTTTTCTGGCCGCAATCGGTCTTTGGGGTATTGACAACCAGTCCCTGGCGCTGGGTCGAACATGCCGGGTGGGTGGTTTTTGAGGACTTTTTCCTCATGATTTCCATCCGTCAAAGCGTGAAAGAAATGCACTTGGTTTCAGAGCGTCAGGCGAGGCTGGAGGCCATCAATGAGAGCATCGAACAACAAGTGCAGGCGAGAACGAGGGAGCTGGAGCAGACACACAAGCAGCTGGTCGAAACCTCCCGGCAGGCGGGCATGGCCGAAGTCGCCACCAACGTGCTCCATAACGTCGGCAACGTCCTGAACAGCATCAATGTTTCCGTCGGCAAGCTTTCCGACCGATTAAGTAAATCCAATTTTGGACATGTCGGCAAAGTCGCCGAGTTGATGCGCGAACGCACCGCCGACCTGGGCGATTTCATGACCAAAGACGCCAAGGGACGGCAATTGCCGTCCTTTCTGGAACAATTGGCCGAACAATTGGGCAAGGAAAACGCTTTCATCCTCAACGAACTAGGCTCGCTGACCAAAAACGTCGATCACGTCAAAGACATCGTGGCCATGCAGCAGAGCTACAGCAAGGTCTCGGGCGTAACAGAGATCGTCAAAGCCACCGAGCTGGTGGAAGACGCCTTGCGCATGAACGCCAGCGCCCTGACACGCCATGAGGTCCAATTCTTTCGTGAGTACGACGAGAATCTGCCCGATCTCAACGTTGAAAAACACAAAGTCCTGCAAATCCTGGTCAATCTGATCCGCAATGCCAAGTACGCTTGTGATGAATCCGGCTTGGAGGAGAAGCGATTGACCATGAGGGTCACCAACGGCAGCGACAAGGTGCGCATTGTGCTGATTGACAACGGTATTGGAATTCCGGCTGAAAATCTCACGCGCATTTTCAGTTATGGATTTACCACCAAAAAGGACGGGCACGGTTTTGGGCTGCATGGCGGTGCGTTGTCGGCACGGGAAATGGGTGGCTCCTTGAGCGCGCAGAGCGACGGATTGGGAAAAGGCGCCGCGTTCACGCTTGAGCTTCCATACAAGGCTCGGAATGGTGCGGAAGGAGCAATCCCATTATGAAACGAAATACCCGCATCTTGATTATCGACGATAATCACGCCATCCACGATGACTTCCGGAAAATTCTCTGTGAAGATGACGGAGCGTCGAGTGAATTTAAGCAAACGGCTGCAGCGTTGTTTGGAGAGACCTCAAGCCAGAATTCCGATGCCACAGCCACCTTCCAACTCCACTCAGCCTATCAGGGGAAGGACGGCCTGGCTCTCGTGGAGCAAGCCGTAAGGCAAGGCGATCCTTTTGCCATGGCTTTCGTGGATGTGCGGATGCCTCCCGGTTGGGACGGCGTGGAAACCACCGCCCGAATCTGGGAAGTCGATCCCGATCTTCAGATCGTCATCTGCACAGCGTATTCCGACTATTCCTGGAGCGAAATGCTCGAAAAGCTGGGCAAATCGGACCGTCTGCTCATCCTCAAGAAACCATTTGACAACGTCGAAGTCCTGCAACTGGCCAACAGCCTTACCCGCAAATGGGAATTGTTGCAGGAATCCAAGGGCCGAGTGGCCGGGCTGGAAGAAATGGTGGTGGCGCGCACGGCGCAAATGGTGCAGGAACAGGAGAAGTTCAAAGCTATTTTCGAAAACTCACCGGACGGCATCTTCCAAACCACCGTGGATGGCCGTTACTTGACCGCCAACCCCGCCCTGGCCCGGATTTACGGTTATGCCTCGCCTAAGGAGTTGATGGACCAAGTGACAGATATCCAGAACCAAATCTATGTTGACCCAGAACGGCGCGCGGATTTTGCGCGACGTCTGGAAACCGACCAAATCGTGCGAGGGTTTGAATCGGAAATCCAGTGCAAGGACGGCTCCCGGAAATGGATCACTGAAACGGCGTGCAAGGTCACCAAGCTGGACGGCTCGCTCCTGCATTATCAAGGGTTCGTGGCCGACATCACCGCGCAAAGAAACGTGCAAAGGGAACGCGATTCCATGGAGGCTCACATACGCCAGGCGCAAAAGCTGGAATCGGTTGGCCAGCTTGCGGCCGGCATTGCGCATGAGATCAACACCCCGATTCAATACATCGGGGACAACATGCGCTTTATTCAGGAATCGTTCGCCGGTTTGGACCAACTGCTCCGCAGCTATCAAAAACTGGCCAGCGCCGTCCAGGCCAAAACGATAACGCCTGAGGTGCTGGTTGAGCTGGAAACAGCCAGCTCGGAAACGGATATCGAATACTTGAGCAAGGAAATCCCTCTCGCCGTCCAACAATCCCTTGAGGGCGTGGCCCGTGTCGCCAAAATTGTCCAAGCCATGAAGGAATTTTCCCATCCTGGCGTGAAGGAGCGGATGGCCATCAATTTGAGTCAGGCCATTGAAACGACCATCACGGTCGCGTGCAGCGAATGGAAATACATCGCGGAAATGGAGACGGACTTTGACCCTGCGCTGCCCCCGGTTCCTTGTCTCGCTGGCGAGCTGAATCAGGTTTTTCTGAACTTGATCGTCAACGCCGCGCACGCCATCGGCGACGTGGTCAAGAATGCGGAGGGAACCAAAGGCGTCATCAAAATCAGCACGCGCCGGAATGGCCCGTGGGCGGAAATTGCGATTTCGGACAGTGGCACCGGCATTCCCGAACCCATTCGCCATCGGATTTTCGATCCATTCTTCACTACCAAAGAGGTTGGCAAGGGCACCGGCCAGGGTCTCGCAATCGCCTGGTCCACAGTCGTGGAGAAGCACGGCGGTCAATTGAGTTTCGAATCCACCGTCGGCAAAGGCACAACTTTCACCATCCGTCTGCCCATCCAACCGGAAGCTGCAAAGTTGAAGTGAACCAGGAAGCGGCGCAGCGTCAGATGACTTGATGCCTGAGTCCTATGGCGCGCCCAATCCTCTGGCGCTCAAGTGCTCCAGGCACCAGGCGTATTCCGCCGCCAATTGATCGACGACACTCGGGCTTTTCATCGACGCCGGCAATACTTCCCAGGTGTATGTCTCCATTTCAAGATGCGAACACAGTCCAGGTTCTGCCTTCAAGACATCGAACACCCCTAGCAAATGATCTGTCGTCGCCTCGAACCACTCCGTCGCGGGGCAGTGCAGCGGGATG
>DASYNM010000239.1:0-3125 GCA_036008545.1 Verrucomicrobiia bacterium
CGCGCAAGAATGACATCAAATGGATCCAGGGCTTTTTAGGAAAATGGTCCGATTCAAAAGTGACGCCCATGTATGGCGTGGAAGGCATCCCGTCTATTTTCCTGATCGGCCCCGACGGCAAAATTGTCGCGCGCGAAC
Source organism: Verrucomicrobiia bacterium (assembly GCA_036008545.1). GTDB lineage: Bacteria > Verrucomicrobiota > Verrucomicrobiia > Limisphaerales > Palsa-1400 > Palsa-1400. The sequence continues at coordinate 139 of DASYNM010000239.1, forward strand.
TGCGCGGGGACGCAATCGCGGACACTGTCGGCAAAGCGCTGGGCAAGGATTGATATCGCCAATGAACAGAAATGAACGTGAATGCGACTTCTCTAATTTAGAACATTGGCCGGGCCGGGAACGGCGGAGACACCTCCTAATCGACGACCGGACGCATGGATGCCAACCACCACGACAATGAATCAACCTTCGAATATCGAAAGCTTGGCTTACGCAGTTACGCAGAAGTACGGTTTGGAAAAGTGCTTTCCCTGCGTAAACGAGTTGAAGCGGGTCTTTAAAGCGAACGGTATCCATGGACAAATTCTGAAGCTTTCAACGCAAGGCGGTCGCGGGTTCATCGTAATGAAGAATCCCCAAGCACTCTTGCCGTTTCATGTCGCAAGTGACACTGCCATTTCAAGAAACGGCGCACACTTCGGAGTTCAAGTTGGGGACCACGTATTTGAAAACATCCACAGAAAGGGCATTCCACGAGTGAACTGGGAATTGCAGTTTGATTGTGATGCCCATATCTTCACCGTGACTGTTTTTGAATTGTTTTAGGTCCGACGTTAAATTCGGGTTCGAGGCGCCGTCGACATCTGCGGGGCAAGCCGCCAAACGCCTAATTCATTGCCAACAAGACAGAATTCGCCGATTTTGTCACGGTTGCTTGTTATGATTTTGACTCGAACTTTCTCCTTGAACGCTGCGAGGAGTGTATTGCTTGGTCTATCCCTGGCTGGTTTCTGCATTGTCGATGGTTTGCTTAGCGTGGCAGAAGCGCAGCAGCCTTCGTCGGGAGTGCAAATGTATGATGAGTCCGGGCGTCCGATCGGTAACGGTGGTAAAACGGCGCAAGTCAAAGTCATGGTCCGTGTCGTGGACGCCGATACGCACCAGCCCTTGCCGCAATTCTACGTGACTACAGGAACGCAGGACCAACAACTCATCGGCTTCGATTGGTCGGAAAACAAGCGTACGACCGCCACGCATGGCGTCTTCGCCTTGACCCTGACAAAGGCAAGAATGCCGCCGGCCGTCTTGATCGAAGCGGATGGTTATTTGCCGCAGTGCTCCGGCCCCATTCGCGTGCAGGAAACCAATATGACCTTCCTGCTCAAGAAGGGCAGCGGGCCGACCGGCGTAGTCTTGACACCCGATGGCCGCCCCGCCGCAGGACGCACGGTTTATTTGTCGCGCTGGAAAGATCTGCTTTATTTGACAGGTCCAACCATGAGGCCCAAGCAAGGCTCCTCCGGCATCCGCAGCACCAACACCGACGCCGCAGGCCGGTTCTCCTTCGCGCCGAACCTGGAGGCCTACGCCGTGGTGGTGGCGGACGATGCGGGCTTTGCCCAGGTGCGGATCGAGGATTTGAAAGCGTCGCCCGAAGTCCGATTGCAGCCATGGGCGCGAGTGGAAGGCACACTGAGGATTGGCGCAGCGCTGGGCACCAACGAAACGATGCGGCTGGCCGACGCTTTTGCGCCCGAGGCGTATTTTCCGCGACCCTATCCACCTTGCGCGATCTCGGTTGAAACGACCACGGACGGTGCCGGACGTTTTGTCTTTCCGCGCGTGCCGCCGGTCGATGTCAAAGTCTTTCACGCGCCGAAGTTGGGCCGGGGCGACGCGCATCTGGTTCCGATCACCCAAATCACCAATCTTACTCTCACGGCCGGCGAAACGCGCGAAACGACCCTTGGCGGACAAGGCTGCCCCATTGTGGGACGCGTTGTCTTGAAGAATTACGACAAGCCCATCGACTGGCAGGACCAGGCGTTCTGGCTGGAATCTGTCTCGCCCGCGCCGCCGGATTGTCCGAATTTCGACTCCGTCAGCAATCAATTTCATCTTGACCTAAGGACCGCCCGAAACGCCGAGGAAAAAGAGGCGGCGCGGGACCGTTACTGGACCGCGCAAGGGGATGTCGCGCGGCAAATAGGCGCCTATTATTCCAGCGCGGCTGGGAGGCGGTATTGGTTTTCCAAGCGCAGTTATGTTTTGCGGTTCTCGCAGGACGGTTCCTTTCACATCGACGACGTGCCCGGCGGAAATTACGAATTGACCCTCGACGTGCGCGAACTGGAAGAGAAACGAGGCCAGCGCAAATCGCCGCTCCTGGCCTTGCACCGCCAGGAAATTGAGGTGCCGGATTCTCCGGGCGGACGCAGCGATACGCCGCTTGATTTGGGCGTCATCAGCCTGCTCGCGCCATTGCATCCCGGCGATGAGGCGCCGGATTTTGCTGTCAAGACTGCTGACGGTCAGACCGTCAAGTTGTCGGACTACAAAGGCAAGTACGTGCTGCTCGATTTTTGGGCGACGTCGAGCGCGCCTTCGGTGGCGGAAATGCCGGAGCTCAACGCAACTTACGCCGCATTCGGCAGCGATCCGCGTTTTGCAATGGTCAGCCTGAGCCTGGATACGGACCTTGCTGCCGTGCGCAACTTTTCGACGGAGCACCAAATAGGCTGGACACAAGGATTCCTCGGGGGTCAGTCCGAGAGCAAAGTAGCGGACCAATATGGAATCGAAAGCATTCCGTTCGTCTTGCTACTGGACCCGGCTGGGCGAGTGCTCATTACCGACATGCATGAGGGCGCGATCAAATCCGGTGTCCACGTTGCGCTTACCGCACATGAGTAACCGCGTTCTCCTCCTGCTCTGCCTGGCCGGTGTTTGCGCCGCACTGAGAGCCTCAGGCTCGCCCGATCCCGCGCCCACGCCGTCGCAAGTCGCCGCCGACAAAGCCTATTACGCCGCCAAGGCCCGCTACCAAACCAATATCAATGACAACGCTCTTGCCTTGACCTTCGCCTCCGCGTGTTTTGACCGGGCCGACTTGTCCAATAAAGACTCCATCCGCGCCAGCATGGCCCACGAAGGCATCGAGGTTTGCCAGCGGTGGTTGCAACGGGCGCCGAAGCAGGGGGCGGCGCATTATTATTTGGGCATGAACCTCGCCCAATTGGCTCGCACCAAGACCCTGGGTGCTTTGC
>DASYNM010000240.1:0-24784 GCA_036008545.1 Verrucomicrobiia bacterium
AACCCCGCCCGCTACTACCGCATCAGCTCGCCCTGAGGTGGGAATGCTTACCCCTCTTTTGTCAACACGAGCAGCACAGCGCTCCCAGCCGCAACCAAGAAAAGACGTTTTGACAGGATGAACAGGATTCGAAAAGACGGATGAAGAAGGTTTTATCGTGTAAATCCTGTTCATCCTGTCAAGAATGCCGCAAAGAAAAAGTGTAAGGCTTATTGTGGTGAGCGCGATCAATTATTCGCCTTGCGCAACGCGGACGCGACCGGGAAACTTCCCAGCGCATTCACGTCAATAATAAGTCCGACGCGGCCGTCGCCCAGAATGGCGGCGCCGGCGATGCTGGCATTGCGATGCCGGATCATTTCGCCCACGTTTTTGATCACGACTTCCTGTCGGTGCGACAACCCGTCCACCAGCAGCCCTTTGAGCGCCGCGCCCGTTTGCACCACGACGATGATGCCCTCGCCGGGCGTGCCGGCGGATGGCTTGACCCCGAACTGCTCGCCCAATCGGAGCATCGGAATCAGGCGGCCCCGCAGATTGACCATTTCACCCCTGCCTTGCAGAGTCGAAATCATTTCGGCGCGCGGGCGAAAGGATTCGCGCACCAGCAAGGTGGGGATGATGTAGCGCTCGCAGCCGACCGTTACGATCAGTCCGTCAATAATAGCCAGCGTCAACGGCAGCACTAATTTGAAGAGCGTGCCCTGCCCGGGCGCTGAGGAGACTTCCACCCGGCCACGCAGCCGCTCGATATTGCGCCGCACCACGTCCATGCCGACGCCGCGACCGGAAAGATCGGTCACTTCGCGGGCGGTGGAGAAACCGGCGGCGAAAATAAAGTTGAAAATTTCGTCATCGGACAATTTCGCGCCCGGAGCGGCCAGGCCCTTCTCGATGGCTTTGGCGACGATGCGTTCCTTGTCCAATCCCTGCCCATCGTCCTGCAATTCGACGACAATCCCGCCGCCTTTGTGGCTCGCGCGCAAGTGGATGACGCCGGCGCGGGGCTTGCCGTGCGCGGCGCGCGCCTCGGCGGATTCGATGCCGTGATCGACGGAGTTGCGAATCATGTGCAGAAGCGGATCGGCCAATTCTTCGACCAGATTGCGGTCCAGCTCTGTCTCGTCGCCCTCAGTCAACAATTGGACTTCTTTGTGTTGCTGGGCGGCGAGGTCATGCACCACGCGCGCCATTTTTTGAAAGACGCCGCGAATGGGCACCATCCGCAGCGAGAGGCTCACGCGTTGCAGTTCGCGGGTGACGCGAGCCATTTGCGCCAGGTTCCGCGCGAACTGCGGATGGCCGGCCGCCTGTGGCCCGAAATCCTGGGCGACCAACGATTGCGCGATAACCAATTCCCCCACCATGTCCACCAGGCTGTCGAGTTTGGTGGTCTCCACTTTGACGGTGCCGCCTTTGGAGGAACCGATGGCGGCCACGGTTGGCTCCGGCGCTTGGCTGACGGGGGCCGGGTGCGGCTGGTTGGTCATGGCGCCCAGGATTTCGCCGCAGAATTCGCCGGTAGGAATCACGATGGGCGCGAGCGGCGCGGCACCACTGAGTTGCGCGTCAATTTGATCGATGAATTGTTTGAGAGTGTCGCGTCCGCGCAAGATCAGTCCGATGCGCCCGCCGTCGAGCGTGAGCTTGCGCTGCCGCGCGAGGTCCAAGAGCGACTCCAGGCCATGCGCCAACTGGCTGATGGGAACGAGGTTCAGAAATCCCGCCCCGCCTTTGAAGGTGTGAAAAGAGCGAAAGACGCTGTGCAAGGTGTCGGCATCGTCCGGATGCTTCTCCAGGATGAGTGCGCCCTGCTCTATATTGCTCAAGTGCTCGCGAGATTCTGTGACGTACTCCTTGAGCAGTTCGGCGTCGCTGGCGAGATTGAGGACGATCGGCGCTTCCGCGTCTTGCGTGGTTGAACTCATACTTGCGCCTGCATTTCTTCACCGAGGATGCGATCCAAATCGAGCAGGATTTTGACCTTCGACCCTACTTTGGCGACGCCGAGCAAATGTCGCGTGTCCAACCGGCCTCCGAAATCCGGCGTGGCCTCGATGTCTTTTTCCGCAAGGCTGATGACTTCATCCACCGCCTCCACCAACAATCCGGTGAGCGCGCCCACGGACTCACTTGTTTTGACCTGCACCACCACAATGCAAGAGCGGTCGTTAGCAGGCGGTGTGGCCAAGCCAAACCTGGCCCGCAAGTCCAGCACCGGAATAATTTTGCCGCGAAGATTGATGACGCCCTGAATGTGCGCCGGCATTTTCGGCACCGGCGTGATGGCCGTCGGACGGATGATTTCGCGGACTTGCAGGATGGCGATGCCGTACGATTCGCCGCCCAGGACAAACGTAAGGTATTTGCCTGGCCGGGCCGCGGACGGAGTCGTGGCGATGGGGCAATCTTCGGCTTTCATGGCATGACGGCTTATTCTCTGTCGGCATCCGCGTCGCGAACTTAAGTTTTAGCAGGGAAAAACCGATATCTATCTGATTATACATGGTGGCGTCCAACATCATCAACCCTTGGCCCAGTTCGGCGGAATTCGACTTCATCCGTCAACTGGTTTACAAGCACAGCCGAATCCATTTGGGGACCGACAAAAAGGAAATGGTGTGCCAACGGTTGCAGCGACGTTTGAAGGCGATGGGGCTGGCCAGCTACCAAGCGTATTGCGACTTTCTCAAGTCCCCAGACGGTGAAGAGGAATGGAGCGAGTTGATCGACGCGATCTCGACCAACGTGACGAGCTTTTTCCGCGAAGGGCCCCATTTCGATTTCCTGGCCCGCACCGCGCTGCCGGAATGGCAGGCCAGCCCGAACCGCCGCCCCGGAGATGTCTTCCGGATTTGGAGCGCCGGCTGTTCCTCCGGCGAGGAACCGTACTCGGCGGCCATCGTGCTGGCCGATTTTTTCGCCCGCCACCTCAAGTATCGCGGCCAGGTCGTGGCCTCGGACATTTCACTGCACATGCTTCAGCGCGCCCGCCAAGGCATCTACCAGCTCGAACACGTCAAACTGCCGGAGGTGGAATGGTTGAAGCGTTATTTTTTGAAAGGCGTCGGCGCTTACCAGGACTGTTGCCGGATCAAGGACGAACTTAAGAAAATGGTGACCTTTCACCACAGCAACCTTTTTGAGCCCGAGTATCCGTTTGACGGATCGTTTGACATAATTTTCTGCCGCAACGTCATGATTTATTTCAATCAGGAAACCCAGGAAGACCTGGTGCAACGATTGTCCCGCAAACTGGCTCCGGGAGGTTATCTGCTGATCGGCCACTCGGAGAGCCTGCTCGGCGCGTCGCACTCGTTGACCACGGTTTGCCCCAGCATCTATCGCCTTGAAGCCACCGCCGGACGAGAAGCCACGCCTCGCCTGGCTTACGTATAATATATATGACAGCCTCCGAAATCATCAACCAAGTCAAGGAATTGCCCATGGTGCCGGAAACGGCCCGCAAACTGGTCACGCTGCTGAACCAGCCCGACACCCACCGCGAGGATCTGATCCAAACTCTTCGCTGCGACAACGTGCTCACGGCCAAGCTGCTCCGGGTCTGCAATTCTGCCCACACCGGTTTGAAAGCTCCTGTTTCCTCGATCGACCAGGCGGTGTTGCTAATAGGTGACCACGCCATTTTCCGCATGGTTTGCGCCATCGGCTTCGGTGGCGCCATGGGCTTCGCCATGCCCGGCTATGCTGTCGAAGCCAACGGCATGTGGGGCCATTCCTTGAGCACGGGCATGGGTGCTGAGTATTTGACGGAAAACGAAGCCTACGGCGATTTCCATCCCTCGGTGGCATTTACCGCAGGCTTATTGCACGACATCGGCAAAATCGTCCTAAACCAAATCTTCACCCCCAAATGCCGCGCGGAAATTCGCATCCTCATTTCCCAGGATTCTCTTTCACGCTTTGAGGCCGAGAAGGTCGTGCTGGGGGCCAACCATGCCGAAGTAGGCGCCTGCCTTTTGCAAAAGTGGAGCCTGCCGGAAATCATCATCGAAGCGGTGGCCAATCATCACGCCCCCGTCGTCCAGCCCGTCCCGCAACTTTCGGCCGTCATCTATCTGGCCAATTGCGCCGCCCATCTTACCGGTCCATCCGCGGGCGGGTCCGACGCCCAAGCTGTTCGCCCCAGCCCCAGCATGGCGGAATTGCTGGGCTTGAAGCAGGAAAGAGTCGAGCAGATGGTCGCGCGCCTTCATGAAGCCATGAAAGCCGTCAACCCTTACCTGTCCGTCGCATGAGCGCGGGCGTTCCATTTTCCCGGCAAATTTTCCCTCTTAATCGTAATCTTAATCCTGATCAAAAATTCTTTCGTACAGAAGCCAAGAGATTAAGATTAAGATTAGGATTAGGAGTAAGAGTCGGATGACCATGATCGCCCCGAAAAAAATTCGCGTGCTGGTGGTCGATGACTCCGCTCTGGCTCGAAAAATCATCGGCGACATTTTGCGCGCCGACCCTGAGATCGAAGTGGTCGGCACGGCCAACGATCCCTACATGGCGCGCGACAAAATCGAGGAGCTGAATCCCGACGTGCTGACGCTCGATGTGGAAATGCCGCGCATGGACGGCATCAGCTTTTTGAAAATTCTGCAGCAGCAGCGGCCCATCCCGGCGGTCATCATCAGCTCGATCACGCAGAGCGGGTCCGAAGCGGCCTTGAACGCGCTCGGGGCCGGAGCCGTGGATGTCTTGGCCAAGCCTGCCGGGTCGCGCTCGATGGGAGACCTTCAAACCCAACTCGCCTATCGCGTCAAAGGCGCCGCCGGCGCACGCCGCGCTCCCAACGTCAGTGCCGACATCATGGCCTCCCCTCTCCCGCCGCAGCATTACGACCCGCGCCAGATCATCTTGCTCGGCGCTTCGACCGGCGGAGTGGAAGCCCTCTCGTCCGTCTTGACCCGTCTGCCGGCGAGTTCTCCTGGCATCTGCGTCGTGCAACATATTCCGCCCGTTTTTTCCCGCACCTTTGCCGAGCGTCTCAACCAGAATTGTCAAGTACAGGTTCGCGAAGCCGTCGATGGCGAGGAGGTGCGCGCCGGCTTGTGCCTCATCGCGCCGGGAGATTATCACATGCGTTTGCGCGGCCGCAACGGACGCTACCGGGTGGCGCTTGACCAATCGCCCTTGCTGCATTTCACTCGGCCCGCAGTGGATGTCCTCTTTGAATCCGCCGCGCAATGCGCCGGCAAGTTCGCCGTGGCGGCCTTGCTCACCGGCATGGGCCGGGACGGCGCGCAAGGCATGAAAAAGCTTCAAGCCGCCGGCGCGCGCACATTGGCCCAGGACGAGGAAACGTGCGTCGTCTATGGCATGCCGAAGGCAGCGGTCGCCCTGGGCGCGGTGGATCGCCAAGTCCCGCTGGAAGGCATCCCGCAAGCCATCCTGCAGGAACTCGACCGTCAAGCGCGAGGCTCTGCCGCCGGTTCAGCAGTGAAATCGTCAGGCGCCGCGTCAATACTTTATTCCATGTTCTGAATGATTTATGCGCCGCACGCCGCCATGCATTGACATTGAGCCGCTGATTCATCAGACGTTGCGGGACGTTTTTGAGAAGATGCTCTCCATGAATGTCCAACCTGCCGAGGCCAACCCGGGCCCTGATCATTCGGACCGGGTCGTCGGCTCCGTCGGCCTAGCCGGCGAGAGCGTGACCGGGACGGTGTTTCTGCATGTCTCTGACGCTCTTGCGCGCAAGATTTCCGCCGCCATGCTGGCCGTCCACCTCCATGAAATCCAGGGCTGCGAGCAGGTCCATGATGTCGTGAGCGAGGTGACCAACATGCTGGGTGGCCGGCTCAAATCCCGTCTCTGCGATGCTGGGTTCCGTTGCGCCATGACCACACCCTCCATTATTCGAGGCTCGGCCTTTCGTATTGAAACCGCGCCCGAGCTTCGTCCGCGCGAATTGTTCTTTCTCTGCGGCCAGGAAAAGTTCCGAGTCGCGGTCCATCTCAAATTCAGCGATTCCAAAGCCTATGACACTCAAAGTTCTTAGTGTTGACGACAGTCGCACCATCCGTCTCATCGTCACCCGCGCCCTCATGCCCTACGACTGTGTGGTCATCGAAGCCGCCAACGGCGAGGAAGGCCTGGCCGCCGCCGCGCGCGAAAGGCCGGATCTCATTCTTCTCGACATCACCATGCCCGTCATGGACGGAGTGACCATGCTGGGCAAACTCAAGGAAGACGACGCCTTGAAACAGATGCCCGTCATTATGTTGACAGCAGAGTCAGGCCGCGAGAACGTGCTGCAAATCTCGAAGTTGGGCATTCACGATTATCTGGTCAAACCGTTTCGTGCCGAGCAGTTGATTGAAAAAGCCAGCCGCGCCGTGCCCTTGCAAAAGAAGGCCGCCGCATAGATAATGGCCCCACGTCTCCATTGGATGATGATGGATTTTGATACAGAGATGATCGCCCGGCGCTTCGGTCTGGAACCGATTCCCGAAAGCGTCGTGCGCCTGACGCGCCTCATCGCCAGCCAAAACGCCGATTTGGAAGCCGTCGCTTTCGTCATCATCCAGGACCCCATGTTGACGGCGCGCTTGCTGCGCCTGACGCAGCCTGTCAATAAAAGCGACCTACCCGCCGACGAGTCTGCGGTGGAAGAGGCGCTGATGCGCTCCGGCTTGGGCGTCGTTTTTCTCCTGGCCATGGGCGACCTGCTGATTCGGGCGTTGATCAAGACTTTCAGCATCATGCTGGCGACCCAGCTTAAACCCGTTCATCCACGGGAAGTGGCGCCGATTCACGAAGAGCACATGGTGAGCGAGGTTAATTTTCGCGGTAAAGCAGTCGGCAAAATCCAACTGCGCTTAACCGAGGAAACGGGCCGTATCATGGCCGCCCGCATGCTGGGCGTACCCATGGAGTCGGTCTCCTCCACTGGGGAGAAAGACGACGCCGTCACCGAGTTGGTCAACATGGTGGCCGGTAATTTTCTCTCCAACCTGGCCGATGCCGGCCTGCCCTGCCACTTGACTACGCCCACGCTTTATCGCACCTCCGAGTTTATCATGCGCAAGGTTCCGGGCGGCGTTTCCGAAAGAATGCCTTTCCGTTCCCCCGAGGCCAAGTTGTTCCTGGACATAAGCGTGAACCCTTGGAACGAATAGCCTCTCTGCGGCTAAACTTGGGGGCGTTTTCTGCCGATAAACACAGGTGATACGCAGACAGGCGACGAGTTGGCGATGCGGCTGACGGCATCGGGCGGCTCGCGTCCTTGGCCGCGACGCCTTGTGAAAGATTGGACCATCAAAAAACGCATTGCCCTGGGATTCGCTTCGATCCTGATTCTGACCGCCTTGGTCGGTGCCGCCGGGTTGGGCGCTATTAACCGCATTCAGGACCACTTCGGCGCCCTCATCGATGACGCCCTGCCGGGAGTGACATTGGCGGGAAAAATCAAATCGCTTGTCGCCCAGCGCCAGTTGGATCTCGTGTGCTACCTCAACGCCAAGACCGCCGCCGAGAGCCAGCATTTCGAAGATGATGCGGCAGCTTGCGCGACGGCCAGCTTGAAATCCCTGCAGGAATTTCAGAACAGCGTCTTCCGCGGCGAGGAGCGGCAAGCTTATCAACGCGTGGCCGAAACACGGGGCGGCTACGACAAACTTTACGACGACGTGATGGCCGCCAGCCGCGCGGGTCATACCAACGAGGCGCTCATTAAAATCGATCAAGCGCTGCAGCCGGCTTTCACCGCTTACTTGAGATCGCTGGACGAGCTCTTTGAAAATAATGCCCACTTCGGGCAACTGGCCAGCCAGCACGTAGAAAGCACCGCTCGGACGGCCAGTTGGACCGTCATTGGGTTGACATTGCTCGCCGTGCTCGCCGGGGCCGCTCTCGCCTGGGCCACCACCGGCAGTCTCAATCGCGTGCTGCACCGTGTGGCGGGAGAGATTGACCGGGCGTCGGAAGAAATATCGGCGGCATCGGGGCACATTTCCAGCTCGGGCCAGTCCCTGGCCCAAGGCGCCAGCGAACAAGCAGCTTCGCTGGAGGAAACCAGCGCCTCCCTGGAAGAAATCGCCAGCATGACTCGTCGCAACGCCGAACACGCCGGCAACGCCAAGAAACTCGCCGCGCAGACCCGTTCCTCCGCCGACGTTGGGTTCAACGACATGCGCGACATGAGCCAGGCCATGGCCGCCATAAAGAGTTCCAGCGACAACATCGGAAAAATAATCAAGACCATCGATGAGATCGCATTCCAGACCAACATCCTGGCCTTGAACGCGGCGGTCGAAGCCGCTCGCGCGGGCGAAGCGGGAATGGGTTTTGCCGTGGTGGCCGACGAGGTGCGCAATCTGGCCCAGCGTTCCGCCCAAGCCGCGCGCGAAACCGCTGACAAGATTCAAGACTCCATCACACGGAGTCAGAACGGCGTGGAAATCAGCGCCAAAGTCGCCGCCAGTTTGAAGGAAATCGTGGAAAAGGCGCGCACGGTCGATGAGTTGCTCGGGCACATCGCCGCCGCCTCTGCCGAGCAGAGCCAGGGCATCACGCAAGTCAACACCGCAGTCAATCAACTCGATCAAGTGACGCAAACCAACGCCAGCAGCGCCGAGGAAAACGCCGGCGCGGCGGAGAATTTGAATACGCAAGCAGCCGCCCTGAAAACCGAGGTTGGCGCGCTGGCCAGGTTGGTTGGTAATTTGACCCGCTCCTCCAAACGTCTTACCCTGCCCTCCAATGGCGAAGGCACGCCGCACAGTTCGGATCGCCTCGATTTTTCCAGCCACAGCCGCGATCGCCACCCAAATTCATCGCGCAAACAAATCCAGCGCGCCGCCATGGCCATTGAAGATGGGTTCAAGGAGTTTTGAATTGCTCCAACTGGTTCCTCGGTTAGGTGGCCTTTTCTCCTGTCGTGTGCTCCAGAAATTTGCAAAAATCCTCGATGACTTTCTTCAACGCGGCATCAGCATCGGCCGCCAAAAAATCATCATAACGGCCGACATGTGCCCCCTCCCACTCCACGATCAGTGTGTGGTCTGACGGCTTGTGGGCCGGGCGCCCGCCTGACTGCGGAAACGTAGATTGAATCCTAAAAAGCTCCAACTGCCATACGCGGCATCGAAAATGGTCTTGACGCTCTGTGTCGCGCAAAATCTCAAAACGCGTCGGCCACATCTCGTCTCCAAGTTGAAGGTCAACCTCTACAGTCTTAACCAACTCGAAGACAGGGCTGGTGATCGCAAAGTGGGTGATTTTCATATTTCAACATTTGCGTCCAGCCACGTCTCGCCATCGGGAATATGCGCGGTGACTGCGCCGCCTCCAGCTCAAATGAACTTTTGAAAAAGCTGGGTCAAGCCGCGCTGGCTGAAGGGCGCAGTGACCAGAACCAACAGCATGGCAAGGACCGGCGCGAAATCGACCCTGCCCGCGCGCAAGGGCAGCCATTGCAAAGGGCGCAACAGACTGTGCGCGGTAGTATTGACAAAGCTCCAAAACGGCAGTTCGCCCAGATAAACGTAGCTGCTGAACAAATGGAGCGCGAGAATGCCCACTAGAAAAAATTTCAAGGCCAGATACGCCGCCAGCCCGATGACTGCCCCTTGCGCCAGCACCTGCCACTCGGAATGCGCCGGTCGCGGCACCAGGCCAAGGCGCGCGAGCCACGGATTGAGCACGCACCAGAGCGCCGCCGTGAAGAGCAGCGGCAGCAGCAATTTCATCGCGCCCGGCCAGCGGTCGAGCAAGCCCAGTTGCGCGCGCACGACGCGCTGGCCCGGTTCGGTGTCGGCGACCGGACCGTTAATCCAGGAAAGCAGCAATAGGCACAAATAGAAAATCCCCAGCGCCACCCCAAAGCTGCACAGCGAGAACAACATCATGCGGCCTGGGACATCGCTGCGGAAACCGACCGTCGTCGGGCCCAACGGAATCCGCGCCACCCAGCCCGTCTGACCGCCCAATTGCCAATAGACCAGCGCCCGCCCCACCAGCAACAACAGCAAGCCGGCCAGGTAATAAATGCGCGGTCGCGGCGGCCCGGCGCGGCGTAGCGTCGAGGCGAGCGAAGTGCCCGGAGGCGCCTGCACCGTCAAAGGAAGGGCCCGCCAATTCAACCACAACACCAGGCCAACAATATTCAAAATAAAATCTATCAAACTCATGCTCGGCCAAACTCCAACCCGATTGAAAGACTTTGGGCCACGATTTTCAATTTTAATTTTTGCCAAATCTGTCGGTGGTCGCATCTCACTATTTGACAACTTCGTCTATCTCCCTCTCCTCCACACACTTGTGGAGGAGAGGGCAGCACCGCGGGCGGTGCATCCCATCTGTTGTTCTGTTCTGGGGGAGAGGAGGTTCGACCAAGCGTGCCCCTCTCCCTATCCCTCTCCCCGCTCAGCGGGGCGAGGGGGACGTCATCCAACGATTTCAAACGACTTTGCCAGAAAGTGAAATGCGCCCCTGTTCGTCGAGCATGATGCGAATGGTCCAAGTTCAAATTCAGATCACGGCAAAAAGATTTGCGGAACGATGTCTTTTGGCGCCACCGCTTGAAAATGCTTCTGATTGAACGTGTAGATTCGCTCCACTTCCGATTTGGCCGCGCTTTTCAGCAGCACGGCGTCATAAACGGTGCCACCCTGAATGCCAGCCAAGGCAGCTTCGCGAATGAGCGCGCTGTAATCACCGCCCGTCAGACTGGAAATCTTGAAGTACTTGACGACGTTCTCTTCCATGCTGAGAAGCGCCTGCTCCGGTGAATGGCGAAACGGCGCCGGAAGTTTTGTCAGGTTCGCATAAAGCTCGGCCAGGCTGTGCGATGAAACATAACCCTCATCCTTTCCATCTTGAACGCGCTCGAGCACCGCAAAAGCCCGCTTGTGCGCGGCGTGCTTCTCAAGCACGGCCGCAAGGAGCACACTCGTATCCAGAAAAACTTTCATCCTCGCCGATTTTGGCGGGTCAGACCTTCGACGTTCCGGGCATCCCGCTCGGCCCGGCCAGACTCCAGAATTTCATTCACTGTCTCTTCATTCAGCGTGGCCTCGCCGGCGGTCGAAAAAACCAGCGCTTTCCCCTTTCGCACAAATCCGGTGCTTTCTTTGTTCGGCGTCAACGTGACTGCCACTCCTTGGACCGAGACTTTGAATGTGTCTCCAGGTTTTATGGCCAACTCCTGGCGCACGCGCTTCGGAAGCACAATTCGCCCCGCTTGGTCGATGGGAACCAATGTGTCTTTCATACCATTTTATAATACCATTACCATTCGTTAATGGCAAATCCCATCCTTTCCGAATCCTTAGTGACTGCATTGAGGCTTCGGTAGTTCCGATCACTGCCGTCGGCGTCCGGCTGGCAGAGTTTTGGTTTCACCCGTGGGCTGCCAGGGACGACCCTTGCCTGGCTCGCCCTCATCCTGACCTTCTCCCCCTGGGAGAAGGAAAACCCGTCGGCCGCAGCTGGTTTTGCGATCAAGTGTCCGGCCATGGCCGCCACAGATATTCAAACGGCGGCGGAAGATGCTCCCTCTCCTGGAGGAGAGGGTTGGGGTGAGGACGAGCCTGGCCACTGTCTTGTCTTTCGCTAACTTGGTGAGCCAGCACGCGCGTCGCTAAAGATTGGGGCTTCCTTTTTGTAACCAAACCCTGCCTTTCCGCGTATTCTCTGTGGATAGATTAATAATAATTTTATGAAAAGAACTACTCTTATGCTCGCAACTGCCGCCGCCCTTCTGGTCGGCGCGCCAGTTGGTTTCGCCGCACCCTTTAACCCCAAAGACGTCGCCGCCGACCCGGCTGTGCTCTTCGCTGTGGATTGCGACGCGCTACGCGCGAGTTCCGTCGGCCGCTCGATCCTCTCCGAACCGGAGGTGCAGGATAAATTGGCAGCGGTGGGCGCGATCTTCGACTTTGACCTCCGCAAACAATTGCACGGCTTGACGGTCTATACAACCGAGGCCCATCCCAAAGACGGCGTGCTGATCATCTATGCGGATTTCGACGCCGACCGCGTGATCACGCTGGCCAAAGCCCTGGATGGATTTCAAAGCACGACCAACGGCTCAAAGGTCATCTATTCCTGGCTGGATGATAAGAAAAAGGCCAAGGACGGCGAGACACCGCGCATGTGCGGCGCGATCCTGGGCCATCGCGTCATTATCGGCCAGAACAGCGCCCATCTGGCGGATGCGCTGGAGGTCATCGACGGTCACGCGCCCACTCTTTCCGGCGCCAAGGGTCTCCAGGGGGCAGAGTCCGGCGAATCGATCCTGGCCCAAGGCGAGCTGCTCAAATTTGACTTTGAGGGCGACGACCAAAAGGCCGCCATTTTCAAAATGTCCAAATCGGTGCGCGTGAAATTGAGCGAAGTCGCCAACAACATGACCGCCAACGTCCGCCTTGAGGCCGCCGACGCCGACACTGCGGCGAATATGGGCAACATCGCCCAAGGCTTGCTGGCCGTGCTAAGAATGCAAAAGTCCGACGCCAACGCCTTGAAGCTCGCCAACGCCATCGTCATCAAGCAAGATGGGAACACAGTGGGATTGACGCTCTCGGAGCCGTCGTCCGATCTAATCACAATGATCAAAGAAGGACAGAAGAAGGCGGAAGAGAAGGCGCAAGACTCCAACAAGGAGGCGCAGGCGGACACCAAGTCTTCGAAGGAGAATCAGTAGTCTAGCGTGGCGCAAGAATTCCAGTCGATGTCCGATGAGGACCTGGCCCGGCAAACCCAGGCCGGGGACCTCACCGCGTTTGAGGAACTGGTGCGCCGCTACGAAAATCGTATTTACGCATTCGTCTTTCAGTCCTGCGGCCACGACGCCGACGCGCGCGAAGTCACGCAGGACACTTTCGTCCGCGCTTTTGAAGCTATCGCTCAATTCGATCCCAGCCGCCCGTTCGCGTCCTGGCTTTTCACCATCGCGCGGCGCAAGGGGATTGATTGCTTTCGCGGCAAACTTCCAGGCGGCGACCAGGCCACGCCGGAGAGAGTGGATCACGACGATCCCGCCGAATTGCTGGCCCGGCGCGAAGAGGCGCAGGCCTTGTGGCACCGCGCGCGCGCATCGTTGCCGGACGGCCAATTTCAATCCCTCTGGCTGCGCTACGCCGAGGATATGGACATCGCGAACATCGCCCGCGTCCTGGGCAAAACTCAAACGCACGTCAAAGTCCTGCTTTTCCGGGCGCGAAACACACTGGCAGCCGAATTGGAAACGGTTCGCCCGCCATTGGTTCTGAGCGCAAAAGGAGCAAATCTATGAAATCATGGCTGGCAAAATTTCGAATCTCCACCGCGATGGATTCGGGCAAACCGTTGCCCGAATCGTTGCGCCAAAAAATCGCCGCCGACCCGGAACTGGAACGTTTCACCCGCCGCACGGAAGCTCTGGGCCGCGCCTTGCGGAGTGTGCCGCCGGCCCAACCGGGGCTGCACGATTCCATCATGCGCTCCGTGCGAAACGCAGCGCGCCGGGAAGAACCGCGTCGCACCCCGGTCCCGTCGTGGCTGGCGCCGGCGGCTACTGTTGCGGCGCTGACGATTGCTTGCGTCTGGGCGATCTACCATCGCCCGGCGACGGCGGGCAGGCAGTCGTTGGAAGGAGCAGTCATGGTTTTTGAAAAGAGCGAACAGATGCTGAACACCATGCCGAAAATGGTGATGGCTCCGTTGTCCGACGAATGGGCGCGAGTGGACCATGATGTGCAGAACACCACGCAGGTTCTGCTGGCCAGTTTTCCGTGAACATGATTTTTTGCGTCCGGCGCCATTGTGATTTAGTGTGGGCGGATGCGAACAGAGTCAGTGGAGTCAGTAGCGCAGGTGCCGGAGGCCAGCGAGACGGAGAAAACGGTCATTTCGATTCTCCTGGCCATCAGTTTTTCCCATCTGCTAAATGACACCATTCAGTCACTTGTCCCCGCGATTTATCCGGTGGTCAAGGAATCGTTTCATCTCAGCTTCAGGCAAATCGGCCTGATCACGCTCACCGGGCAATTGACCGCTTCCCTGCTGCAACCGGTGGTGGGGCATGTCGCCGACCGCCGGCCGCAACCGTATGCGCTGGCCGGCGGCATGTGTTTTTCCCTTTGCGGCTTGGTGCTCCTTTCCACGGCGGGAAGCTTCCTGCTGCTCCTGATTTCGGTGGCCTTGGTGGGAGTGGGGTCGTCGGTCTTTCATCCGGAAGCATCGCGTCTTGCATATATGGCAGCGGGGGGCAGGCGCGGATTCGCCCAGGCGCTCTTTCAAGTGGGCGGCAACGCCGGCACCGCCCTGGGGCCGTTGCTGGCAGCGATGATCGTCGTGGGCGAACACGCTCAGGCGCGGGTGGTGTGGTTTTCCATCGCCGCCGTCATGGCCATTATCGTCCTATGGAACGTGGGCCATTGGTACCGAAAAAACATGTACTTGTTGAAGCCGGGTCAGCGTCGCGAGGCGCGGGCCGGCCAGGCAGCGCTCTCGAAGCAGAAACTGGGATGGTCGCTGGCGATTCTGGTCGCGTTGATGTTTTCCAAATTCTTTTATCTGTCCAGCATGGGCAGCTATTACACCTTTTATTTGATCCACAAGTTCGATCTCACGATTCGCAGCGCGCAGCTCTATCTTTTCCTTTTCCTGTTTTCCACGGCGGCGGGGACCTTTATTGGTGGCCCGATCGGAGACCGTTTCGGGCGCAAGTACGTCATCTGGACATCGATTCTCGGTGTGGCCCCGTTCACGCTGCTGCTGCCTCACGCCAATTTGTTTTGGACCGCGGCGCTCTCGGTCATGATCGGCTTGATCTTGTCCTCGGCGTTTTCAGCCATCCTGGTTTACGCGCAGGAACTATTGCCGGGCAAAGTAGGGCTGATCGCCGGTTTATTTTTTGGCCTGGCCTTCGGGATGGGCGGGCTGGGCGCGGCAGTGTTCGGAAGCCTAGCTGATAAAAAAGGCATCGACTTTGTGTTCCAAGTCAGCGCGTTCCTGCCTTTGATTGGCCTCTTGACCGGCTTCCTGCCGCATCTCGAAACTGAGAGCGCCAAACGGATAGCCGTTCCAGCAGGAAAGGAAGCGTGAGACGCCTTTCGCGGTCACCCCTTTACATCCACTCAAACGCCGCCCAAACGCGGACAATTGAGAAACGGATTGAAGTAGCCGTATAGTAATGGTTCTTGTGTTTAGGCTGATATGTTTCTCAAAAAGTGGAATCGTCGTAGATTGATTGGCAATGGGATAGGTTTGTTGGTTGGATTGTGTTTATTCCTCCCATACATCTTTGAGCCTACCGACGCACCAAAATTCTTGGACGTCAAGGTTGTGTCCTATCGCACTGGCTGGAGAGGTTTGGAGTACTTTACCGTGGTATCGCCATCCGGGCAATCATGGGAGGTTGGCGCGGCGAGAGGCCCTTTTCCGCCCGAATACCGAGGCTCGGCTGTTTTGTCGATCAGTCACGGACGTTGGACAAACCATGCCCGCCTTCGCCTTTTGATCGCGAGACATGAATGAATCAGCCCAACAACCCGGCGCCGCCAGATGCAATCTGGACCCACATGGCCCATCCTCAGAATCTCTCACAATTCTATTGCACATCGGGCCGCGCTTTGGCTTCATTTCCTGCCTTTGATGGATGAAAAGGCATAGAGTGACGAATCTGTATTCAGGGCATGTGCAGGGTGTTGGGTTCCGTTTTACGGTCAAAACCCTTACGCACGGGTTTGAAGTCACCGGAACAGTCCGCAACCTGGAGGATGGCCGCGTGGAGTTGTCGGCCGAGGGGGTCAAGGAGGAATTGGAGGCGTTTCTGGACGCCATCCGGAAATCGGAGGTCGGCCGTTTTATCCGCCAGGAGCAGCCCTGCTGGTCGGAGGCAAAGAATGAATTTCGTGGTTTTGAAATCTCGCACTAAAAGCAGTATATTGGGTTAGCAAAATGAAGTACGCCATCATCGCCGATATCCACGCCAATCTGGAGGCCTTTCAGGTTGTTCTGGATGACATCGAAAAGCAGAAATGCACCCATGTGGTCTGCCTGGGCGATGTGGTCGGCTACAACGCCAATCCCAAGGAATGCCTGGACACTGTCCGCTCCATGAACATCCCGTGCGTCAAGGGCAACCACGATGAGTATTGCTCCACCGACGAGCCTTTGGAGGGTTTCAACCCGCACGCAGCCGAGGCTGTCAACTGGACCCGCAAACAATTGAATGCCGACGATAAGAAATGGCTCTCGGAATTGAAATATGTCCGCTTGATCGCCAGCTTCACCATCGTTCACGCGACGCTCGACGGTCCGCAACGCTGGGGTTATGTCTTTGACAGATTGGCCGCGGCAGCCAGTTTCACCTACCAGAACACGCCGGTTTGCTTCTTTGGCCATACCCACGTGCCGGTCGCCTTTATTCGCGACAACATCGTGCGCGGCGGAACCTATTCCAAGTTCCGCGTCGAGCCGGGCCGAAAGTACTTCGTCAATGTCGGCGCCGTCGGCCAGCCGCGCGATGGCAATCCCAAGGCTGCTTACGTGGTCTATGACATGGACGAAGGGTCAATTGAACTGCGCCGGCTGGATTACGACATTCCGGCAGCACAGAAAAAAATAATTGACGCCGGCTTGCCCGCCCGCCTGGCGGAGCGCCTGGCTGTGGGCAAATAGTCTTGATCTTGCCGGGCCGGCAAGGAATAAGCCCGGAGGCTTTGAAAATACTGATCCTCAAGCCCAGTTCCCTGGGCGACGTCATTCACGCGCTGCCCGTGTTGCGGCTGCTCAAACGGCATTGGCCCGAGAGCCGCATCCACTGGTGGCTGGACGTCAACCTGGTTCCGTTCCTGGAACACGACCCCGACCTCGACGGCATTTTTGCCTTCGAGCGCAAGCGTTGGGCCGCACCAAAGCATTGGATGGAAATCCTGTCCATCATCAAGTCCATGCGCGAGCAACGGTTCGACCTGGCCATCGATCTGCAAGGATTGGCTCGCAGCAGCATGTTTGCCTGGCTGGCCAACGCGGACACGACCGTCGGCCTTGACAACGATCGCGAAGGGGGACGCGAAGGGGCGCGCGCGATGTATGACTTGACGCCGCCGCACGCTCCCGCCTGCACCCATGCCGTGGATCGTTACATGGCTGTGCTGCCGTTGCTGGGTGTGCCGGTGCGTTGGGACTTTGAATGGCTGCCGCCGCGACGCGCAGCCGCCCGGCGCGTGCGCGAAACCTGGGCGCCCGAGTCCGCGCGGACGCGCTGGATTGTTTTCCTGCCGGGCGGCCGCTGGGACAACAAACGTTGGCCGGTGCAAAATTTCGTCGCATTGGCCAAGCGGTTCGCGGAAATCCAGGACGCAAGAGTGGTGGTGCTGGGCAGCAAAAGTGAGCAGCCGTTGGGGGCGGAGATCGCCGCCGCCGCGCCGGAGCGTTGTTTGAATCTGGCCGGCGCGACTACGCTGGACGAAATGATCGAATGGATTCGGCTGAGCAGCTTGGTCATCACCAACGACACGGGGCCGATGCACGTGGCCGCGGCGTTGCGCCGCCCGATCGTGGCGATCTTCGGGCCAACCGCCCCGTGGAACACCGGCCCTTACGGCCAGTTGGACCACGTCCTCCAAGCCACCGAGTTGCCCTGCGTCCCGTGCCTCAAGAGCGAATGCGCCTATCGTGAACCGTTGGCATGTTTGCACGCGATCAAACCGGATATGGTGTTCGAAAAAGCCCGACAGGCGCTGGCCCATGACGGTGCGCAAATCAGTTTCTGAGAAACTCCATGGAAATCCTAAGATCACGGTCCCTCGCCCCGCGCACAAGTGGGCGGTACGCCCGATGACACCTGGCAAGTTGCCAAACATTGCCTCAACTACTATATTCCCGTCATGAGCACGGTGGCTGAAATTGAAAAGGCATTGCAGACACTTCCAGTGGAAGAGGCCAGGAAAGTTGCCGGCTGGTTGCAGCGTTATCTTGACGAGACTTGGGATAAGCAGATTGAGGGTGACATCGTCGCGGGACGCTTGGACAAAGTATGGGAACGGGCCAGGGCAGACATTGCCGCCGGCCGCGTGAAGCCGCTGGATGAAATCATCAACGACGAGTGATTTCTGGGCTGGTTATCATGGCCTGCCCCTCATGTGCGGTCGCAAGCCCGCAAAGCGTAGCGGTTATGGCTGGAGAACCCGCGCCACCCGTCTTTGCGATTTGAGAAGAAAGGCAATTATTGGTCGGCCCGCATATCCGCTGGCTATCGCGCGCTAGGCCGAATTCAAGATGGAGTCATGTATTGGTTCTGGATTGGAAAGCATGATGAATACGAACGCTTGCTGAAAAGCATTTGAAGAGCACCCCTGCGAGGTTGCCAATAAACAAGAGCACGAAAAAGAAAAACCACTTGAAATGCCTCCTCAGGGACGCGTATTTACAGGCGTGAGCGTTGTTGAACTAGAGCAGGCTGTTGATTCTCTCTCGTTGGAAGAGCGTATGGACTTGGCCGACTACTTGCGCCAACGGTCCAAACAAGACGGCCCGCAATGGGAGATTGGGCTGGCTCTGCGATTGGATCGCTGCTTGGAAGGCAAAGGCCACACCGCCGACGAACTGATGGCATTGCATGAGCGGCTTTCCGCCAATGGCCGGTGACGTATTGGCCGGAACATCTCGCGAAGCAAGTTCACATAATTGACGTTAAACGGCTTCTTTGGTGAATTTGAGAAATTGCATAGAAATCCCACCCTAAACGAAGAATGCTCAGCCAGCGACCACCGCTTTGAGGTTGGCCAGGCCGCGTTCAACGTCTTTTGCCATCATGGAGTCGCAACTGACAAAGACCAGGATCAGCTTAAAAAAAAAACGGCGCCTTGCCTTTCATGGTCCAGGTCACGATGGTTTGGGAACCCTCGGGCTTCAACGCGAACTCGTGCGTGTTGGTGCAACTCCACGGTTTGTAAAAATCGAATTGACAGCGGACAAGATCGTTCGGGCGGCTTTCCGTGATCGTCATCTTGCCCACGCCGACTTTGCCGTTGCCTTCCCAGGAGAAATTGGCGCCGCTGCCGGACGCGGGGCCGCCATGGGTCAACTTCATGGCGGGATCGAGCTTCGCCCACGGCGACCATTCCAGGAATTTGTGCAGGTCGTCCATGTAAGGAAAGACTTTGGCCGGCGCCCCCGGAATGGCTCCCTGGCGCTGAATGGTCCATTCGTCGGGTTTGGTTGCAGCGATGAGGGCGATGATGACGATCACGGCCACCACCGCGAGCAGAATGTACCAAATCATAACGTTGCTTTTCGGTTTCGGTCTGTGGTTTGCGGAACTGCTGCGCCTATGCTACCCAAAAGAAAAGTGGACGCAATCGTATTCCTTGGTCGTGAACGGCTGGATTGCAGCCATGTTCTTGGCAATCATTCTCCCGCCAGCTAGACAATGTCACCGCTTTGCATGGCCGCCCCACTTCCGGCCAATTTGTAGTTTTCTGTCAAATCCAAGCGCGACCGCGAATGCACGCGAATTGACGCCATGATGGACCATAATGGTGTCAGCAAGAACCAGAATAGACAGGATGACAGGATGAGATGCCTGTTCGACAGGCACCTCGTAGCCGCCGACGTAAGTCGGCGGTCCGAGTGCTGGCGCGTTAACGGTGGCCGCCATGCCAGGACGTGGACGACGGATCAGGCCACCATCGCCCTACAGAATCCGCCGACTCACGTCGGCGGCTACGGGGCAAAGACCATCTGCAAGTCGTTGATTTTCACGATATTTGTCGATATTTCTCATCGCCCTTGTGGCGTCCTTTCACGGTTTTGCCCCAATTATCGAAAGTCTAGAATCGCCTTACGCAACTTGTTGATTTCCATGATCGTTTCGGATAATTCCAGCACGCTTTGAGAAAGAGATGGCTTCCGCAAATGAGTAAACGCCTCAGGCCTGACCAAAACGCGAGATCGGTTCCCCGTGACGGAATACAAACATCCGCTCTTGACTCATTGTGGGAGTGGCGACAATTTGCCCCTCCGCCGATGAGCCGGCGAATCCATGAAAACAAAGGAACATCTTGCCTCTGAAGGTGCGCCTCCATTTGGGGATGCATCGAATGTCTTAGTGCGTGTCGATCAGTACGCGTTTCCCACCGGTTGGAGCAAGCCCGCCGAGGCGGCCGCGCGCACCCGGCAATGCTGCGAGCAGCTCGAGAGCGAACGAGTGCTTTTTTTCGATAGCCTGCCTTACGAGTTCCCCAAGGAAGATCAGGAATTCCTACTCTCGCAACGGCAAAGCGGATCGCGCCTGCACAAGAATGTATCCTATCGCCCGTCGCGGGATGCCTTGCGCGGCGCGGCCGGCAGTGCGAAGGAGCGGGCGCGCTTGCACGAGATCATGCGCAAGTATTCGCAGGAAGTGACGCGCTTTCTGAAACAACTGCTGGCGCCTTACGCGAAGGAAATGGCGCTTGATTACGCGAGCTACCGTCCCGAGGAAGAGAAAGGGCGCGATTTGCCCGTGCATAAGCGCAATGACTTGCTGCATTGCGACGCCTTCCCGACCCGTCCCATGAACGGCCATCGCATCTTGCGCTGCTTCACCAACATCAATCCGACCGCCCCGCGCATTTGGAATACAACCAACGGCTTTTCGGTCCTGGCAGAGAAGTACGCCGCCGCCGCGGGTCTGGCGGGCATCGCTGCAAAGGGAAGCCCGCGGAGCCACGTCCTGGTCCGACGTGTCAAGAAGGCGTTCGGCTTCAAGGCCGTGGATCACTCCGCCTACGACCGGTTCATGCTCCGGTTTCATGATTTCCTCAAGGAGAACAGCGACTTCCAGAAAAATTGTCCCAAGGTGCGCCTGGAATATCCGCCCGGCTGCACCTGGATTTGTTACACTGACTCCGTGCCGCACGCAGTCTTGTCAGGCCGCTACGCGCTGGAACAGACGGTGATCATCCCATTGACGTCGATGGTGACACCGGACAAGGCACCCATCCGCGTGCTGGAAAGATTGGCTGGCAAGCCTCTCACGCGAGGCGCGTAGGGGGATTTCCTTCGTGATTGGAGCTTGATCTTGGTCGATGCCTGAGGCTACAATTCAACCATGAGGAAATTCGCCATGTTGCTGGTTCTGCTAGGCGCGACCGTGCCTTGCGCGCAGGCACAGCCCAATGGCGTCACCGCTGAGCTTCAGGTTGGTCAGGACCAATATCTGCCTGATGAAGATGTGCCTGTGAAGGTGCAGATCTCCAATCGCTCCGGGCAGACGGTGGTTTTGGGAACGGGCAAAGGGTGGATCACGTTCAATGTCTTGGGCGAGCATAGTTACCTGGTGCCCAAGATCGGGGAGATGCCGGTTCAAGCTCCGTTCGCGTTGCGCTCGGGTGAGTCCGTGACGCGGGAGTTTAATCCCACGCCCTATTTTGATTTTCGACGCCCGGGCCGCTACATCCTCGGCGCCACGATTCAGATACCGCAGTGGAAGCAGGAGATCACCTGCAAACCAGCGGGCTTCATGGTTTCGGAAGGCGTACCGCTGCCCCTTTTGGGCGACTTGACCTTTGGCGTGCCGCCGGGTCCCGGTCAGACCAACGCTCCCCCGGAGGTGCGGCACTATGGCCTGCTCAAGTCCTCGGACTTGACCGAAATGAGATTGTATTTCCGATTGACAGATAAGAGCGGACGGACGTTGCGCGTTTTCCCGTTGGCGCGCATGCTGTCCTTCAGCGATCCAATGGCGCAGATGGACCGCGCCAACAACTTGCATGTTCTGCTCCAGACTGGAGCGAAGACCTTCACCTACTGCGTTATGGATCCGAACGGCAACCTGCTGGCGCGGCAGTTTCACGAGTACGGGCTCAGGCGACCTTCGCTGCACGTCAACGACGATGGGCAGGTTCTGGTGGAAGGCGGACGGCGCGTGTTGACGTGGTACGATATTCCGGCACCGGCGGCCGCGACGGCCAAGACTCAATAGACGTGGCCGCCCCAACTCAGAGAAGGGAATCGAGGGCCACGTTCTGAATAAATCGTGCCGCGCGCGCTCGAACGAATGAGCGATTGAGCTTGCGCCGGAGCAAGGCACTTTGTTTCATTGCCGCGACGAGCGGTTTACCTGATGCAACATTATCCAAAACATTACTGCGGTGTCTTTGGCGTTTTTGGCCATCCCAACGCAGCCGAGTTGACCTACTACGGTCTTTATGCGCTGCAACATCGCGGACAGGAAAGCGCCGGCATCGTGGCCTGCGATGGCCGCCAGTTTCGCGAATACAAACGCATGGGGCTGGTGTCGCAAATCTTTACGGGGGACATTCTGCACAATCTGGCCGGCCATTCGGCGCTGGGCCACAACCGCTATTCCACCACCGGCTCCTCCCACCTGCGCAACGCGCAGCCGTTGACTGGCGTTGGCAAGCGCGGCCAGATCGCCATCGCGCATAATGGCAACTTGACCAATGCCTCCGCTTTGCGGGAGGAACTGGAGGAGGCCGGCTCCGTTTTCACCACCACCGTCGATAGCGAAATCGTTCTCCACCTCCTGAGCCAGCCGACGTTGGGCGGCAGCGAAAATAATCTTTTGCAAACTGTGCGCCGCCTGGAGGGCGCGTATTCCCTGGCTATTCTGACTGAGCAGGAATTGATCGGCGTGCGCGATCCTTTCGGCTTCCGTCCGTTGTGCCTGGGCCGGTTGGACGATGGCTGGGTCCTGGCCAGCGAGACGTGCGCGCTGGATCTGATCTCCGCCAAATTCGAGCGCGAGATCGCGCCGGGCGAAATCGTGATTATTGACAAAAACGGTCCGCGCAGCCTGCAAGCCTTTCCCGACCATAACAAGCGCGCCTTCTGTATCTTTGAATACGTTTATTTCGCCCGGCCCGACAGCAACATCGCCGACCGCAATGTCTATAAGGTCCGGGTGGCCATGGGACGCGAAATGGCACGCGAACATCCGTTGGAAGCGGACTTGGTGGTGCCGGTGCCCGACAGCGGCAATTACGCCGCGCTGGGCTACTCGGAGGAAACGGGCATCCCCTTCGAGATGGCGTTCGTGCGCAATCACTACGTGGGCCGGAGTTTCCTGCAGCCCTCGCAATTGATCCGCGATTTCAACGTGCGGGTGAAACTGAATCTGATTTCCGAATTGGTTAAAGGCAAGCGCGTCATCGTGGTGGATGATTCGATTGTGCGCGGCACCACGAGCAAGGCCCGTGTCAATAATTTGAAAGAAGCGGGCGCCAAGGAGGTCCACGTGCTGGTCAGTTGTCCGCCGCACATGAATCCCTGCGTCTATGGCATTGATTTTCCCGACCGCGCCAAGCTGATGGCGGCCAACCACTCGTTGGACGAAATCCGCCGTTACCTCGGCGCCGATTCGCTAGCTTATTTGTCGGAGGCGGGGATGGTTAAGGCCACCGGCCTGCCAGCCGACTCATTTTGCATGGCCTGTTACAACGGCCGCTATCCGGTGCCCTACGACGCGCAGGTGGACAAGCACATCATCGAGCGCCGCCGCTCCCGCATCGAGGGCTTGACCGAGGGGCTGGATAAAGAGGAGATGCAGATCAAACTCCTCTAAGACGTCGTCATCTTTTCCTGTTGCCTTTGGCGGCGGTTCCGCAAAGATTCGCCCGCATGAGTAAAATGTCCAAGTTTGCCCGCTACCCCCGCCTCAATCCGGTCGGCATCGGAAAAAATATGTCCGCCGCCGATTTGGTGGAGAAAACGTTTCTGGCCTACAACGGCGGACGACTGCGCGAAGCGGCCAAATTGCTGACGGAAAAAATGCTGCCCAACGACGGCGTCATCGGCATGAGCCTGACCGGCGCCCTCACACCGGCCGGCCTGGGCAAATCGTGCCTGATTCCGCTCATGCGCGCGGGGTTCGTGGACTGGATCGTTTCGACCGGGGCCAATCTTTACCACGATCTGCATTTTGGCCTGGGCATGGCTCTCCACCAAGGCTCGCCTTTTCTGGATGACGTGGTGCTTCATCGCGACGGAGTCATTCGCATTTATGACATTCTGTTTGACTTCAACGTCCTGCTCGACACCGATGCCTTTGTGCGCGAGGTCATCCGGGGCGCGGAGTTTCAGCGGGCGATGGGGACCGACGAATTTCATTACCTGCTGGGCCGCTACGTCGCGGAGCGCGGGCGCAAACTTCGTCTCAAGGACAGTTCGGTGCTGGCCGCCGCCTACGAGTGCGGCGTGCCGGTCTTCACCAGCAGCCCAGGCGACAGTTCCATCGGGATGAACGTGGCGGCCATGGCGATGCGCGATTCCAAACTGGCCTTCGATGTCAACCGGGATGTTAACCAAACGGCTGCCATCGTCTTTGACGCCAAATCCAGCCGGCGCACCTCCTCCGTCTTTATCCTGGGCGGCGGCTCGCCCAAGAATTTCATGCTGCAGACGGAGCCGCAAATCCAGGAGGTCATGGGCATCGCCGAAAAA
Organism: Verrucomicrobiia bacterium; assembly: GCA_036008545.1. GTDB lineage: Bacteria > Verrucomicrobiota > Verrucomicrobiia > Limisphaerales > Palsa-1400 > Palsa-1400. The sequence goes on from DASYNM010000240.1 coordinate 24,397, forward strand.
GGCCACGATTATTTTCTGCAATGCACCGATGCGCGGCCCGACACCGGCGGGTTAAGCGGCGCCACGCCGGCCGAGGCCGTAAGCTGGGGGAAAATCGATCCCAACAGCCTGCCGGATTGCGTGGTCGCCTACGTGGATTCCACGATCGCGCTGCCGTTGCTGACCGCCTGCGCTCTCAGTGGCCATCGACCCAGAAAATTGAAGCGCCTTTACGACCGGCGGGACGCCATGTACGAGAAGGTCAAATCTATTTATTTGCGGATTGGCACCGTGAGCAAGATCAAGACCAGCCGCAAGCTCGCCAAACGAGCCCCCGGCGTGGCCGTCAAAAACCGGTCTTCTTGAGAATCTTGATTCCGAATTGGCCGTCCTTGAGCCAATCGTGGCC
>DASYNM010000241.1:0-13663 GCA_036008545.1 Verrucomicrobiia bacterium
TTGGCAACCTGATAATTCGCGTCGTCCGGACGACGAAGAAGATGTCAGCTGAGGTTTTGAAAATATTCGCTATGCTCAGGTCAGCGAACCGAGAACTTCGCTCAGGTTAAAACGCTGCGTTAGTGAGATGGATAATAAATTAAGGCCACGCCAATACCTTCGGCCGTGAAGTTTGTGCCGCGCCGGCGGTGCAGCTTTGCGGCTGTTGCTCTTACGGCAATTGAAGATTCAAGTTATGAGCATCAGCATAACCGATATTTTCAGCTTTGCCTTGGTTCCAAGCCTAAACGGTCGCTACCGTTTAGGCTTTGTTGTCTGTTTTTGGTGGCTTGATGCGAAAGCCGGTCAACGGCAGCCTGAGAATCTGAAGTCCACCGCTGATCATTGAGGCAAGGGCTGCCTCATGTTTGCAACCGGCACGTACTTTCCTAATCTTCTTTCCGGTTTCCGAATCCAATACTTCTTCTTCCGTGTTGACCGTATCTGGTTGCGCCAAATTTAACTTGATTCCGGTCTTTTGGTTCTTGATGGAAGTAACTTTCCAGGCGCCTTGATCCTTATAGGTTCCACCGATGACTCGAATAATTTGGCCATTCCGCAAAATGCGCGGCATCTTCCCACTATTGCGATCAAGGAGACTTTTCTCGCCGTCAATCCCCTTAAAAATGCGCTTGTAAACCATGTGCCAAGGGATGATAACGAATTTATCCTTTGGGTCATTAGCGTGGTCGAGAATAGCAACCCCATAATTGTCCGGGATTATGAGCACGCCTTTGTTTGCGGCAAGTTTTCCAGTGCCTTTTGAAGGCGCGAGACCAAGTAATTTTATCTTTTTTTCAGGGACTTCTTTGCTTTTTCGCGAACCGTCCGCTTGTCGAATCCGCTGGTGGACAAGCACAGTGCCATCTTCCTGTTTGGGGCCAACTCCCCAGGTGTTTTGTTCAACGCGCATTCCATCCATCCGCGCTGGGATGCGCTGCACGACTCGTTTTTCTGCAAGCCGTTGGCGGATTTGCTCTTTGAGTCTTTCAGCCACGTCACTCATGCCGAAACGGTTCTCCTGGTTGAACTCAAAAACGCCGAGCGCCTGAAGTTGCTGCTTTTCCGAGTCATTCAGGTTGCGCTTCACGATCAATTCCCAAACCCGACCGTTGTTGGGAATAAAATTGGACGCCAATCCAAGGACGCAAGCATCGAGCGCGTGATGCAAATGCGTAATTTCGCGGATGTCCGTCTTGTTTTTCACGTCGCCATTTTCATCCAGCACCTGCGGGTTACCCTGGCTCAAGCAGCCGAGAAGCCTCCACGCCTTACGGACCGTCCCGGTAACGGAACCTGGCAAGGAAACGACCGTTGGCGTTTCCTCAATATCGGTGAACGCGCGCTTTAAGACCTGTGCGCCTAACCGCACTAGCTGCGAGGTTTCCGTCAAGTCCCTCGGGACAAATTCCTTTTCCTCGTATTTTGGAAGCAGCAGCAATTCTTTGCGCCGCTTCTTCCGACGCTTGTCGTCATCGTGGCCCTTGAAGGCTTCCAGGCCCTCTACGAATTGTTTGTAGCGTGTGAGGCTCATGATGGAAAGACTTGGCAAGTCGGGCACAGGTTTGCCTTGCTCCTGTTCTACAAATTGCCAGGCCGTGCGCTTGCCCTTCCATTTATTGATCGCCGAAAAAGTGATAACCAGGGAATCCAGCGAATCGGAAGCACGCTCCGACCTGGGCACGATGTGATCCTTATCCACGCGGCGGGTCACAAGGTCTTTAGGTTCGTACTGGATGCCGGTGTAAGGGCATCGCCAGCCAAGATCTTCGGCAATACGGGCCTTGCGAATCAGTCCAGCCGTAATAGGAATCCTATTACCATTGCGCTCTTCCGCAAACGCCTTTTCTAGCCTTTCTGCGACGTGATGGTGGTTGGCGATTCTCAATCCCAAATCCTGCGCTTTTGCCTTGGCCGTCTTGCCGGACATTTCGCGCAAATCGCGGTTCACCTCAATCGTGATTTTTTCGATGCGTTCCTTTTTGCCATCGGCGTATTCCTTGATAATATCGGCTTGAAGCCGTTCCAAAATCAGCAAGCGGTGGCGGACCAGATGATTATTGGTTTGCTCCGCGATTTCACGATTCAACTGCTTTTGTCGTATTTCCTCGCTGATGAAAAGACACCCGCCCTCTTCCTTTGGATGTTTGCCCGCCATGACTTCTTCGTAAGCTTGTTTGAGCAAATGCCGGGCGAAGGCGGCGCGTCCGTCCAGTTTCAGTGATCTGGGCGGGAAATGTTTTTCCAGCCATGCCTCGCGCGTCGTCTGTTTCTCTTTTTTCTTCGCGTTGCTGTTGTGCGCGTCGAGCTGGTGTTGGAGTTCCGCGTCAAAGGCGCCGACATCGCCGAGCGATTCCAATTGTTTGCGGATTTGGGCCAGCGTGAAGAACTTGCCGCGCCGCCATTGGCCGCGCAGACGCTTTTGCAGGCGTTCGGGCAGCAACTTCCAAAACGCCTGGAGATCGTCCGAAGAAATCAGCTTTTGCACCGGGTCAAGCAACAGCGCCTCCTTGGCATCCGGGTGCATGAGCATCGTGTCGAGATTGTCTCGCTCGCAAGCCGTGAGGCCGCGCACAGCGTCTTTCAATTCTTTGGGCGTGAGATAACCTCGCTCACGCATCCGCTGGTCCACCGCGGAGCGCTCTTCGGAATTCAGTGTGCGCAACTCACGGTCCGAATGTTTGCCGACGCGGACGTTGGCTAATTGCATGGCCCAGCGGAAATTCAGGAACTCCGGGCAATTTCGCGTCGGAACTTTTTGGCCACTGATTGGACAAATCGAAATGATTCGGTTGTCAAAGCGCGGCACAAGCTGCCCAAACAGCAGGCCACCCTGGTACCGCTTGGGCAATTTGAGATCGGGGCAAGAAATTGCGCGCCAGTCTGAAAACAAAACCTGCTCAAGATTCGCATCGACGCCTTTTAGCTTGCCGACGTGCGCTTGGAAAACGCTTCGGACTTCCCCCTCCACCACTTCGCGCGGAAACGCGGCATTCTGGCCTTTGGGGCGTTTGTCGCCTGGCAGGTTCACGGATTTCTTTTTCCCCAAAGGGTCAATGCCGCTGATGGCACAAAAAGTCTCGGCCATGCTCTTTGTTCCGTGATGACCCATCAGCGTGCGGGCGTTTGCCTCCTTCTCCGAATCTTCATTTTGCGCCTCCGCTTCGGCTGCGCTCCAACGGCGGTTTCCATCGTAGCCGCGATTGTGGGCATACCAGCGCAATACGTCCCAAAGCTCCGGCCAAGTCAGCGGCTTTCCGCCTCTCAAAACGCCCGCAGCCAGTTTCCACGGCCACGCGCAACCGGGTTTGTCCAATTCGCTTTCCGAAAGCACAGCCAAATGCTTCGACATAATCTTCATCCGCGCGATGCGTTGCCGGGTCGAGCGGATGTGCCGGCGCTGGCGACGATACGCACGGCGCGAACTGGCCAGGCAATCATCGGCGCGAAAAACGACGCTCCCGCAACCGAGAAGGTTTATATCGGTTGGCCTATTGCTGGTTTTCTGCAAAACCGCCCAGCCGATAGAATCGTGCCCGACATCGAAAGCCAGTTGCAGATCAGGCTTCGCCGCAGTCTGAGCTTTTTCGGTTGCATTCATGGTCTAGTCCTGCTAGTATTTGCCCGTCTTAATTGGAATCAAGACAAAGTTAGATAACGCAAACTGGTTCCCTATCCGCCATGCGGATACACCTGTCCAAAAGCGTTTCTTAAGCAAACCCGGTCGGATCCCTCTGGCCGGGTTTGTTTTTTCCGGCGAAATGGAGTTCAATATTTGTGCTTGCGTTCCCAATAACATGTGGTATTGTGGTATTGTGGTTTGTGTATGGCGCTTAGGCGTCTGTTCTTTGATATTGGGCTAGAGGGGAAAGGCGGAAATTTCGCGCGGTTTGCGGTTACGCACCATTTCTCGGTTTTCTGAACCGGCTTATGCAAGTCGTTGATTTCCAGGAAAGTTCTGGATAGTTCTTGAAGGGAGAGAGGGCGAAGACAAGTTGTGAGTTGTAATCCGTCTCCGCTGCGTTGCGTCCCGAAGGTGAGATGCGCCCCCAATTTTCCACTCGCCAGCAGAACCGATTGGCCATACAAGGAGCGTCCGACTTGTCGGAAATGCAACTGTGGCAACTAATCCACTCATCGAGATTCGCAACGGGCGCGTGGCCAAGGCCAACTCGCTCCGGTCCATCGGCCTGAACCCTTACCCTTCGCGCAGCCGGCGGACGCATTACACCAAATCCATCCTGGACGACTTCGCGCAACTAGAAGGCCAGACCGCGACCGTTGCGGGACGCCTGATGTCCTGGCGCAAACAAGGCGCGCTGGCTTTCGCGCACGTCCAGGACCAAACCGGTCGGCTCCAACTATTTCTCCGCCGCAATCTTGTTCAACCGACCGATAAAGCCACCGGCGACCTCGGCTACGCGGACACCAATATGCTGGATTTGGGCGACATTATCGAGGCCACGGGCAAGGTGATTCGGACGGAGCGGGGCGAGATTTCAGTGCTGGTAGAACATCTGCGCCTGCTGACCAAGGCCTTGCGCCCTCTGCCCGACCAATGGTCCGGCCTCAAGGATCGGGAGCAGGTGCTGCGAAAGCGTTATCTTGACACGACGTTGGAGCCGGCCTCCTTCGAGCGCTTTGCTCTGGCTTGCAAAATGGTGGCGGCGATTCGCGGATTTCTTTTCGAGCGAGGGTTTCTGGAATTTCAGACGCCGGTCATTCAGCCGCAATACGGAGGCGGCACGGCCAAGCCTTTCAAAACGCACGTCAACGCCCTGGGCTGCGACATGTATCTGGCCATCTCGCACGAGCTTTATCTCAAGCGCCTCATCGTGGGGGGTTACGACAAAGTCTTTACCATCGGCCGCTACTTCCGCAACGAAGGCATCGACCGCAGCCATCACCCGGAATTCTCCATGGTCGAGACCATGACCGCCTACGAGAATTACGAGTACAACATGAACCTCATCGAGGAAATGTTCCGGCACATCGCGGTCAAGGTTTTCGGCAAGACGGAGTTCAACGTGCGCGGACACACTATCGATTTTGGCAAGCCGTGGCGCCGTGTGAGTATGGCCGATGCGGTGCGCGAAAAAACGGGCATCGACTTTCGTGAGATCAAAACAGTCGAGGAGGCCAATGCGCGCCTGGCAGCGCTGGACATCAAGGAAGCGCAACCAAGCGTCGGCGAAGCCCTGGTCAAGGCTTTTGAAATCACAGTGGAGAAGGAGCTGATTCAGCCCACGCTCGTGTTCGGGCATCCGGTGGAGATTTCGCCCCTGGCCAAACCGATGGCCGAAGACCCGCGCTTTGTCGAGCGCTTCGAGATTTTTATCGCAGGCATGGAATGCGGCGACAATTGGTCGGAGCAAAACGACCCGGTGCATTTGCTGGAAACCTGGCGCCGGGCCTATCGCGCGGAGGAACGTGACGCCGGGAAATTCCACACGCTGGACTTCGATTTTATCGAGGCGCTGGAGTATGGCCTGCCGCCGACAACCGGCATCGGTCCCGGCGTTGAGCGCATGATCATGATATTCACCGGCCAGGAAAATATAGATGACGTGATCGTCTTTCCAATGATGCGTCCGTCGGTTTCCCCGCTGAACGCCGCCATTTACGGATTGCAGGAGCCGTCGCTGGCTCCGGTGGAAGACTTGGTGTTGTCGTTGGAGGATTTCGAGGAGTTATGCCGCGAGGGAATGCTGCGGCCGCATGCCCGCCACGTTTCCCTCAAGCCCCACTTGCGCTTGTGGAACAAGGGGCGTGTCTCCGGGCACGTCGAAATCGAGGGCTTTCTGGCCAACAGTGTCCTGCGGTTGGCGGGCTGGAATAGCCAGGCCGCTGAACCCGATGGGAAGAAGAAAGTCCTGGAGCGGATGGAAAAAGCTTTGCCGGAATTCTTGAGAAAAGCGTTCCCCGAATGCGAGATCACGCTCTCGCCAACGACCATCCTGCAGAGTGCCGGCGAAAGCGAACGGATCGGATGAAGTCATGAGCGATTTCGCAGTATCCGGTCATTGGAGCAATTCCTTTGACGAGGCCGGGTTGCAGGTCTGGGCGCAACGGTTGCGCCAGAGTTTGCACGCGCCCGGCGTTTCGTTGGGGCTGCTCTTCACAACACCGCATTACTTCGACGACGCCGCGCGCATTCTGGAAATACTGAGCGTTCACGCCGAAATCCCGTTGTTGCTCGGATGCTCCAGCACCAGCCTGATCATGGGCGGTCAGGAGATCGAGCAGGAGCCGGGCTTGGTGCTCGCGCTCTTTTATTTACCGGGGGCGGAACTGCGCGGCTGCCATTTTACGCAAGAACAGGTCGAAGAGGCCAACGGCCCGGGGTACTGGGCGCTGGAAACGGGCTTGACGGCAGAGCAGATCAACGGCTGGCTCGCTTTCGTCGACCCTTTCCACATGGACGCCGAGGCCTGGCTGCGCGGTTGGAACGAGGCTTTCGCAACCAAGCCAATCGTCGGCGGTCTGGCCAGCGGTGATTTTGCCCAACGCACTACGCAACTGTATCTCGACGGCGATGTTTTTGAGGAAGGCGGCGTGGCGGTGGCGGTGGCCGGCGAGGTGGAACTGCAATCCGTCATTTCCCAGGGCTGCACTCCCATCGGCCAGACCTGGACGATCACCAGGACGGAGAGCAATGTCATTCAACAGATCGCCAATCGACCCGCTTACGAAGTGCTGCAGGAAACCTTCGCCAGTCTCTCCCAGGAAGAGCAGCGCAAGGCCCGCGGCAATTTATTCGTCGGCCTCGTTGTCAACGAGTATTTGGAGGATTTTCACCGCGGCGACTTTCTCGTGCGCAACATCCTGGACGGAGATTTGCAATCAGGCAGCCTGTCGGTCGGTGCCATGCCGCGCCAGGGGCAGACCATGCAATTCCAACGCCGCGACGCGGCGGCGGCGACCGAAGACATGAAGGTATTGCTGGATCGATTAAACAAGCGCCTGGCGGGGCGCACCATCTACGGGGGCTGCCTCTGCACCTGCAACGGACGTGGCCATCGTCTCTTCGGCTATCCCAACCACGATGCCGGCATGGTGCAGGAAAAATTGGGCCCAATCGAACTGGCGGGATTTTTCTGCAACGGCGAAATCGGCCCGATTGGCGAGCGGAACTTTCTCCACGGTTACACTGCGTCCCTGGCCTTGTTCACCAAGCGGGAGTGATAGAACGGAGATCAAGCGGGATACGCGTCAATTCTTGTGGTAACCGTCAACAGTTTTTCATCCTAATCGTAATCTTAATCCTAATCTCTTTCGTTCAACCGATTTCGCTGAAGGAAGATTAGGATTAAGATTAGGATGCAGAGGGGGAGCGAGTTTAACTCGCCATGTCTTCCTCAGCCAGTTTGCGGTAGAGCGTGGCGACGCTCACGCCCAACATTTCAGCAGCCTTTTCCTTGTCCCCGCCGGTCTGGGCCAGAGCGCGGTTGACATAGCCCAGTTCCTGCTCGCGCAGAAAATTTCGTAGAGGGCCAACGGGCTGCGAAAAGGAAGCCTGTGGCGTTGCACTGGCGGCTCCGACGGTGATTCCGGCGCTGGTTTCAGGCGGTTGCGGGGGCGTTTCGACCAATTCTTCCTCGACATCATCTTTGGCATAACGTTGCAGAACCGGAGGCAGGTCTGCCATCCGGATGGTGCTGTTTTCGCACAAGGCGCAGGCGCGTTCGATGGCATTTTCCAGTTCGCGCACATTGCCGGGCCAATCGTGGGCGCTCAAGACATCAAGCGCTTTACGGGTGATGCTGTATAGTTTGCCCGTGCGTGGATGAATCTTGTTGCGGAGAAAATGCATGGCCAGCACCGGCACGTCTTCGCGCCGCTCGCGCAGGCTGGGGAGGTTGATGGCGATTACGTTTAATCGGTAATAGAGGTCTTCGCGAAACGTTCCTTCCTTGATCCGTTTTTCCAATGGTTCGTTCGTCGCTGCCAGCACGCGCACGTTGACGCTGACCGCCACATTGTCCCCGACGCGGCGGACTTCTTTTTCCTGCAAAACACGCAGGAGGCGGCTTTGCAGAACCTGTGACATGGAGCCGATTTCATCCAGGAAAATGGTGCCGCCGTCGGCTTCCTGGAAGAGGCCCTTCTTATCGTTGATGGCACCGGTGAACGCGCCTTTGCAATGGCCGAACAACTCGGATTCCAGAAGATTTTCCGGAAGCGCGCTGCAATTGATGGGAACGAAGGGTGCGAATTGGCGCCGGCTGTTGAAGTGCAAAGCGCGCGCGACAAGTTCCTTGCCCGTGCCGCTTTCGCCCAGGATGAGGATCGTGCTGTCGGTGTCGGCCACGCGCTCGATCATCTTGAAGACGTCCTGGATCATCGGTGAATTGCCAATAAGCTGGTTGAACTGGTACTTTTTCTTCAACTGCTTCTTGAGGTAAATATTCTCGGAGATGGCGTCGTTGTAGGAGAGCGCCCGCTGGATGCACAGGCGTAGATCGTCCACTTTGAAAGGCTTCTCCAAATAATCGAACGCCCCCTTTTTCATCGCGTCCACCGCCGTCTCGATGGTGGCATAGGCAGTGATGACGATGACGGTGGAAGGCGGGTTGAGGGCGCGCGCCTTCTGCAAAATCTCTAGGCCGTGCGTGCGTGTTTTGTCCAGATATAGGTCGGTAATGACCAGTTCCGGGCATTGGGATTCGAGCGTTTCGATGGCGGCGGCGTAACTGCTGAATGGGAACACTTCATGCCCCTCACGGCGCAATAGTTCCGTCACCATTTGCACCATCGTCACTTCGTCATCAATCAACAACACTTTCGCCATGGCTCAAAATTAGGCTATGCTCGTCTCCGCAGCAAGCCCCGGCGAATGATCTTTTCAATGATGCCCCGACACCAATTCGCTGAGCTTAAAGATCGGCAGAAACATGCAAATCACGATACCGCCCACCACCACTCCCAAGAACACGATTAAGATTGGTTCGATCAGCGACGTCAAGCCCGATAAAGTCGTCTCGATTTCTTCGTCCAGGAAGTCGGCAACTCTTTCCAGCATCGTGTCGATTTTACCCGTTTGTTCGCCGGCGGTAATCATGCGAATGATCATGGTCGGGAAAATGGTGTGCTTGCTTAACGAGGCCGAAATTCCTTCGCCACGTTCGATATCCGTGGACGCAGTCCTGATGGCCGCCTCCATGATGACGTTGCCAACGGTGTTTTGCACGATGCTAAGGACTTCCAGAATGGGCACGCCGCTGCGCACCAGTGAAGCCATCGTGCGGGCAAAGCGCGCCAGACAAATCTTATGGGCGATGCCGCCGAAGATCGGCAATTTGATGCGGCGGGCGTCCCAAAACGCGCGGCCGACCGGCGTCTTGATATAATACAGCCAACCGCCAACGATGCCGCCCGCGCCGAGGATGAAATAAAGGAAATACTTCCGCAACACGTTGCTGATGTTGATCAAGTACTGCGTCGGGGCCGGCAGTTTGCCGCCTAAACTGGAGAAAATATCGGCGAAGGTGGGCACAACTTTGACCAGCAAGAAAATGGTGATGCCGATGGCGACCACGGTCACGATGGTCGGGTACATCATGGCTGATTTGACCTTCTTGCGCAGACGCGCCGTGTTTTCCTGATAAGTGGCCAGGCGCGAGAGAATCTCGGCCAGCAAACCGCCCTTTTCACCGGCGCTGACCATGGAGTAATAGAGCCTGTTGAATACCTTGGGATGCTTCTGTAACGCATCCGAAAAGCTGTCGCCGCCTTCCACCCGCGTGGTGATGTCCTTGATCACGTCGCGCATGAGCTTGTTGTCCGATTGCTCGGCCAGCGCTTGCAGCGATTGCACCATCGCCAAGCCCGCGTCGATCATAGTGGCCAGTTGGCGTGTGAAAATAACCAAGTCGGCCAAGGCGACTTTGCCGCCGCTGGTGCGGCCTTTTTTGGCGATTTTTTCTTGAATGGAAACCACCATCAGGTTGCGGTTCAACAACGCCGCCACGGCGTTGGCTTCGGAGGAGGCATCCACAGTGCTGCGAAACTCCCGGCCTGAGCCGGAATCCCGGGCGATATAGCTAAATGATGGCATAAACGATTATATCTGTGTCCATACGCGTTTGCCTTGCCAGTGGCAAGTCAATCCGCGCGCATTAACGCAATAAGCAATTCGCAGGCCATTTGATGCATTGACGCACCTACAGGCTCCGCCTATAGTATATCGGACGATCTTGAGTCGGAGTTAAAGCCTTTTTGTGCCATGCAAATCACTCGCGCAGGCGAATACGGGGTCATGGGGTTGATGCATCTGGCCCGGCGCCGTCCGGGGCAGCGAACTATGATCGACGAGGTCAGCCGCGAGCAGAAAATCTCCAAAAGCTTCCTGGCCAAGATCTTCCAAAGCCTTGTCAAAGCTGGTTTGGTTCGGTCCATCCGTGGGGCGGGCGGCGGTTTTGCCCTAGCCAGAAATCCAGCCCAAATCCCGGTTCTGGATATCATCGAGGCTGTGGAAGGCCGCATTCTTTTTCAACGTTGCAAGATGGCCCGGCCCGATTGCGAACATGTCGGCGGCTGCGCCTTGTGCGGCCTCTTTGAACGGGCGCAGGACGGCCTCAAGGACGCGCTAACCCGCACGACGCTGGCCGATTTGATCCAGCAGCAGGAGAAAATCGAATTGACGCAACCGAGGCAAGGCCGCAATTAGTTTTTCCCGGGGCGCCATGCGGCACGTCTTTCTCGACCACCAATCCGCCACGCCGGTTTTGCCGGAGGCGCTGGAGGCAATGCAACCATTCTTCGCCGGGGCTTTTGGCAATCCTTCCTCGCCGCACCAGCATGGTTTGCGCGCGCGCGACGCGCTGGAGGCCGCTCGTGCCCAGGTTGCGAATCTCATTAACGCCGCGGCGCCCGAGGAAATCATCTTTACCTCCGACGGCACGGAATCCGCCAACCTCGCTGTCAAAGGCACGGCGTGGGCGCAGCAGCGCCGCGGCAAACATATTGTTGTCAGCAGCATCGAACATCCGGCCGTCCTGAATTCCGCCGCTTTCCTGGAGAAACACGGTTTTACCTGCGCGCGTGTTGGCGTCGATGCCCAAGGATTCGTCGATCCCGAACGCATTCGCGCCGCCATCACTGACAAGACTATTTTAATTGCCGTCCACCTGGTCAATCACGAAATCGGCACGCTGGAGCCGATCCCGGAGATCGCCGCCATCGCCCACGAAAAGGGTATCCCGCTCTACGTCGATGCCGAGGCCGCCGTGGGCTGGTTGTCAGCCGATGTCCAGGCGTTGGGCGCGGATTTGCTTTCGTTCTCGCCGCATCGCTTTTACGGGCCGAAAGGAGTCGGCGTTTTGTATCGCCATCGCCGCGCTCGCATGCAACCACTTCTGCACGGTGGTGATCAGGAAGGCGGACGCCGCGCCGGTGTGGAAAACCTGCCGGGCATCGTCGGCGCTGGCGTCGCGGCGGAAATTGCGCAACGCGAATTGCCGCGTCGCGCCGCCCATTGCGCGCGCCTGCAAAAGCGGTTATGGGACGGCTTGCGCGCCAGCGTCCCACGCCTCACGCTCAACGGCCCCGAACCCGGCCCGCATCGCAGCCCTGTCAACTTGAACATTTCCACCGAAGGCACTGAAGGCGAAGGCCAGCTCTTGCTCTTGGACACACGTGGCATCGCGGTGGCCAGCGGCTCGGCCTGCGTGACCAAGTCCTTGCGCGCTTCGCATGTTTTGGAAGCCATCGGCCTCGAACCCGCCCTGGCGCAAGCCGCCATCATTCTTTCCCTAGGCCAGGACAACACCGATCAGGACATCGACTACGTCCTGGAAACCTTCCCCAAAATCGCCGCCAAACTGCGCTCCTTGTCGCCATCGTGGAAGGAATAGCAGATTTCTGGGAATTTTCCCGTCCATGCTTGTCAACGCCCCGGCCTGTTGTTAGCGTCGCCGTCATGCTGGCAACCTCCGCGACCAAATATCCAAAACCAAAGGAAGAGGACTGTGTTCTGCGGCGCTTGCGCGAGGACTACCAGCAAGGGGTACTCGACATGTTCGACGCGGACACCGAGGCTGGCGAGGTGCGGCCTCAACTTGAAGTTGTCGGTCACACGTCCAATTTTCTCGACAACATGCGACTGCCAGTTCATCGGTGGTTTCGCTACAGCGCGGGATTTTCCGCCGAATGGGTGAAATGGTTGCTCGCCGAAAGAAGCGGGCGCAAATTGCGAGTGCTCGACCCATTTGTCGGGTCCGGCACGACTTGTCTGGCCTGTGACGAGATGGGAGTTCCTTCTCATGGGTTAGAGGCGCATCCGTTTGTCCACAGGGTCGCGCGGGCTAAATTGGGTTATGCCGCCGACCCGGAACGGTTTCTGGCCAAGGCGGAGAGCGCATTTCGCTTCACCCGAAAGGCACACGCCGCGAAAGATTATCCGGAACTTATCCACAAGTGTTTCGGACCCGAAACGTTGGACTACCTTAATCGCTTCCGCCTCGCTGTTGAAGCGGAACAGGACGGCACGCGTGAAGCGGAATTGCTATGGATGGCGCTGGTGTCCTCGTTGCGGGTCGTTTCGAAGGCTGGCACCGCGCCCTGGCAGTACGTGCTGCCGGGACGGCGCAAAACTGTGCCTCCAGCGCCCGAGATAGCGCTGCGCAAGGCGGTTCAAATGATTGCCGCCGACATCCGCTTTCTGAACCGCAGGGCCAAACCTCTGGCCAAATTGTGCGTGGATGACGCGCGCCAATGCGTCACCGTGCCGGACGCCTGGGCTACGATGGTCATCACCTCGCCACCTTACGCGAACAATTACGATTATGCAGATGCCACGCGGCTTGAGATGACGTTCATGGGTGAAATTCGCGGCTGGGGCGACCTTCAGGATGCGGTCCGACAGCACCTGGTTCGCGCTTGCTCGCAGCACGTCCCTCCTAGTGCGGTGAATTTGGATGAAATTTTGGCAACACCGGAACTTTCGCCCATCCGCGACGAGATTGTGCCAGTTTGCCGGGAGCTTTCGTCGTTGCGATTGGTGCGAGGCGGCAAGAAGACCTACAACAATATGATAGCCTGCTACTTCCTCGATTTGGCCAAGGTGTGGCGGGCGCTACGCCGCGTTTGCGCGTCGCCGTCGGAGGTTTGCTTCGTCATCGGCGATTCCGCGCCTTACGGCGTCTATGTGCCGGTCATTGAATGGTTCGGCAAATTGGCGCGGGCCGCTGGATTCGATTCGTGGACGTTTGAGAAGCTCCGCGACCGGAACATCAAATGGAAGAACCGCAAACACCGCGTGCCGCTGTGCGAAGGCCGGCTGTGGGTTCGCGGATGACCAGCTAACAAAATGGCGGAATCGTTAGCCCATCGTTGGGGACAAATCATCGGAGACTGTTTCGAAGCGTTCGTCCGCAATGTCCTGGCGGATGTGGCGAAGCAACACGGCCTCTATCTTGATTTCAAACGCCCTCGCAAAGCCAGAAGCGGCCAAGGCAAGGTAACTTGGCAGGACGGCTACGGGAACAAGCACGACCTTGACTACGTTTTGGAACGCGGCGGAACGGAGGAAGCGCGTGGCGTGCCGGTGGCGTTCATCGAATCAGCCTGGCGACGTTACACTAAACACTCGAAGAACAAAGTGCAGGAAATTGAAGCCGCCGTG
>DASYNM010000242.1:0-5640 GCA_036008545.1 Verrucomicrobiia bacterium
ATGCCGGAGCGGCCATGACGTTCGAACTTGAACGGCGACTGCATTGCCACTCCGCGCTGGCCGATGGGTTGCCCGTCGTGCGTTACCAAAGCCGGCTTGGGATCCCAAGTATCGACTTGCGAGGGCGCGCCCGCGGCAAAAATGTGGATGACACGTTTGGCCTTGGCCGGCAAAGGCGGAACCTTCGGAGCGAGCGGCGAAAGACCGATGTTTGTGTCAGCGCCGAAGAGGGAATCCTCCCGCAGCAGGGAGGCTAGGCCAAGAGCCCCGAAACCCATGCCAAGACGTGACAAAAACTCGCGGCGGGAAGACGTAGGCGTCCACACGCAATTCTTACAATACTCGTACATAAGCGGCCTGATTAAGGGTTAAACTCAACACTTCTTGTCTCCTTTTATCGTAATACATGCTAAACAAAATGGCAATAGAAATGACGCCCCGGACACGCTGGAGGTTACAGGGTAATTCCGATGGGAATAGACCATCATTAGATCGATGGGAACCGACTTGATTTGACACATTGTTGCACTTGCGAACGACATTCCTTGGGTTATAATCGGCTTGATGACAAAAGCGGTTGAGTCTCCACCTATCCCTCTGGCCAGCGCCCCGCTCTGGCCCCTGTCGGTGGCCGCCTATCGCGTCCTGAGCGAGTCGGGCCTGATCCCTAAGAACACCGAACTTCTCTACGGGTTCGTGTACACGAAAATGTCAAAATCACCCCTTCATAGCGCATTGGTTCGGCGTCTGGCGCGGTTGCTGAACCAAGGCCTGCCGCCTGGCTATTTCGTTGATAGCGAGCAACCCATCGCGTGCAAGGATTCGGAACCGGAGCCTGATCTGGCCGTGCTGCGCGGAGCGGAGGAAGACTTTTGGAACCGCCACCCTGAAACAGCGGAGTTGGTTGTCGAAATCTGCGTCACGAGCCACGACTATGATCGCTCAAAACTACGCGCCTACGCTGAAGCAGGGGTGAAAGAATGCTGGCTGGTGCTTGGCCCCGAAAAGAAGATCGAGGTTTATCGCCAACCCAAAGATGGCCAATTCGCCGAACAGACCTCATTCGGGCAGGGCGAAACTATGATCTGTTCAGCCTTGCCGGGATTCAAGCTCTCCCTGGACTCTTTCTTTGCCAAACGTTGACGCGGCGCTGGAAGGAGTGACCCGTTTCCTTTTGATTCACTGCTGGTTCTTCGCCGTGCCTGCGCTCCTTGCGCGTACCGGAACTGGCACGTTGCCAATTTCAATGTGGCCAGCAGGCATTTGATACCAAGGTTCCCGCCGGTTGCGCCGCGATTCGATAAGCGCCCGAAAGGTCGCGGTATCCGTTCGCATGATCTCGAGGTCGCTGCGCTCCGCTTCCGTCACGTCCGCCGCGACCCGAATCGACTTGATGGGCACCATCTGCTCAGGCTTCTGGTAAAAGCCCATCGGCGCTGGACCCCTGGGCAGCGAGGAAAGCAGTTCCATCCCCTGCACGACACGCCCAAAGAGGGTGACGTTCCGATCCAATTGCCTCGGCGCGTGGCCGATCACGGCATAAAGCTCCGTGCCGCCGCCGCTGTCGGGCGCATTGTCGCGTCCGGCACCGACCATGCCGTAACAATGCACCAGCCACATCTTGCCGCTGTGTCGGTCGCGCGCTACGGGAAAGCCGCCCGAAAAACCAACTTCGGGCGCATAGACATCCCTGTCGGGTAATGGCGTGAAGCGCAGCTTGTGATCAATGGCACGGTCAAATTCAGCCGGCAACGTTGCGTGGGCGTGCTGAATCTTGCGCATCAGTTCCGGCTTTTCAGTATTGGGATCCGCCCATTGCAC
Organism: Verrucomicrobiia bacterium; assembly: GCA_036008545.1. Classification (GTDB taxonomy): domain Bacteria; phylum Verrucomicrobiota; class Verrucomicrobiia; order Limisphaerales; family Palsa-1400; genus Palsa-1400. Next base: position 1,822 of record DASYNM010000242.1, read on the forward strand.
CACGTAGTTGTCTTGCACGCGGACGATGGCAAGGCCATCGTAATAATGCTCCCGCGCCAATGCTTTCACGTTAGCGACGTGATTCGGTGCGAACGCCGGCGCCAGTTCGATGACGACGCGGCCACTGCCTAACTCCATGTAAATTGTGTTTTCAGGGTCGAGCTGACGCCAATCCGCAGGAGTGGAGTTCGAGAGCACCTCGGCCATGACGGGCGCTTTGGGCTTCGTCATACGAGGGGGACGCTGTTGGCAGCCAGAAACCAACGTGACTACTAACCCGAAGCAGCCAATGCTCAGTAAACGATTCATCGTAGGGATTATTGGCGGCGTTCGCGAAATTATTTAAGACTTTTTTTCACAATTTTTCATTTTTTTGAGGATTTTCGAGTTGCAAGTCGTTGCAAGTGAATAATAAGCGTCCATTTTGGCCCCTCCAAAAAAATCGTACCTAAAAGCCTACGGTAGGTTTTTTGCTTTTTGAGAGTTGAGGTAAGATGGCGACATGATAGTTTGCGATTGTGAGACTGGTAAGGGATGGGGCGCCATAGTACCGAAGGAACTATCCGCTTTGTTGAACGCATCAGTGGATTCCGTGGCATGCGCGGTTCTTTTAAGAAGTCGGACCACAGATAGCACGGAGTCTCCTCCTATAGCTGACTTGTGGTCGCACCAAGTCGCACCCAGTCAAACCGCGTCAAACCAGTTTGCCAGGCACGCCGCAGCCCGCAAAGCGGGCAGTTCTCGTGGAGTTCTGACTCGCCTCGCCTACCAAAGATTAAGTTGCCCAGTCGCACCCAGTCGCACTCAGTCAAACCTGCCAGGCCATTCCAGGCCCAGCCGAACGGGCAATTTTTTCCCCTTCGATTTGGGTTGCGGAGCACTTCAGTTTGGCTTATGTAGGATGGAGACGATTCTCTTGTGGAGCAGAATCACGACGCCCCCAGCGGCCCGCATCCTCCCTGCAATCGTAAAAAGCACAATTTAAAGATTTTATGAATACTAGAACTGTCGCCGCCTTGCTCGCTGGGACGTGCCTTCTGGCTGGCCAAGCGTGGGCTTTGCCGGACCCCGTTGACCAGCCGCTGCCAATGGTCGGCACCGCCGATCACGGTCACACTTACCCCGGCGCCACTGTGCCCTTTGGCATGGTCCAACTCAGCCCCGACACCCCGATCGAGGGTTGGGACGGGTGCTCAGGCTACCATTACTCGGACTCCGCCATCGTCGGCTTCAGTCATACTCATTTAAGTGGTACGGGTTGCGGTTGCCTGGGCGACGTCCTCCTGATGCCGACTGTCGGGAAGATCGCCTTCAATCCTGACGGTTATCGGTCACACTTCTCGCACGACCGGGAACACGCTACTCCGGGGGTTTATCGCGTGTTTTTGGATGATCCAAAGGTTGCGGTGGATCTGACTACAACGGCGCGGTGCGGATTTCATAAATACACCTTCCCGGCGGCGACCAACGCGCACGTCATCCTCGATCTCGCTCACGGCGTCGGCAACAACGCCGTCGAGACTTCCTTGACGGTTGAAAACGACACCACCGTCAGCGGCTCGCGCATTTCCGACGGCTGGGGCGGAAAGCGCGCGATCTATTTCGTCATGGAGTTTTCAAAGCCATTCGCGTCGGTCGTGCTGGAACGCAACGGCAAGCGTCTGGCGACGGAGGCCCGGCACGGCAATGGCCAGGGCATGAAGGCGGCCTTCAATTACGCCACTGCGGCCGACGAAACCATCCTGGTCAAAGTCGGCATTTCCGGCACCGGCATTGAAGGCGCCCGGAAAAACCTGGCGGCGGAAATCCCTTCCTGGGATTTCGACGGCATTTGCGCTGCCGCCGTCGCGGCTTGGAAGAACGTGTTCGATGCGGCGGAGGTGGAGTCGTTCGACCCTCACATTCGCGCGACGTTTTACGCCAACCTTTATCTGAGTTGTCTGGCGCCGGTGCTTTTCAACGACGCGGATGGCAGCTATCGCGGGATGGATAAGAAGAACCACCCTAGCGAAGGCTTCCAAAACTACACGACGTTCTCCCTGTGGGACACCTACCGGGCGGAGAATCCGCTGCTGACAATCCTGCAGCCACGCCGAGTGGACGACATTATTCAAACCCTATTGGCGGAATATCGGCAGAACGGCCAGCACACCACGCCAATCTGGCCGTTGTGGGGCAACGAAACCTGGTGCATGATCGGCTATCATTCGGTGGCCGTTATCGCCGATGCTTATCTCAAGGGCTTTCGCGGTTTCGATGGCGAGGCAGCCTATCAGGCGATGCGCGACACGGCCATGCAAAATCGCAACGGCTTGGACACCTACAAAAAACTCGGCTACGTCGCCTCAAAACAGGGGGATCAGGCGGCCTCCAAGACCATTGAATATGCGTTCGACGATTGGTCTCTAGCGCGCATGGCCGATGCGCTCGGACACAAGGAGGACGCGCAGATGTTCTACCAACGGGCAGCCAACTATCGCAATCTGTTCGACGCCGGTGTGGGATTTTTCCGCGGTCGCAAGGCCACCGGCGCCTGGCGCCCTCACTTTGTCAACAATGCACTGGTCGGTGACGAATACACCGAGGCCGACGCCTGGCAGTACGCTTTCGGCGTGCAGCAGGATGTGCCCGGCATGATCGCTCTTTACGGCGGCGACCAACCGTTCATTCAGAAGCTGGATTCGCTCTTCTCGGCTGACTCGACGATTCAAACGGACATTCCGGACATCAGCGGATTGATCGGCCAATACTCGCAAGGCGATGAGCAATGCCACCATGTCGCTTACCTTTATGACTACGCGGGCGCGCCCTACAAAACGCAGCAGCACATTCGCCAGGTCATGGCGGCAGAGTACAACGACACACCTGCGGGACAATGCGGCAACGCCGACTGCGGCCAGATGGCGGCTTGGTACGTGTTCAGCGCGCTGGGCTTTTACCCAATGAATCCCGATAGCGGCGTCTATGCCATCGGCAGCCCGGTCGTCAGCAAAGCGACGCTGCATTTGGATGCCGAAAAATATCAGGGTCGCACATTCACCGTGGTGGCCGAGAACAACGCGCCAGAAAATGTTTACATCCAGTCCGCCACCTTCAACGACCAGCCGCTCAAACGCGCCTGGCTACGCCACGAGGAGATTGTGGGCGGCGGAACGCTCCAGCTTGTCATGGGACCGAACCCTAATGTCGAATGGGGCCGCGCTCCGGAAGATCGCCCTCCTGCCACCATGCCGGCGGATTTTCACTACGCTCCCCTGCCCCAGCCGTCGTCGGATAAACCTGTCGTCTTGCATCCGCCCATTCGGATTATTTGCGGCAGTGATGAAGAGGCCGGCGCTTTCCAGCCCGACCCGAACATGGAATCCGGCAGTGTCAACTATAAAGATTCCAAGATCGATCTCAGCGCGCCCAACGCCGCCCCGGAACCCGTCTATCAATATGAGCGCTACGCGCAGGACTTCGCCTACAAGTTCCCGGTCCGCGCGGGGCGGCATTATCTGGTGCGTCTGCATTTCGCGGAAATTTTTGACGAAGTGGCCGGGAAACGGCTGGAAAACATCGAGATCAATGGCCAGCCTGTCTTGAATGCCTTTGACATTTTCACCGCGGCCGGCGGTGTCAACAAGGCGGTGGTCAAGGAGTTCCCCCGCATCTCGCCCGATGCCGGTGGCAACATCGTGGTGCGCGTGAGCGCGTCCCCTGGCAGCCCGGACAAGAACGCCAAGATCAACGGCATCGAAATTCTGGAGGAGACGAGCGCTTAAGGGCCGCCGCGTTTTCTGCCGCGATGCGCAGGGCTTATTTTGTAGGCGTCGATTG
>DASYNM010000243.1:0-4227 GCA_036008545.1 Verrucomicrobiia bacterium
GTCATCCAGCATCAGTAATTCGGTTGCCGTCACGGGAACAAATTCCGAATGGACCAGCGGTTACGTTTATCTCGGCTACATGAACCCGGGCCGGCATCGGCTCTCCATCAACAACGGCGGCGCCTTTACCACCACCAGCACCTGCGACATCGGGGTCTATTGTAATTCAAATGCACTGACATTGGCCGATCCCGGCTCGTCCCTGACCTGCAACAACTACCGTCTGGGTTATAGCAGTATGGATAATCAATGCATCGTCAGCAACGGGGCCAGGCTCGTCGTCAACAACTCATCCAGCCTGGCTACCGTGGTTGAGGGAGGGCTCACTACCGTGACGATCACCGGCGCCGGCTCGCTTTGGACAAATAATGTGGATTTCGATTTTGATGACGGTTCAAACCTTCTTCAGATTATCAGCGGCGGAAGGCTGGCGGACAACGACGGTTACGTCCAGGGCAATAACGGCAGCCCGGATACCGTTGTCGTGGCCGGTACAAATTCAATGTGGTACAGCACGGCCAACCTGTATCTGGCGGACAGCGGCACACGCTTGTTCATCACCAACGGCGGCACGGTGTCGGATAACATCGCTTACATCGGCGAAAATAGCGGCAACAACAATTGCTTTGCGCTGGTTGACGGGGCCGGTTCGCTCTGGACGAACAACGACAAGCTTAATGATGGCGCGCTCTATCTTGGGGTAAGCGGCGCGACGAACACATTGATGGTCAGCGATTCCGGTGAAGTCGCCGCGCCCGATATTTACGTCAATAACAACAGCCTGCTGGCCGTCGCCAATTCCGGTACCCTGCTGGCCGTTCGCGACATTTACAATGGCTCGAGCGGCGGGCTTTACATCGGCAACAACAGCAGCCCGAACCAAATGGTCATCAGCAACAACGCCGTAGTGAACGTTGGCTTTCTCCTGCAGATCGGCAATTTTCTTCAGGCCTCAACCCAGACCAGCAACACCGTGACCATCAGTGGCGGCACGATGATTGTCAGCAACAGCATCACCGTGGGCACCTCCGGCTCGCTGGTGCTCAATTCAGGGACGTTCCGCGGCGGGGTATTTTCCATCTCCAATTACTCCATGCAAACCAACGCCATCGTCTTCCACGGAGGCACGTTGCAGGCGGGAGGCATTAACTACACGTTCAGTTCCTATCCCCTGCCCTTGCTTGTAGGCGACGGTTTTCATTCCGCCACCTTTCAAATGGGGACAAATGCGAATAATTTGAACGCTGGCATATTTTCCGGCGGTTTCAACGTATCCAGCAATGCCTGGCTGATGGGCGGCGGCATTGTAAACGGAAATGTCACGGTTTATAGCGGCGGGACTTTTGCCCCGGGAATCACCAACCTCGCTTCGGTCACTGTCAATGGCAACCTGCTCCTAAACAACGGCAGCGCCACTCTCATGGGATTGCAGCCATACACCGCCTCGGCGTGCAGCGTCCAGGGCCTGACCAATGTGGTTTATGGCGGCACGCTGCAGCTCACCAATCTGGGCGGCTCGTATCTGGCCGGGCAATCTTACCAGCTATTTTCGGCGGGCCAATATAGCGGAGCCTTTACCGGAATTTCTCCAGCCACGCCCGGCAGCGGGCTTTTGTGGAACACATATGCGTTGGGCGTCAACGGCACGTTGCGCATCGTTTCCACTAATCAAGCGCCGCCAACCATCAGCGGCGTTGCCCAATCCGGCGGCAGCTTGACCATCACCGGCACCGGCGGCCTTGCTTACGACCCCTGCTATCTCCTGACTTCGACCAATCTCGCTATGCCCAACTGGACACTTGTGGCGACCAATTATTTTGATGCAACCGGTACGGTGAACTTCACTAATCCCGTTTCGCCTGCGGAATTGCAGCGTTATTTTGCGCTGCAGCCGAATTAACGCGCCGGCCGGCCGCCGCTGGATTTTTTCGCCGCCTCATAAATCCTTAGGTATTCGCCCACGGTGCGATTCCACGAAAAATCGGCTTTCATGCCGTTCTTGCGGCAGCGACGCAGCAACTCCGGCTGCTCGTAGAGCGCCAGCGCTTTGCGGATGCCTTTGGCCAGTGCGCGCGCCGAATAATCTGAAAACTTGATCCCATTGGCCCGCGTTTTATTTTCCATAAAATCCACTACGCTGTCGTCCAGCCCGCCCGTGGCGCGCACAATGGGAACCGTCCCGTAGTGCAGGCTATACATCTGGTTCAATCCGCTCGGCTCGTAGCGCGACGGCATCAGGTAAAAGTCGCACCCTGCTTCGATGCGATGCGACAGCCCCTCGTCATAACCGAAGCGCGCAACCACTTTGCTCGGAAATCGCCGGGCCAATTCGCGGTAACCCAGTTCGTAAGCCGGCGAACCGCTGCCCAGCAGCACAAACTGCATGTCCGTGCTCAACATTTCCTCGAGCGCGGCGAGCTGGATATCCATTCCTTTTTGTTCCGCCAGCCGCGTGATCGTTCCGAACAATGGCACGTCGGACACGGCCAGGCCCAGTTCCGTTTGCAATTCCACCTTATTGATCTTTTTTCCCGCCAACTTCGCCTCTGAATACGGCGCTTTCAAATGCTGGTCGTCCATCGGATTCCATTCTTCGTAATCCACGCCGTTCAGGATTCCGAAAAGCCGGCTTTGCCGCTTGCGCAACAAACCGTCCAGCCCGCAGCCGTATTCCTCCGTCAAAATTTCGCGCGCGTAGCGCGGGCTGACCGTCGTCATCACGTCGGCCAGCGCAATGCCCGTTTTAAGGCAGTTGATGCGCCCGAAAAATTCCGAAATATCCAGCGTGTTGTATTCCGGGGGAAGGTTCGTCAGCCCGAACGAACTGGCGGGAAAAACGCCCTGGAATGCCAGGTTGTGGATCGTCAGGCACGTCGGCGGCGGGTTCCCCCACCCTTCGCTTTTTTGCTGATGCTGGACCAGCGCTGGCACAAAACCCGTCTGCCAGTCATGGATGTGAATCACGTCTGGCCGCCACGACAAATAACGCGCCAGGTGCGCCACGCATTTGGAGAAAAAAATGAACCGCTCGTCGTTGTCCGTGTAGGAAACGTTGTTCTCCAGGTAAATGCCACTCCGCTCAAAAAATCCCGGCTGCCGGATGAAATAGACCGTCAGGTTCTTTTCGACTTCGAGCGAATACAATTCCGCCTGGACGCGCTTCGAGCCAAGTGGCAGCTCCATCCACCAATCCACGCGGCGTATTTCGGGATATTGTTCCAGCAGGCCGCGATAAAGTGGCGTCACCATCCGCGCCTCGTGTCCCGTCCGCGCGAGCATCTTGGCCAGCGCGCCCACCATGTCCGCCAGCCCGCCCGTTTTCGAGTATGGATGGACTTCGCTGCTGGCGAGCAAAATGTTCATGGCCTTCCTTTCCTCGCTTGCGTTTTGGAGTGCGGCAGCCCTCTGCCGCTTTCCTTCACGACTTTGCCTGCCGCTTTCCAGCAAGCATTCCCATTACGAAAATCGGACGGTAGCTTCTCCCTCTCCTGGGGGAGACTTGAGTCGCTTGGGAAGCGGCGAAAGGAATTTGGCGGAGCCGAAGGTTGCGCAGCAACCGAGCGAGCGGGCGCGAGCGAGTCAGCGCCGGGGTGAGGGCGAAAATGGCTCATGTTACCGCCGTAATCTTCTCCGTCTTCAAATACGGCTGCAGTGGAACCGGAATCCGGACGCTTCCGTCCGGCTGCTGGTGCGCTTCAATCAGCGCCACGAATAATCTGGCCAGAGCCGTGCCGCTGCCGTTCAGGATGTGCGGGAATTTATTTTCGCCGCCTTCCGTTTTGAACCGCAGGTTCATCCGGCGCGCCTGAAAATCCTCGCAATTCGAGCAACTCGAAACCTCCAGGTAACTCCCCTGCCCCGGCGCCCAGACTTCGATATCATACGTTTTGGCGCTGCCAAAACCCATGTCCCCCGTGCACAGCATGATGACGCGATAATGCAGGCCGAGGAGTTGCAAAACTTTCTCCGCGTTCGCGACCATCTTTTCCAGTTCGTCATAGCCGTTTTCCGGCTTCACGACTTTGATCAGCTCCACTTTGTCGAACTGGTGCACGCGGATCATCCCGCGCGTGCCCACGCCTGCCGCTCCCGCTTCCCCGCGAAAACACGGCGTATAGGCGCAGTAACGGACCGGCAGGCTTTTTTCCGGCAATATCTCCTCGCGATGGATATTGGCCACCGGCGTTTCCGCCGTGGGCACCAGATAAAGCTTTCCGAGCTTCTCTT